>JBAZYX010000060.1:0-24772 GCA_041659105.1 Acidimicrobiia bacterium
GGCGCCGGTGCGTTGACGGTTCCAGATCGCCATCTCGAGCGCGTCGAGCGCGAGGTCGGAACGCAACGAGCGTGACGCTTGCCAGCCGACGACCATGCGGGAGAACACGTCGATCACGAACGCCAGGTAGACCCAGCCGGAGTGGGTCTTGACGTAGGTGATGTCCGCGACCCGCAGCCGGTTCGGTGCCGTCGCGGCGAACTCGCGGTCCACGAGGTCAGCCGGGCGGGCGAAGCCGTGCTCACTGTCGGTCGTGACCGTCCAGGCCTTCCCTCGCCGGTTCCCGACGAGGCCCATCTCTCGCATCAACCGCTCGACCGTGCAACGCGCGACCGGGATGTCCTCGTCGTTGAGCTGCGCCCAGATCTTCGCCGCGCCATACACGAACATGTTCGTGTCGTAGACCCGCTGGATCTCGACCTTGAGCGCCTCGTCGCGCAACGCCCGCACGGAGGGCGGCCGCTTCTTCGCCGCCCAGTAGGTGTTCGGGGCGATCCCACAACCGTGCTCGGAGAGGACCCTGCAGATCGACTCGACCCCGAACCGTTCCCTGTGCGCGTCGATGAACGCGACTACCTCTTGGACTGGCGGTCGAGCTCCGCCCCGAAGAAAGCCGACGCCGCCTTCAATATCTCGTTCGCACGGCGTAGCTCGCGGTTCTCCCGCTCGAGCTCCTTCATCCGGGCCCGTTCATCGGTCGTCAGGCCCGGCCGGCGGCCATCGTCGACTCAGCCCGTCGCACCCACACGCGCAGCGTCTCACGGTTGATGTCGAGCTTCTGGGCGATCGACTCGATCGCCTTCCACTGCGACGGATACTCATCTTGGTGCTCGAACACCAACCTGACCGCACGTTCGCGCAGCTCGGCCGGGTGTCGTTGCCCCTTCGGAAGTGACGGCATGCTCCATCCTCTCAAGAGAAGGAGCAGTCACCAATCCCGGGGCGCTTCAGCCCGGCAGCCACCTCTCGGGGGTTTCGATCCGAGACCATCTCCAGAGACATTCCCGAACGCTTGGGTGTCGTGGCGGCATGCATCTCGAGCAGCCAGGATGTGCTGGTGGCGGAACTGGTCAGCGGGACGATGGGTCTGGCTCGGGTTTGGTTGACGTCTCCTTCGTGGATCGTGGCTCCGCGGCAAGGATGTTCCGATGCCCAAGAAGTTCCCTCCGGAGTTCAAGCGGGATGTGGTCACGGTCGCGCGTCGGAGGCGTTTTAGGATGCGATCAAGCGGAAGTGGACGATGGTGATAGGGCTGAAGTTGTCGTTCCTGGTGATGACGGCGTAGATGTCGCCCGACGGTGCCACGGCGGCGGTGTTGAACGAGATGCTCCATCCCGGAACGGCAAGCTCGGAACCTTTGATGACGAGGCGTCCCGCGTCGGCGAGGCCGGTGTTGAGGTTGCCGTTGGCGTCGAGGAGAACGATCCCGATGCCGTCAGTTGAGTACCCAATGGCGGCGAGGCGGCCTGCGGGGAGGGGCAACACGCGGCTGATTCGGTCGTAGTTCGGGGCGCCCATGGTGACGTCAGGGCGGAGGTCACCGAAGCCGATACGACTGCGTCCCCCGAGGCCGAATGTCTGATCGATTGACCCGTTCTTCGTTAGCCGCGACAGGGAGTATCGCCATCCTTGGTCGCCGTCGTAGCGATCAGTCCCGATGACGAGAGCGTCGTTGAAGACGAGCGCAGCTGATTTGATGCCATCGCCGTAAGACTCCGAGGTGATGACCGCGCCTCCAGAGTCGTAGGTGGCGTCGAGTGTTCCGTTGACGTTCAAACGTGCCACGGTCACACCAGCGACGATGAGGGTTCGTCCATCGGCGAGCGGCACTGTCTGTCGACAGAACGCGGATACCGATTGCGCGTACGGAATGTTGATGAGCGCGTTGGTTGCGGCGTTGCTCCACGTGCTGTCGATTGTGCCGTTGACGTTGATCCGGACGGCGCGGCATCGGTCGGTTCCGCTGGAGGGAATGTCGGCGTAGTAGAGCAGCACGATCCGGTTGGTGGAATCGACGGACAATGCCGCGGTGTGACAGGCCTCGGGGTCGCCCAGCGGGACCGACCCCGCCGCACCGAAGCTGGTGTCGAGTGTGCCGTTGGATGCGAACCGCCGGATCACGTACCCGCAGAAACCGAGACGTCCTGCGATCACAATGTGGTCGTCGGACGTAACGGTCAAGGCTGGCGCCCCAGCGAGGTCACTGAGGTGTGGTGACACGTTCGCCTTGAAGGCGGTATCGATAACACCCGTCGACGTCACCCGCACGAGTTGTGGGGCCGCACCTTCAAGGCCAGCGAGAAATACCAACGAGCCGTCGGAGAGCGTGGCCGCGTCGCCGACGTTGGCCCACCCGGCATCATCCGGGGGTACGTCGACGGGTGAACTGATGCGAAGCAACCCGTTGGTCGCGAAGCCACGGTCGAATTCCCATGCCGGTTTCGGCGGAGGTGGGGGCGCCTGGATTGGTGTTACGGGCGGCGGCGGTTCCGGAACACACGCGGAGGCAAGCAGCCCGATCGCCAATAGCAGTACGCATGCCGCGAGCGACCGAGACCGCTTTCCTTGCCAGCGCACCATCATCCCCCGCCTGAAGTGTCCGTATCATCTCATACGGTTCCTTTTTCCAACGAAGCAGGTTGGATGTCCGGCCTCGCTGGACGCCGTCGGCCTGTGTCGCTCAGGATGCTTACGGCCTGAAGCAACCCGGGGTGCTTCAGTCTGCGACGACGCTCAGGGGTGCTTCGGTCACGCTGGGGTGGCGCAGCGTGGTAGCTCCAGAATGGGCATTCTGTGCGCATGACCGATGCCCTCCCGTCGCTCGCTGATCTGCGAGCAACGTTCATCGACGCCCTCCACTTCGAGGGTGATCAAGGACTCTGGGAAGTCGTCTGGTCTCTGAATGCCAGCCACGCCTCAGCACCCGTCGCTTCCAAGGTGACGCTCGCACGGGAACTCATCTTCGACTCGCTGTCAGAGGGTGTTGTAACCCTCAGCGCCTCTGAGTGGCCGCGCACCGCTCGCGATGGGCGACCCCTGACGGCTACCGAAATGGAGCGCCTGAGAGTCGAGGACGCGCCGTGGTTCGAACCGAGCAGCACGCCAGGGCTAGTGGTCTGGGTGAGCGAGCGGAAGAGCGCATAGCTGCCGAGCTGGCTCGGGGGACATCAAGCCACGCTGGGGCGTGGGACGGATGTCGTCCCAGAGCTGGCGTCGGCGCTCTCTCGGTCGATGACAGCCTGACCGCGGTCGCTCACAGGGCCGCGTCCGCGGTAGACAGCGTCGTGACCACCATTCGATCGGCGACAGCGGCGGACCGCGCCGGGCTGGCGGATTCCCTGGCGAGTGCGTTCGCCGAGGATCCGCTCTTCAACTGGATGGCGGGAGGGGTGACCGGCAGGGCCTTCGAGCCGAAGGTACGCATCGTGTTCGACGCGTTCCTCAAGATCGACCTCGAGCGGGCCGAGCACCTCGTCTTCACCGACGGGGACGGCATCGGTGTCGCCGTCTGGAAGGCGCCGAACAAGTGGAAGATGTCGTCCGGCGACATGCTCCGGGCATTCCCGGCGATGCTTCGAGCCTTCGGCACCAAGGCGCCGAGGATGATCGGCGCCTTCAACGCAATCGAGAAGGTGCATCCGAAGGAGGAGCACTACTACCTCGAGGCTCTGGGCACCCGGCAGGACATGCAGAGCAAGGGCGTCGGCTCGGCGGTGATCCGCCACATGCTCGACCGGTGCGACACCGAGGGTGTGCCGGCGTACCTGGAGAGCTCCAACGTCCGGAACGTGCCGTTCTACGCTCGGCACGGGTTCGAGACGACCGGCGAGATCGTCGTCGGCAAGGGCGCACCGACGGTCACCGCCATGTGGCGCGCGCCGCGCTGAGCATCAGGACGCGCTCGAGGGACATCTCTCGACGCTGGGGTGGGGGAACGCTGTCGTCCTGGAACCGGCGTTTCGAGGGGACGCCTGTCGGCGTTGTGGCGGAGTTGCCAGGCCCGCGTGCCCAGTGGCAGCGGACCTTCAGGCCGTGACTCGACTGGGTTGGTAACGCAGAGCGACCGCCCCCGCCCGGAACTCCTGGCGCCCCACGAGCTCCAGCTCGAGCCGCTCGCTCAAGCCGGCGAGCAACGTCGGCCCGTGGCCCGCCAGGATGGGGTGCACGACGAACTCGTACTCGTCGATCAATCCCAGATCCGCCAAGGCCAGCGGGAGGGTCACGCCTGCCACGGACAGGCCGCTGCCGGGCTCCTGCTTGAGCTGCTGAACGGCTTTCGCCAGGTCACCCTGCACGAGCTCCGCGTTCCAGTCGACCTGGTCCAGGGTGCTCGACACGACGTACTTCTTTGCGCTGTCGATCGTCCGGGCGAAGGGGATCATCCAATCATCCATCCAGTCAGGCCACGTTCCCGTCGCCGGTCGCCACGCTTCCTCCATCATCTCGTAGGTCACCCGGCCGAAGAGAACGGCGTCGGCTCGTTCCATCTCGGCGGCAAAGTGGTGGTGCAACTCCTCGTCCGGGAGCATCACCTGGTGATCGCAGCAGCCGTCGAGGGTGACGTTGATCGAGTATCGGAGCGGTCTCATGGGTTGCTCTCCCTTGCTGCGGTCGCAGGTACCTGGCGGACCGTAATCAGACCGGCGCCGCCGCCATTTCTCATCGGTCCCCCGCGTCGGACCTGCTCGCAGGGCGCGAGGATCGCGCACCCGTAGCATGACGCCCGGGACACTCACGGGGAGCGGAGACCCCGGTCCTTCATCGCATCAGTGCGAGGCGGATGTCGAGGAGCGGATCCACCACGCGGCGCCGGTCGAGGAGTTGGTCTTGGCGGTAGGAGACCAGTGCATCGTTGACGATCGACGCGACGGCCGCGCCCGATGTGACGTCGCGTACGCTCTAGCGGACGTCGTGGAGCAGCTGGGTCGCTTCCTCGCGTGTGAAGATCTCCCGGTGTGATGCAGCGCTGAGCGCGGCGTCGACGAGCGCGATCGTCGCGAGCTCGCGCTCGGTGGCGGGATCGTGGTGTGTGGCCAGCCCGGTGCTCATCGCAAGCCTGCTTCGAGGGTGAGGCGCCGCCGGGCGATCTGCTCGCGGGTCGTGTACGCCGCTGCGAGGTGGATGGCCAGCTGTGCCGTCGGCTCATGGCGAAGCAGGTACCCGAAGAACGTCTCGACGCTCACGCTGCCTCCCTTTGATGTGGATATCGCCGAGCATCGCCGACGTGCCCGCCGTGTGGGAGGGCCAGAGGTCCCAACCGCGGAGGCCGACCGGGCGGGCGATGCGCAGCGCCGCCGCGAGATGACCTTGGTCCTCACGGTCGTGGTCAGAAGCCTCGGGCGCCGCGACCGGCTTCTCCGAGAGGATCCACCCACCAAATGGTCACGAGCGCGATGCGCGGGAAGTTGGTGGAGTGATGCGTGAGGTCCTCGATGCACCCTGTGGGTTCGTGGACGAGCTGTTCTTGCGCGTCGGCGTCGGAATTGCAGCGACCGCGCTCCTGCTCGGCGCGATGCACGCGATGCACGCGATGCACGCGATGCACTGGTAGTCGAACACGGCGACGCCGGTCGATTGCGCCGCACGGGCGCCCAGCTCGAGGATGGCGGGGTCAGCCGGCGCGGTTGGGGGCCGCGCCACTCCAGCAGGGTCCCGGGGCCGTCGTGGGGTGCGGCACGGAAGCTGCCGCCGAGGCGAGCGGCCCGGTCGGCCATGTTGCGCATCCCGTGGCCGGCGACGCGTTCATCGTGACCAGCAGGCCGACCACGTCGACGTCCGGTTCCTCCCGAGCGGTTGCGAGCGCGAACGTGCTGTCCTTGCCGCTGCTCCAGCTCATCCAGGCGCGGCTCATGCGACGAACGGGCAGTGCCGGCAATCGGTGTCACAGCACGTGCCCCGGTCGGCCAGGTACGCCGCAGTGAACACGAACAGCCCGGTGCTCGGGTCGACGTAGCCGTCGGCACCGGCGTCGAGCGCGCGCACGTGCGCCGCAAGGATCGCCGGCCGGTCGGGACGATCGACGTCGAGCCGCGCCGGGTGCGGCTCGGTGAGCGGCCGGTCGGCCAGTGGCGTCTCGGGCACGCGGTGATCGTACCGACGACCGGTCACCGTCCGAGCCGTGAGACCACCGTCTCCGCGAGGCCCTGGACCACCTTCGCCGGGTCTCCTCGGGTGCTGTACACGACGTTGATCTCGTACTGCGTGTCGCCGATGCGGAACACGACCGAGTTGAAGACCTTGCCCGTGTAGCCCTCGTCACCGAACTGGTTCGGCGTCCAGAAGTCGTTCCGGTATCCGGAGCGCCACGTCGCGACGTCGTCCGTGCGGCGGATCACGTTCACGGTCTTCAGGTCGTTGGCCGTCGACCACCAGCACTCGTCACGGCCCTGCGTGCCCGCCGTGACCGGCTCTCCGAACGCCGACGCGGCGTCGGCCTCGGTGATCAGCTCGCACGCCGTGGGGAGCGCGTCGGTTCCGGTACGCGTCTCCGTCGTGGGCCGGCGGTCGCGGTTCGAAGCCTCGGACGAATCCGCGCCACCGTCGCCCGAGCCACAGCCCGCGGCCACCAGCACCAGCGCCACCGCGCCGACCGCCACCAACAGCCTCGTCCGTGCGCCGCGCACCATGACGGCGAGGCTAGGCACCGCCCCGCACCGTCAGCCCAACAGGCCGACCACCTGCCACGCGAGGACGACTGCGCCGAGCGCGCGGCGCCACGGGTTCACACCCCGGATCAGCTCGTCGAGCGCCCAGACCACCAGCGCCACGGTGGCCACAACGGCGAGCACGGTGTCGGCCGTGCCGGACGGGTCGAGGACGCGGCGCAGCCCCCAGGCGACGATGAACACCGTCAGCGCGACGTTGGGCCACTGGCCGATCGTGATGCGACCGGTCTCCCGGTTGCGGAACCACCAGTCGAAGACGCGGCCCGCGGTCACCCGCCGCACGGTACGTCGGCGCCCCGCGACCTTCGGGCGCCGGCACGCTCGCCTCCTCGCCGCGGACTGTAGTCCGGTTCCCACTCACGGTGGCCAGAGTCGCCCTAACATGCCGATGCATGGCCACGAGCGGCGGCGTCACCCCATGATGGCGCCCACGCCGCGGTCGTGGACGGCGCCGACCGTCCTGGTCGTCGACGACGACGCCGCCGTCCGACGGTTCATCAGCCGTGCACTCGCCCGCGAGGCCATCACCGTGCACGAAGCCCCGAACGTGGAGCAGGCCCTCGAGCTCGTGGCGGCCGAACGCCCGGACCTGGTGCTCCTCGACGTGATGCTCGAAGGAGCCAGCGGCTTCGACGCGTTGCCGCGCTTCCGGGAGATGGGCCTTCCGGTGATCCTCGTCACCGGTCGCGACGCCGTCACCGACAAGGTCCTCGGGCTGGAGCTCGGCGCCGACGACTACGTGGCGAAGCCGTTCGATCCTCGTGAGCTCGCGTCCCGCGTCCGCGCCGTCCTGCGACGCGCCCAGGCGGCACCTCCGACCGAGGGGCGGCCGGACCGGTCGGTGCACGGCGCGCTGGTGATCGACCGTGCACGACGGGAGATCCTCGTCGACGACCGCTCCGTGGAGCTGACCACCCGCGAGTTCGACCTGCTCGTGTACCTCGCCGACCGATCCGGCCGCGTCTGCTCCCGGGACGAGCTCCTCGAGCAGGTCTGGCACAGCTCCCCCGAGTGGCAGAACCCGGGCACCGTCACCGAGCACGTGCGCCGCATCCGCACGAAGATCGAACCCGACCCCGCGCACCCCCGCTGGATCCACACCACTCGCGGCGTCGGGTACCGCTTCGACGCCTGATCCGCCGATCGGCCACCGCGCCGTCGTTGATCAACAAACGCACAACTCCGCGGGTCCGCGATCAACTGCGGACCACGTGCCCACAACACTCGCACGACATTCGGACCGGGCCCTCAGCGGAGCCGCGCGCCTGCCGAGACCCGGGACATGGCCACCCGGATCCTGCGTCGCATGCTCGTCGGCGCACTCGGCGCGGCACTGCTCGTCCCGCTGGTCTCGGCGCCGGCCCACGCCACGCAGTCGGCCACCGTCGACGCGCTCCAGCCGACGAGCGTCGACGCGATCCAGCCGGACAACGTGTTGCAGGCGCTCCAGGACGTGTGGACCCAGCGCGACGCCGCGGCCCGCGCCCTCGCCGATGCCGAGGCGGCGCTGTCGACGACCGGTGCGGACGACCGCACCCGGCGCGTCCGGCCCGACCGGCTCGCCGAGCTCGCCAACGCCAAGCGCGTCGTCGCCGCGATGGAGAGCTCGGTGTCCACACTGGACGCCCGCGCGACGGAGCTCAAGGCCCGGCTCGCCGGTGGATCGTCGGCCCCGGCGCGTGTGGCCGTCAGCGTCGATCCGCAGCGTGGGCAGATCGACGAGGCCATGGCCACGATCCCGTACCCGGTGCGGACGCTCGCGGCGCCCATCGTGCTCGGGAACCACCCCCAGCTGGGCCCGGCGTGGGGCGCGTACGACCGGGCGACCAACATCGTCTATGTCGGCGCGGACGCGTTCGCGAGCTCGGAGCGGCTGCACTACGTGGTCGCCCACGAGTTCGCCCACTCGTTGGAGAACACTCGCTTCACCGCGCAGACCCGCGACCAGGCGTACGCGATCGTCGCGGCGGCGGGCCAGGGTGATCCGGCGGAGCTGTTCGCCGACTGCATGGCGAAGGTCTGGGGCTCCGGCGCGGGCGCGTTCTACTGGGACTGCCCCGACGCAGTGGGTACCCAGCTCGCGCGGCTGATCGGCTGAGACCGGCGATCTCCCCCGCAACCACGGGGGCGCACCATCACGGCGTGGGGTCGTCGAGCACCGAGCGCACCGTCGTGAGCAGCGTGCTGATCGAGTAGGGCTTGGCCAGGAAGTGCCGGATGCCCGCCTCGGCGGCGCGCTCCACGTTGTCGTCCGTCTTCACCCCGCTCATCGCGATGATCCGCACATCCGGTCGCAGGGCGCGGATGGCCCGCACCGTCTCGATGCCGTCGAGGCCGGGCATCATGAGATCCGTCAGCACGACGTCGACCGGCAGCTGATCCTCGTCCACCATCCGGATCGCCTCCTGGCCGCTCGTGGACACCCGCACCTGATACCCGTACGTCCGCAGCACCTGGCGAAGGGTCGACAGCACGGCGTTTTCGTCGTCGACCACGAGGACGACCTCGCGGTTCCCCCGGGGCGCCCCCGGATCCTGCGCCGACGGGTGGGCGTCTCGGCCGCCTCCCGCGGCCGGCAGACAGACCGAGAAGACCGTCCCCACCCCCAGCTCGCTCTCGAACTCGAGCACGCCGTTGTGGCTCTTCACGATCGCAATCGCCGTGGCCAGCCCGAGGCCGGTGCCCAACCCGGGCGCCTTCGTGGTGAAGAACGGCTCGAAGATCCGCTCGGCGAGCGCGGGAGGGATGCCGGTTCCGGTGTCGGACACCGTGATCACCACGAAGTCGCCCTCGTCCTCGACCACCCCGACGTCGATGGCACCCTCGTCCAGTCGCCGGCGCTCCGCGGCGATGACCAGCTCTCCGCCGTCGGGCATCGAGTCGCGTGCGTTCACGCAGAGGTTGAGCAGCACCTGCGCGAGCTGGGTCGGGTCACCCGCGACGCGCAGCGGCTCGGCCGGGTCGACGATGCGGACCGCGATGCTGCGCGGAAACGTCTCGGTCATGAAGGTCGCGAGCTCGGCCATCACCTCGTCGACGTCGACGACGACCATCTCACCCTCGACCCCCCGCGCGAACGAGAGCACCTGGCGCACGAGGTCGGCGCCACGCTGCGCCGCGAGCTCGATCGTGTCCAAGGTGGTTCTGCGATCGGGGTCGGACTCGTCGAGGCGCAGCAGCTCGGTCGCCATCAGGATCGGGGCCAACACGTTGTTGAGGTCGTGCGCGATGCCGCCGGCGAGGGTGCCCAGGCTCTCCATCCGCTGCGACCGCAGGAGGTGATGCTCCCAGCGCCGCTGCTCGGTGACGTCGGCGTTGATCGCGAGCACGGAGCGAGGGTTTCCGTCGTCGTCGAGCACGAGCGTCAACCGCGCCTCGACGATCACCTCGGTGCCGTCGGCCCGCCGCTGGCGGAACTCGCCCGCCCACTCGCCGTCGCGCAGCACCGCGGCCGTGGCGGCACGGTATTCGTCGACCTCCGTCTGGAACAGCTCGAACGCCGTCCGTCCGAGCACCTCGTCGGCGCGCCAGCCGTACACCCCTTCGGCGCTGCGGTTCCAGTAGGTGATGCGGTCGTCGAGATCGCGCGCGTAGATCACGTCGGTCGCTTCGTCGAGGAGGCGGGCCTGGGCACGCAGGATCTCCTCGGCGTGGCGCCGGCCGGTCACGTCCCGCAGCCCGCCGACCACCCGGACCGCCCGGCCGTCGGCGTCGCGGAGGATCTCGCCCCGGGCCAGCACCCACAGCGTGCGTCCATGGCGATGCGCGAAGCGGAACTCCCGGGCCCATTGTCGGGCACCTCCGGCGATCGCGGCCGCGATCGAGTCGAACACGTCGTCGACGTCGTCGGGATACACGAACGTCCGCCACGCCTCGATGGTGGGCTCGATGTCCCTCGCCGCGTACCCGGAGAAGGCTTCGATGCCGGGGCTCCACCAGATCGCGCCGGTCGCGAGGTCCAGGTCCCACAGGACGTCGTTCGTGGCACCCGACATGAGCCGGAACCGCTCCTCGCTCACGCGCAACGCGACCAGGGCGTGCTCGAGATTCTCGACGGCCTCGTCACGCGCCCGCTCGGCTTCGTCCCGGCGCGTCGCCTCCAGCAGGTTGACGCCCAGCGCGCGGACGGACGGCAGCACCGCGTCGACGTCGGGGATCGAATCGCTCGGCCAGAAGAGCGAGACGTACGCCAGCAGGTCGTGATCGGTCTGGAGCGGCACCACCAACGCGACCTGCGATCCGAGGGTGTCGAACACCTCCTGGCGCGGGTCCTCGAAGCCCTCGGAGGCGCGCATGACCAACGGCTCCCCCTCCACCAGCTTCCGGAACGAGATGGGCACCGCGGAGAACGGCACGAGCCGCGGCAGCTGCGAGACGGCATCGGCGACGGACGGGCGACCCCACGAGTACAGCCGCTCGATCGACGGGCCGTCGGACCGACGGCCGAGGATCACGCAGTCGGCGCCGATCACCTCGGCCAGCGAACCCAGCGCCGCCTCCGCCACCTCCGCGAACCGCTCCCGGTCGACCTCCAGGAGCCGGTGCAGGAGGAGGGCGGAGATGCTGTCGATCTCGGACCGCTGCTCGGCGTACCGGCGATTGCGGTAGAGGTCGGTGACGTCACGCGCGACCGAGAGCACCTCGTCGGGACCGAGCGGCACCATTCGGGTCTCGAACATCCGGCCGGGGTCGAGGATGTCGTCGTTGACCTGGGTCTGCATCTCGCCGGTGGCCAGCGTGCGCTCGACGAGCTCTCGGGTCCGGGCCACCAGCTCGGGGCTGTAGACGTCGGCCATGTTCCGGCCGATCGAGCTCTCCGGGGCGCGCGGGTCCGGAGGTCCGGCGTAGTGGAGGATCGTGAGGTCGCGGCTCGTCACCCACACTCCGTCGGGGCTCGCGCGCAGGACCGCGTCGGTGTACTCACGGGCACGGTCCGCTTCGTTCGCATGCTCGGTCAGGTCGTAGCTGAAGACCACGATCCGGCCGTCGGGCAACGGCACGTGGGTCGAGTCCACCACCCGAACCGAACCGTCGGGCATCTCGATCGGGGTCGTCTGGCGCGTGGGGTGCCCGACCGTGCGCGCTTCCTCGAGCCTCGCCACCATCTGCGGGCCGAACGCACGGAGCAGGTCCGTACCGACGGCCGTCTCCGGTGCCAGGGGGCGGCGCTCGCCGGTGATGTCCGTTCCCGCCATCCGCCACCGCCCGTCGGCGTCGGGCCCGACGATCGTGACCCGGAACGGGAGGGCGGTCAGCACCTCCGCCAGGATGTTCGGTTCGGCGAGGGCTCGGAGGGGCTCGGGTAGGGCCTTGTCCATTGGTGGCGCTCCCTCCCCCCCCAAGTCGGCCAGCGGAAGCGTAGATGGGCGTGGGGATCGCCCGAGGGAACCGGTCGACGGGTGGAACGGCGACGACGAAGCGGGCGGCTCGAGGATTCGCGGCGCCCGGCGCCGTTTTGCGTCTAACGTCGAACTTCACCTTCTGCGGTCATCTCACCACACGAGGCGGTCATCCGCATGAGCGAGCTCATCCTGACCCTCTACGTCGCCGGCGAGACACCGGGCTCGCGCCGCGCGGCGACCAACCTGCGCGAGATCTGCGAGCGGGAGATGCCGGGTGAGTACCGGATCGAGGTCGTCGACGTGATCGAGCACCCGGCGGTGGCAGAGCGCGCGGGGATCCTCGTGACCCCGACGCTCGTGCGCCGGTTGCCGCCGCCGACCCGACGGGTCATCGGCGACCTGTCCGACGGCGAGCAGGTGCTCCGGCAGCTGCTCGACGAGGTGGAGGACGACGCCGCCGACACCGCGGCGCAGCCCACGACCTGAAGCGACCGAGGACGGCGGAGGCGGGGGAGACCGACGGTGTTCGAGGGATGACGGTGGTATCCGCGCTCGATGTGGTCGTGGTGGACGACGACCCCGACGGCCGGCGCGCCACCCTGCGGGTGCTCGCCCGGGCCGGCCTGTCGGCCACGGGTGCCGACAGCGCGGAGACGGGTTGGCGGCTCGTGCGCGAGTACCAGCCCCGCCTGGTGCTCCTCAACGTCGTCCTGCCCGACCACTCGGGGTACGAGGTGCTCCGCCGCATCCGGGACGACCCGGCGCTCGTGGACGTCGGCGTCGTCATGCTCTCGTCGGTTCGCACCCCCGAGGACAGGACCGACGGGCTGGCATCGGGGGCCGACGACCACATCGAGCGGCCGGTCGCCAGCAACGAGCTGCTCGCCCGGGTCCGGGCCAACCTCCGCCAGACCGACCTCGTCCATCGGTTGCGGGCCAGCGAGGAGCGCTTCCGCTCGCTCATCACCCAACAGGCCGACGCCGTGCTCGCCCTCGCGCGCGACGGCACGGTCCGCTTCTCCAACCCGGCCGCGGAGGCGCTGTTCGGCGTCCCCGCCGGTGCGCTGGACGGCACGCCGTTCGGCGCCCCGCTCCCCGGGGCGGGCGAGACCGAAGTCGAGATCCGCCGCGACGACGGCACCACGCTCCACGCCGAGATGCGGGTGGCCGAGTCCGAGTGGGACGGGGAACCGGCGTGGATCGTCGCGCTGCGCGACGTGTCGGCCCGACTCGCCCTCGAGGAGCAGCTGCGGCGGAGCCAGCGCCTCGAAGCGGTGGGAAGCCTCACCGCCGGCATCGCGCACGACTTCAACAACCTGCTCGCCGTCATCCTCGGGGCGTCGGAGGACCTCCGGGAGTTCGCCGAGAGCGCGGACGTCCGCAGCCTCGCCGAGATGATCGGGATCGCGGCGGCCCGCGGCGCCGACCTCACCCAGCGGCTCCTCGCGGTGGCCCGGCGCCAGCTGCTGATCCCGGGCCCGGTCGACGTGGGCGCCCTGCTCGCCGACCTCGAGCCCATCCTCCAGCGCACGCTCGGTGGCCTGGTGAGCGTCGAGATCACGGTGGATCCTATGCCCTGGTCGGTGCTCGTCGACCGGGGCGGGCTCGAGAGCGCGCTCCTCAACCTCTGCTCCAACGCCCGGGACGCGATGCCCGGCGGAGGGCGGATCCGGATCGAGACCGCGAACGTCGAGTACGGCTCGGCCGACCCCACGCGCCCCGAGGATCTCGAGGTCGGCCCGTACGTGCTCCTGTCCGTGAGCGACGACGGTGAGGGAATCCCGCCCGAGAACATGGAGAAGCTGTACGAGCCGTTCTTCACCACCAAGCCCCACGGGGAGGGCACAGGTCTGGGCCTGCCGATGGTGTTCGGCTTCGCCAAGCAGTCGGGCGGGCACCTCGCGGTGGCGTCGGAGGTCGGCCGCGGCACGAGGGTCACGCTCTTCCTCCCGCGGGCCGAGCCCGCCGTGGTCGAGGTGCCGGACGCCGGCCCAACGGTCGACCGGCCGCGGCAGGGCGACCTCCGCCTGCTCGTCGTCGACGACGACGACCTCGTCCGCCGGATCCTCGTCCGCCAGCTCGAGCACCTCGGCTACCGGATCCTCGCCGTGGGCGACGCGCGCGAGGCGCTCGACGCGCTCGACGCGAACGACGACATCGCGTTGTTGCTCACCGACATCCGCCTGGGCGGCGGGATGGACGGCTACGGGCTCGCGGCGCGTGCCCGTGAGCGCCGGCCCGACCTCCGCGTCGTGTTCATGTCGGGGTTGGCGCGGGAGGGCCTGGCGCCCGACGAGATCCCCGACGATCCGGTGCTGGGCAAGCCCTTCCGCCAGGCCGACCTGGCCGCCGTCCTCGCCAGCGCCCTCGCCTGAGACGGCACCCGCGCGTCGTCAGCGCGCGTCGAGCACGCGCCGGATCCGGCGCACGAGCTCCATCGGCGCGAACGGCTTCGCCAGGAAGTGCACGCCGTCGACCGGGACGCCGCGCCCGATCACGCTGTGCTCGGTGTACCCCGACACGAAGATCACGGGGACCGCACCGATGACACCGCGTGCCTCGTGGGCGAACTCGGGGCCGGAACGGCCGGGCATCACCACGTCGACCACGAGCAGCGCGATGTCCTCGCCCCGATCGCGCGCGACCTCGAGCGCCCGTTCGCCGTCGGCCGCCGCGAGCACCTCGTAGCCGAAGTCGACGAGGACGCGGGTCGTCAGCGCGCGGACACTGGCGTTGTCGTCCACCACCAGCACCGTCTCGTTGCCCCGGAGATCGTCGCCCTCGTCGGCGCCCGGCGCCGGCCCGCCGCCGGTCGGGGTCACGTCGTCGCTGCTCGGAAGGTAGAGCCGCACAGTCGTGCCGACCCCGGGCTCGCTGTAGATGGCGAGCCGGCCCCCCGCCTGGAGTGCCGCCCCGTGGGCGACCGAGAGGCCGAGGCCGCTCGAGCCGGACCGCGACTTCGTCGTGAAGAACGGATCGACCGCACGCGCGAGGGTGGCGGCGTCCATCCCCGCACCGTCGTCGGTCACGGTGACCACCCCGAACGCACCCGCCGGGGCGAGGTGGGCCGGGAGCACCATGGCTCCGGTCCCGGCCGAGCGGGAGGTCTCGACCACGAGTCGGCCGTGCTCGCCCATCGCCTCGACAGCGTTCTCGACCACGTGGTCGAGCGCCCGCACGACCTGCGCGCGGTCGACCAGGACGAGGACCGGGTCGTCGACGAGCACCTCCACGGCGATGCCGGGCCCCGCGGTCGACCGCCAGTCGGCGAGCCGGTCGGCTACGAGCGCGCTCAGGTCCATCGTGACCGGCTGGAGGACCTGTCGGCGACCGGACGTGAGGAGCTCGTCGGTCAGCTCGGCGGCCCGCGTGGCCGCCATCGCGATGGCCTCGACGTCCTCGCTCGACGGGTGGTCGAGACCGAGGTCGTCCGCCAGCAGCGACGCATGCCCCGAGATGACCATGAGGAGGTTGTTGAAGTCGTGGGCGATCCCGCCGGCGAGGGTCGCGATGGCCTCGAGCCGTTCGAGCTGCGCCGCGCGCTCGCCGAGCCGGCGCACCGGCTCGAGCTCGCTGATGTAGACCGTGACCCCGGCCGGGTCGGGATAGAGCCGCACGCCGAACGACCGGTCGAGGGGCGCCGGGAAGCGCACCGCGTCGAACGACGCGGGCTCGCCGAGACCTACCACCTCCCGGAGGAAGTCCCGATACCGCTCGACGTAGGGGTACTCGTCCAGCATCACCCGCCCGACCAGCTCGTCGGACGCGCGCCCGAGGATCCGCTCGGCCGCCGCGTTGAGGTAGGTGAACCGCCAGTCGCCGTCGAGTGCGAGCACCGCGTCAGGCACCCGCTCGTACGCGTCGATCATCCGCCGTTGCGCGAGGTGCTCGGGAGTGACCTCGTCGAACTCCAGCACCAGCAGGTCGTCGACGCGACGCGCCAACAGGTCGAACCAGCCGTTCACGAGCGCGTCGCGGTGCTCGTGCACGACGGAGAACGGATCGCCGCTGTCGAACGCGCCGAGGTACCGGTCGACCAAACCCATCGAGCCGGGATCGGGGCTCAGGTCGAGGGCTGTCCGGCCGACGATCTCGTCCCGCGCGCGTCGCAGGACGCGCGCGCCGGCGTCGTTCACGTACTCCCACCGGAAGTCGACCGGCCGTCCCTGTTCGTCGCGCACCGGCGACAGCACCCCGACCCCGAACCGCGCGCCCCGGACCGCGGCCTCGAACGGCAGCTCGTCCCGGTCCGCCGGCTCCCGGGCCGGGCCCGTCTCAGTCACCGCCGAGCTCCCCGGCGGGGGCCGGTCGTCCGAGGTAGAAGCCCTGGCCGCTGTGGATCCCCAGGGCACGCAGGGTGACGAGCTCGGGCTCGGTCTCGATGCCCTCCCCCACCACCCGTCCGCCCATCTGCTCCACGAAGCCGCCGATGCCCAGCACGAGGGCCTGGCGGGCGAGGTCACGGTCGAGCTCGTGGATCCAGCTGCGGTCGAGCTTCACGAAGTCGGGGCGCAGCGAGAGCACGTGCCGCAGGCTCGCCCACCCGGACCCGGCGTCGTCGACCGACAGCCGGACGTGCTCGCCGAGCGACGCGACGGCGTCGCGGACGGCGTCGTAGTCGTCGATGCGCTCGTGCTCGGTGATCTCGAGGACGACGCCGGACCGATCCGCCGCCTCCAGCGGCACGGCGAGCCGGCCGCTCTGGATCAGATCGGCCGAGGCGTTGTACGACACGTAGGCGTCGGGGGGCAGGAGCCGGGACTGTTCCAGCGCCGCTTCCAGGGCCGCGAGCTCGAGGTCGATGCCCAACCCCAGATGCGCCGCCTGGGTGAACCGGGTCGCGGGCGCCGTGCCGTCGTCGAAGCGCGTGAGGGCCTCGAACCCGACGACCTCGTTGGTGGCGAGGTCGACGATCGGCTGGAAGACCGGCCCGAACAACCGGCCGTCGATGACGCTGCGGAGGTCCGCGAGGCTCGCACCGAGCCCCCGGTCGGCCCTGATCAGCGGCCCGAGCACGCGGTCGATCACCGGGAGCAGGTCGGCCACCGCGGCATCGGCGTGGCGCCCGGAGGTGCGGCCCGAGGGGGCGGGCGCCGTCTCGACCACCAGGGCCGCCACCACCTCGCCGCGGTCCTCCACGCCGAACACGGTCACGGTGTCGGTAGCCCCGGGCAGCAGCCGCTGGGCCGATTGCGTGGAGATCGGCCCGTTGCGCGTCGCGATCGCCTGCCGCAGCTCGGCGCCGCCGATCGGGTGGAGGCGACGTCCCGGCGCGCCCGCTCGCGGACCCTCGCCCGAGTCGGCGATCGCCACCGGGAGCACCGGGGTCAGGTCCACGACGGCCACCCGCCGGAGCTCGGGCACCTGCACCAGGAGCTCCACGACCCGCGTCGCGGCGTCGGCCGCACCCGGTTCGTCGATCGACGCGAGCGCGCCGGCGAGCGCGGCCCGCTCGCTGAGCGAGTCGGCGACCTCGGTCCACCAGGCATCGCGACCGCGGACCTGGGCCTCGACCCGCGCGACCAGCTCGTCGAGGTCGACCGGCTTCACGATGTAGTCGTTCGCTCCGGCGGTGAGCCCTTCGACCCGTTCCGGGACCGAGCCCCGGCCGGTGACGAGGATGACCGGGACCGTGGCAGTGGGCCGGGCTTCGCGCAGCCGGCGCAGCACCTCGGTCCCCGGGAGGTCAGGCAGGCCCTGGTCGAGCAGGATCACGTCGAAGTCCTGCTGGTCGATCAGCGCGAGGGCGCCCTCGCCGTCGGCGACCTCGGTCGCCGCGTGGCCGTGGCGGGAGAGCGTCCGGACGACCACGCGGCGGACCGCGGCGTCGTCGTCGACGACGAGTACTCGGATCTCGCTGCTGCCCATTGGACCTCCGCCCGGGTCACCCCGTCCGGTCGGCCCCCATCTTGACCCATTTCGCCCGGATGCGCCCGCTCGCTCCGCCCCGACGAATCTGGGCTTCAGTCGGGCCGGGGGTCGGCCGCGGCGGCGCGCAGCCCGGCGACCTCGGCCTCGAGCGCGACCACGCGGCGGTACAGCGCTTGCACCGAGACCATCACCACGCCGTTCGCGTCGATCATGCTGATCGTCTTGTCGTCGTCACCCAGACCGAAGGTCGCGGCGAAGTCCTGGGCCATCGGACCGAGGTGCTTGGGGCTCGGCGGGTCCCACTTGTAGTTCCAGGTGCTGATCGCCAGCGCGGCCAGCTTCTCGAGGATCTCGAAGCCGTCGACCGGCTCGTCGGAGCCGTCGGCGGGAGGTTCGGAGCTCAGCCCGGCCCTACCAGCGCACCGGGACGACGTTGTCCTTGACGTTGACGTCGCTCACCTGGCCGTCGGGGAGGAGGTCGCTCGGCGCGGCGTCGGCCAGCCCCGCGATCGACTCGCGGCGGGCGATCCCGGGCGTCTCGTAGCGAAGGGCCTTCGGCTCCGACCACTCCACCGGAAGGACGTTGTCCTTCTTGGCGATGTCACTCGGGATGGTGTCGGGCGGGAGGTCGCTCGGCGCGGCCGAGGCGAGCCCGACGATGGACTCGCGGCGGGCAACCGACGGCGTCTCGTAGCGGAGCGGCGGGGTCTCCGAGGACTCCGCCCAAGCCACGGGCACGACGTTGTCCTTCTTGTTGACGTCGCTCTGCTTCGGGATCGGGTCGCTCGGCGCGGCCGTGGCGAGCCCGACGATCGACTCCCGGCGGGTGATGCTCGGACGCTCGTACCCCATTGCTGTCCCCTTCGTACGCTCGGGCGCTCGGGCGCTCGGGACGGACGGACCGTTCCCAGTGGGGCCGGAGTGTAACGCAGGACCGCGAGGCGGTGGGCGAACGGCGCCGACGGGGCGGACGGTCGGGACTGCCCCGTCCTGCCTAACCTGAGCGCTCCGGGGCACGCCCGGACGCTCACCCCAGGAGGAGCAGGGATGGCTTGGCAACGCTCGCCCCGGGTCGTCTACGAGGTCGTCGACGGGCAGGCCGTGCTCGTCGACCCCGAGGGGGTCGAGCTCCTCACGCTGAACGCAGTCGGCACCCTCGTCTGGGAGGAGCTCGACGGCGTCCGCGAGGCCGCCGACCTGGCCGCTGCGCTCGTCGACCGGCTCGACGGGGTGGAACCGGCCGACCTCGTGCGCGACATCGCGGCCTTCCTGGACGAGATCCGAGCGGCCGGGCTCGTCGACGCCGCCGACGACCCCTCCGCCTGAGCCCCCGATCGCCGAGACCCCGGAAGCCGCGTGTCCCGCCCCCATCCTGCGCTCGTGCCGCTCGCGGCCGGCCGCGCGCCGGACGCGATCCCGGTCACCGACGACGGGCTGCTCCTGTCGGCCGCCGACCACGGGATGCACGGGCTCCTGTGGACCTGGGTCCGCGAGCATGCGCCCGACTACTCCGCCCGCGTCAAGCTCGCGGGGTACGACACCGTGTCGCGCCAGCGCAACGCCCGGCTGGCCGACACCCTCGCGCAGGTGCACCAGGCGCTCGACGCCGTCGGCATCACCGCCGCAACGTTGAAGGGCATCACCGCCGAGGCGCGCTGGTACACGCGCCCGGGCGAGCGGCCGAGCACCGACGTCGACCTGCTCGTGGACGCGGCCGCCGCCGAGCGGGCCGACGAGATCATCGGCGCGCTCGAACCCGATCACCCGCTGCGCCGCGACATCAACGGGCTGGTGCGGTCGGGCGCGGTGCAGTCGGTGGACCTGCGCGTCGGCAACACCCCGGTCGACGTGCACTTCGACCTGCTCAAGATCGGGATCCCCACGCGCCAGCACGACGTCGTGTGGGAGCGCATGCAGGACCTGGTGCTCCCCGACGGCACCACGGTGCGCGTCCTCGACGCCGACACGGCGCTCGTGCACTTCCTCGTCCACCTCAACCGCGACGGCTTCCCACGACTGCTCGGGTTCGCCGACGTCGCCCGCATCCTGCGGCACGAAGACATCGACTGGGCCCACGTCGAGCGCTTCCTGCGCGGCGAAGGGCTCGAGGTGGCGGGCGCCTGCTCGCTGGCGACGGTGACCGAGCGGCTCGGCCTGCCCGCCGCGCCCCTCGCCGCCACCGGCATCCGCGCGCGCGCGTGGCACACGGCGTGGCCGACGCGCGTCACCCTCCTCGGCAGCGCGGGCATGGCACGTTCACGCCGACAGGAGGCGATCCCGGTGCTGGCCCGCGGTCGGGCGGGCGACGCCGTTCGCTGGGCCGAGCACCTCGTGTTCCCGCCACCGCGAACGGTCGCCGTGCGCTACCCCGACATCCGAGGCCCGTACCTCTGGCGCCTCGCCCGCGGGCGCCTCCGCACCGCGGGCGAGCGGAGCGCCGCGCTGCGGGAACGCCACACCCCCCGGGTCGCGGTCACGCCCGCGGACCCCACTCCGCCCCCCGGCGAGCGCGAGCGGCAGGCGATCGCGCCGCTGATGCGCCGACGCGCCGCGGCCCAGACGCTGTGGCTCCCCGTGTGGGGCCAGTCGATGGGGTGGTCGATCCGCAGCGGAGACCGGGTGCGGGTCGAGCCGGCAACCACGCCCCGCCGGGGTGAGGTGTGGGCGTTCGTCAGCACCAACGGCGAGATCGTCGTGCACCGCTCCCGCGGCGAGGGGCCGGACGGTCACCGATTCATGGGCGACACCCACGTCACCCCCGATGAGCCGGTCGGGTCCGACCAGCTCATCGGGCGGGTCGTCGAGATCGACCCGCCGCAGGCCGCGTTCCGGTGGGGCGCCGCGGCCGGCGGGGTGCAGCGCGTGCCGCGGATCGCGGCGGGCACCGCGATCCGGGGGCTCCGCCGGCTCCGCGCGGGGGCTCGCCGGGGAACCGACACGTGACCCTGCCCGAGACGAGGAGCGCGGCCATCGACCCGGGCATCGACGCCGACGCCGTGCTCGCGGGGTGCGTGGTCGACGTCGCTGGCGTCTCGATCCAGCTGCACGCCTCCGACGCCCGCCGGGCCGACGCGGTGGCATCGCTGTTCCGCCATGCGGCCAACGGCGCGACACCCCCCGTGGGCACACTGCACGTCGGCGATGCCGCCGTTGCGCTGCCCGCCACCGACGCCGACGTCGCGGGCGCGCACGCCGACCTGTGGCGCCCCACGCCGGGCGAGCTCCGGATCCGAAACCCCGAGGGGCTCACCGCGCTCGCCACCGCGGACGAGATCGTGATCGGCGGCGACGCCGCGGCACTCGCGCGGGTGTTTCGCTACACGTGCTTCCTCGCACTCACCCACCTCCTCGCGCAGCACGGTCGCCACCTGCTGCACGCAGGCGCAGTGGTGATCGACGACGGCGCGGTCGTCGTGCTGGGGGACACCGGGTCGGGGAAGTCGACGCTCGTGTTCGCCGCGCACCGGCTCGGGTGGCCGGTGCTGTCCGACGACGTCATCGCGGTGCGTCGCGTCGGCGACGAGGTCACGGCGCAGGGCTTGCCCCGACCGGTGTCGGTTCCGCGCGACGTCACCGACGCCATCCCCGGGGGACGGCCCGTCCCGGAGGACTACCGGGCGCGCACCGAGCTGCCCGCCGGCACGCTCACGCGCGACGCGCGCGCCGTGCAGGCGGTGGTGGCGATGGCAGGAGACGACGCGGCCGGCTCGGGCGACCCCGTCGAGCGCCTCGGGAGTCACGACACCCTGCGCGCTGCGTTGCGGGCGGGCCCGTCGCTCAGCGACCCCGCGCAGCAGCCCGAGGTGCTCGCGATCGCCGCCGCGCTCGCGCGCCGGCCCGCGTGGCGCCTTCGGCACGGGGCCGACACCGCAGACGCGATCGCCGATGCCACCCGCCTGCTGGAGGCGGTGCGGCGGCGGCTCGGCGGAGAGGACCCCGACCGTTCGTAGACTCGCGCCGATGCCCGTGCCGGTCGGTGGTTCGCTGCTCGCGCTGCTCCTGAGCCACGCGGAGCGGTGTCCCGATCGGCCCGCGATCCTCGCGCCCGGTCGGGACACCGCGACCTACGCGGACCTCGGCGCGCAGGTCGACGCCGTGGGCGCGTTCCTCGGCGAGTCCGGGATCGTGCGCGAGCACGTGGTGGCCCTCGCCCTCCCGAACGGCCCCGAGCTCGCGGTCGCGTTCCTCGGGGTCGCGGCCGCGGCCGCGTGCGCGCCTCTCGCCCCCGACCGGCCCGCCGCCGAGCACCGGCGCGACCTCGATCGGCTCGGGGCCCGCGCCGTCGTCGTAGAACGCGACGCCGACACCGCGGCCCGCGCCGCCGCGGTCGAGCTCGGCATCACGATCGTGGAGCTCACCGCCACCGAGCGTGCGGGCACGTTCACGCTGGCGCGAGCACCCGATCCCGCGCCCTCCGATCCCGCGCCGTCCGACGCCGACGCACGCGATCCGGTCGACGCCGCGCTGCTGCTGTTCACGTCGGGGACCACGAGCGCGCCGAAGCTCGTGCCCCTCACCGAAGCCGGCCTGCTCGCGTCGGCCGCCACCGTCGCGGCCACCCTGGCCATCGGCCCCGACGACCGCAACCTGAACGTGATGCCGCTGTTCCACATCCACGGCCTGGTCGCGGGGCTGCTCGCGCCGCTCCACGCGGGCGGCAGCGTCGTGTGCACGCCCGGCTTCCGGGGTCCCGAGGTGTGGGACTGGATCGATGCGTACGCGCCCACCTGGTACACGGCGGTGCCGACCATCCACCAGGCGATGGTCGCCGCTACGCAGCGACGCGTCGACGGCGGCGGATCGGCCGCGTCGTCGTTGCGCTTCGTGCGCTCGTCGTCGGCCGCGCTGGCGGCGCGCGTGTTGGCCGATCTCGAGACGCTCCTCGGGGTTCCGGTGATCGAGGCGTACGGGATGACCGAAGCCGCCCACCAGATCGCGAGCAACCCGCTCCCACCCGCGCCGCGCGTTCCCGGCACCGTCGGACGGGCCACGGGCACGGAGATCACCGTGCGCGACGAGGCCGGGGCGGTGCTGCCCGCCGGGACCGTGGGCGAGGTGGTGATCCGGGGCCCCGCCGTGGCCGAGCACTACCTCGGTGCGCCCGAGGCGACCGCGGCCGCGTTCACGGACGGGTGGTTCCGCACCGGCGACCAGGGGGTGCTCGACCCCGACGGCTGCCTCACCCTCACCGGCCGGCTCAAGGAGATCATCAACCGCGGCGGCGAGAAGGTCGCACCCCGCGAGATCGACGACGTGCTCCTCGCCCACCCCGAGGTGGAGCAGGCGGTCGCGTTCGCAGTGGCGCACCCCCGCCTCGGCGAGGAGGTGGGCGCGGCGGTGGTGCTGCGCGACGGCGCAATCGTCACCGGGCCGCAGCTCCGCGTGTTCGCGGCCGAGCGGCTCGCCGCCTGGAAGGTGCCGCGACGGGTGGTGGTGCTCGACGAGATCCCGCGCGGCGCGACCGGCAAGCTCGATCGGCTCGGGCTCCCCGCGCGCCTCGGGCTCGACCACGCGACCGACGCGGCCGCGGTCCCACCCGCCGACGAGACCGAGCGCACGCTCGCCGCCGTGTGGCAGGACGTGCTCGGCGACGACGCGCTCCCGAGCGTGACCGCCGACTTCTTCGAGCTCGGCGGTGACTCGCTCCACGCGAACGAGCTGCTCGAGGCGGTCGAGTCGACCTTCGGGCGGCGGCTCCCGGCGACCGTCTTCTTCACGAGCGGCACGGTGCGCGCCATGGCCGACCTGCTGCGCGACGGGTCCGTCGGCGGCTCCGAGCCGGCGACCGTGGCGATCCAGCCCCACGGCGCGCGATCGCCGCTGTTCGGGCTGATGCGCGCGGGCTCGGTGGTCACGCTGCGGCACCTCGCGGCCACGCTCGGGCCCGACCAGCCGCTGTACGGCCTGTGGGTCCCGGCGATGCACGCCACCGAGCACGCGGGCGGGTCAGTGGAGGAGCTCGCGGCGACGTGCGTCGCGCTCGTGCGGACCACGCAGCCCCACGGCCCGTACCTCCTCTTCGGCCACTCGATGGGCGGCATCGTGTGCTTCGAGATGGCGCGGCAGCTGCACGCACTCGATGAGACCGTCGCGCTCGTCGCCATCGCCGACGCGGTGAGCCCCGAGATCCTGCGCGCCCGCCACCGGGCGCGCCGCACCGCGAAGTACCGGTTGCGGAAGGTGTTCAGCCGCAAGGGCCCGGCGATGATCGCCTACCGGGTACGACACCCGCTCGGCGCCGAGACCCCACAGCCCCGCGAGCTCCTGCCCGGCACCGACGTGGTGGCCGACATGAACGCCGCGGCTGCCCGCGAGCGTGCGTACCGGCCGGGGCCCGCGGTGAGTCCGGTGGCGATCCTGGCGACCCGGCCCTACCTCACCTGGACCGGCGACCCGTCGCTCGGGTGGGCCCCGCTCCTCGGTGAGGGCTGGGTGGGCATCGAGGTGCCCGGCGACCACGACACGATGATCGGTGAGCCGCACGTGCACGTGCTCGCGGCGCGGCTCGCCGAGGTGCTCGGGCGCGCGCGGGCCGGCCTCGCGCTCGAGGCCGTCAGCCCCGAGTAGGCAGGACCTTCACCGCGCGCCGGTGGAGACCGGCGACACCCTTCGCGAGACCGGGCCACGCGGCCCGCACCGCGTCCTTCACCTGCACCGTGCGGATGCGCCGCGCGAGCGCCTTCACCCACGGCTCGGCCAGCCCCCGATCGGCCGCGCCCTGGAGGAGGTACGAGCCCTCCTGCACGTAGTACCGCGCGCTCGGCAGGGTGCGGGACCAGCGCAGCAGCTCCTCGTCGGTGACCGGGCGGTCGAAGCACGCGGGCTCGACGCCCACGATGCGGAACGCGGCGAGCGTGAGCATGCACTTGTTGCACTTCCCGCAGTTGTGGTCGC
>JBAZYX010000061.1:0-23822 GCA_041659105.1 Acidimicrobiia bacterium
CAGCGATCGCAGCCGGGTGTCGTCGGCGCGGGAGTGGTCGACGTCGCCCACGCGGCGCGGTCCGTGCTCGCGCGCGAGCGGGTGGCCGAGCACGTCCTCGAGCATCTCGATCAACGTGATGAGGTCGGTGCGCGTCCCGTACGCGAGGTTCACCGGCTCGGGGTGCACCACCGAACGGGCGAGCGCGTCGTCGATCACCGCAGTGACGGTGTCGACGAAGGTGAAGTCGCGCGACTGCGTGCCGTCGCCGTGCACCGGGATCGGCCGGCCGGCGAGCGCGGCGGACACGAACACGGGCACCACGGCGGCGTACACGTGGCCCGCGGCCTGATGGGGTCCGAACACGTTGAAGAAGCGGAACGCCAGCACCGGCAGCCCGTACGAGTGCTGGTACGCGAGCGCGTACCCCTCGGTCGCGAGCTTGCTGGCGGCGTACGGGCTCATCGGCAGCTGCGCGAGGTCCTCGCGCTTGGGGAGCTCCGGGTTGGCGCCGTACACCGACGAGCTCGAGGCGACGACCACGTGCCGCACCCCGCCCTGCCGCGCGGCCTCGAGCACGCGCAGCGTGCCGGTGGCGTTGGCCGCGTGGGTCGCCAGCGGCTCGGCGACGGACCGCGGCACCGACCCCAGCGCGGCGAGGTGGACCACGGCGTCGGCGTCGGCCGCGAGCCGCCCGACGAGGGCCTCGTCGAGGATGGACCCTTCCACCAGGTCGACGTCGAGGCCACGGAGGTTGTCGGCCGAGCCCGTGCTGAGGTCGTCGAGCACGACGACCCGGGTGCCCGCGCTCCCCGCCACGAGGCGCCGGCAGAGGTTCGTGCCGATGAACCCTGCACCACCGGTGATCAGTACTCGCATCTCGCCGTCCCCGCCGTTCGGACTCGCAGCGTACCGCCGCCCCCGGTTCCCTCCGTCCCGACACGGCGCACGTCGCCCTCGCCTCCCGGCTGTGCAGCACCGGGCACCGGTGCGTTCCGGGTAGCGTCGACCGCCGCGATGAGCCGCATCTACCTCTCTCCCCCCGACGTCGGCGCGGTCGAACGCGAGCTGTTGCTCGATGCGTTCGACTCGAACTGGATCGCGCCGCTCGGGCCGCACGTCTCCGCCTTCGAGGCCGAGCTCGCGGCGTTCGTCTCGACCGACGGTGCCGTCGCGCTCGCGAGCGGCACCGCGGGCCTGCACCTCGCCCTCGTGATGCTCGGCGTGGGGCCGGGCGATGACGTGATCGTGCCGTCGTTCACGTTCGCGGCCACGGGCTTCGCCGTGGTCTATGTGGGTGCGCGACCGTGCTTCCTCGACAGCGAACCCCGGTCCTGGAACCTCGACCCCGACCTCCTCGACGAGGAGCTGGCCGGGCGCGCGGCGGCCGGGCGACTCCCCGCCGCGGTGATGACCGTCGACCTCTACGGCCAGTGCGCCGACTACGACCGCATCGTCGCGACGTGCGCGCGCTACGAGGTCCCGATCGTCGAGGACGCGGCCGAGGCGCTCGGGGCCACCTACCGCGGCCGGTCCGCGGGCACGTTCGCCGACGTCGGCGTGTTCTCGTTCAACGGCAACAAGATCATCACGACGAGCGGCGGCGGCATGCTCGTCGCGCGCGACTCCGCCCTCGTCGACCGCGCCCGCTTCCTCTCGACCCAGGCGCGCGACCCCGCGCTGCACTACGAGCACTCCGAGATCGGGTACGCGTACCGGATGTCCAACCTGCTCGCCGCGCTCGGGCGTGGGCAGCTGCGCGGCCTCCCCGACAAGATCGCGCGGCGGCGTGCGATCAACACCCGCTATCGCGAGGGCCTCGCCGACGTCCCCGGGGTCGGCTTCATGCCGATCGCCGACTTCGGCGAGCCCAACTACTGGCTGACCATCGTCACCCTCGACCCCGCGCTCGGCACCACGCCCGCCGAGGTCTGCGCGCACCTCGAGACCCACGACATCGAGGCGCGGCCGGCCTGGAAGCCGCTCCACCTCCAGCCCGTGTTCGCGGCCGCGCCGATGCGCGGTGGCGCCGTCGCCGAGACGGCGTTCCGCGACGGCCTGTGCCTGCCCAGCGGATCCGCGCTGACCGACGCCGACGTCGACCGTGTCCTCGGTGCGCTCCGGGAGGTCGTCGCGCGCTGAGCCGGCGCCGTCAGGTGGTCGCGCCGGAGTACCGGCGTCGGTTGACCACCTTGCGGATCGACTCCTCGAGCGCCATCCCGCCGCGCGCCTTGCGCCGGAACCACGCGTCGCCGTCGCTGATCTGGACGGGAGTGCGGGCCAGGCGATGGACGTCGGTGGCGCCGGGCAGGTTCGCCCGGCCCCCCGCGAGCGCGGCCGACCGGAACCGGGCCCGCACCGCGCGGTCGGCCGCGGGCGATCCCATCACCGCGCGGGGGTAGGCGAAGTGGTCCGCCGAGACCCCGAGCCGCTCACCGACCAGGTCGATGGACCGGTCGAGCTCGTCGGGGATCAGCGCGTCGGGCAGCCGGTCGAGCAGTGCGTGGGAGTGGGTGTGCGAGCCGACGGTCACGAGGTCGGTGCTCAGGCAGTCGCGCAAGGCGTCCCAGGTCAACGGCTTGCCGTCGTTGGGGAACCTCTGCTGGGTCTCGACGAACTCGGTCGCGACGTAGATGGTCGCGGGGACCCGGTACTGCTCGAGCACCGGCACCGCGAGCTCGGCGAAGTCGGACGTGCCGTCGTCGAAGGTCACCGCGACGCGGATGTCTCTCCGACCTGCGGCGGTGTCCCCGGCAACCCACGCCAGCCCCTCGTCGAGGGAGACGACCGGTAACGTCGCCGCCAACCATGCGATCTGGTCATCGAACAGCGCGAGTGGGAGGTCGACCTCGGTGTAGGTCCGACGTCCGACGCGGTGGTAGATGAGCACGACCAGCCCCCGGGGCGGCCGCCGCAGGACGTCGGCCGCCGCCGCGGAGGTCTTCACGGCGGCGCGCGCGGCATCTTCCATCACCGCCCTGCAGAGTAGGTGTCGAGGATGAGCCGTGGGTCCTCGGGCTTCGTCGTCCGACGCGCGACCGCCCTCGACCTGCCCGCGATCCTCGCGCTCGGCGGACGGAGCCTCGGCTGGCGGGACGACGACGCGACCGCAGCGCACTTCGCGTGGAAGCACTCCGAGAACCCGTTCGGCCGATCGCCGATGTGGGTCGCCGAGGCCGACGACCGGATCGTCGGATTTCGGACGTTCCTGCACTGGGAGCTCTCGGCGGACGGTGACGTGCTGCGGGCGGTCCGCGCGGTCGACACCGCGACCGATCCCGGCTTCCAGGGCCGCGGCATCTTCACCAGGTTGACCCTCGCCGCGCTCGACGAGCTCCGGGCCGACGGTGTCGACTTCGTGTTCAACACGCCCAACGACCAGAGCCGCCCCGGCTACCTGAAGATGGGCTGGACGGTCGTCGGCCGCCTGCCGGTCGGCGTCCGACCCACCCGGCTGCGGGGGATCCCGCGGATGTTGCGCGCCCGAACGCCGGCCGACCGCGGGGCGGTCCCCACGGACGCGGGGGTCCCGGCGGCCACCGTGCTCGCCGACCGGACCCGGGTCGAGGCGCTCCTCGCCGCGGCCCCACGCCCCGCCGGCCTGGCCACCCACCGGACCCCGGCGTACCTCGCGTGGCGGTACGGGCCCCCCGCGCTCCACTACCGGGTGGTGGCGGCGCCCGACGGTCCGGAAGCCGGAGCCGTGGTGTTCCACCTCCGACGCCGGGGCCCGGCCCTCGAGGCGGTGGTCTGCGAGCAGCTCATCCCCCCGGGGGCCCCCTCGGTGCTCGGGCGGCTCCTGACCCGGGTCGCCGGGGAGTCCGGGGCCGACTACCTCCTCCGCCTCCGGGCTCCGGGCGACCGGCCGGCCCGGCAGGGGTTCTGGCCCCTCCCCCGGGTCGGGCCGGTCCTCACCGCCCGGGAGGTCACCCGCCGTCCGGCCCCCACCCTGGCCGGCTGGGCCCTCTCCCTGGGCGACGTCGAGCTCTTCTAGCCGTCCGGTTCCGGGCGGGGCCCGGAGATACAATCGATGCCCGCCCACCACTCGTCCGGGGCCTCTTGTGGACATCGTCGCCTACCTGCGCATGCTGCGCCGGCACTGGAAGATCATCGTGGCGGCGGCACTCCTCGGCGCGCTCCTCGGGGCCGCGTCCACGCTGGCCACGAAGCACGCCAGCCCCGCCGCCCGGACGTACTACAAGGCGACGCACACCCTCTTCCTCGACACGTCGAGCATCAACGACCAGGTTCGCCCGATCTACACGAACCTGGACCAGATCGCCGTGCTCGCCACCACCGGCGACGTGCCCAAGGCCGTCGCGAGCAAGCTCGGGGGAGACGCCGGCGACTGGACGAGCCACATCTTCACGGTCACCAACGGCACCACCAACACGCTCGACATCACCTGCGCCGAGCAGTCCGGCGACGACGCCGCCGCCTGCGCCGACACCTTCGCCGACGAGCTCATCGCGAGCCTCAGGGACCGCGAGCAGGGCCGGTTCAACAACGAACGCGACTCGACGCTCCAGCGCATCGACAGCCTCGACGCGCAGATCACGAGCCTCGAGGCCCAGATCGCCGCACAGCCGGCCGACGCCGAGGTGCTCCAGGCCCAGCGCCGGAGCCTGGTCAACGCCTACAGCCTCGCGTACGAGAAGTTCCAGCAGCTCGCGAACCAGGGCGGTCCCGCGAGCATCCTCACCACCCTGCAGAGCGCCGAGGCCCAGCCGATCTCCCAGGACGAGTACGACACCCGGATCGAGGCCGGTCAGCTGGGGCAGAACCGGGTCCGGGCCGACGCCGGGCTGCCCGACTCGGCCGCGACCGACACCACCGGCACCACGGCCCGCTTCTCGGGGCCGGTCTCCCGGGGCATCCTGGGCGCGCTCCTCGGCATGATGATCGGGATCGGACTCGCGGTGGTCTCCGACCGCGTCGACCGCCGGCTCCGGACCCGCGAGGAGGTCGAGGCGGCGTTCGGCCTCGCCGTCCTCGCCGAGGTGCCTTCCCTCACGGCCTCCCAGCAGCGCCACCCGGCGATCCTCTCGGCCACGGCACCACTCTCACGAACCGCCGAGGCGTACCGCGCCGTGCGGTCGTCGCTCATGTTCCAGCGCGCCACCGACGCCCGCCACCACCCCGCCGACGAGGCGCTGGTCGTGCTGGTGGGCTCGGCCGGCCCCAAGGAGGGCAAGACCACCACCTCGGCCAACCTCGCCACGATGTTCGCGGAGACCGGTCAGCGCGTCCTCGCCATCAACTGCGACTTCCGCCGCCCCTCGCTGCACCAGTTCTTCGACCTGCCCAACGAGCCCCGGCGGGTGTTCGAGACCTCCACGCCCGGCCTCTGGGTCGTCACCGACGTCACCTCGGGCCCGGCGGGCGCGAACCCCGCGTTCGTCGTCGAGGAGCAGCGGCGACTGGTGGCCTCGGCCCGCAAGCGCTTCGACGTGATCATCCTCGACACCGCGCCGATGCTCACCACCAACGACGCCACCGAGGTGATGACGAGCGCCGACCTCGCCGTGATCGTGTCCCGATCCGGCGTCACCACGAGCGACGGCGCCCAGCGGACGCGTGAGCTGCTCTCGCGCATCGCCGCACCAGTGTCGGGCGTGGTGCTCCTCGGCTCCGAGGCGTCGCCGAACGACTACTACTACTACTACTCGCGCAGCCGGGCCCAGCAGCTCGCCGACATCGACGTCGAACCCACCACCCCGGAGACCGAGGTCGTCGAGCACGCCCTCTTCGACGGGGCCGCCGAGACCGGCCGCGACGAGGCCGCGGACACCGCGAGTGACGTGAACGCCGACGACGCCACCGACGGTGCGGCCGACCCCGCCGACCCCGCGCTCACCACGCCGACCCCCGAGCAACGACCTCCGTCCTGATGGCCGTGCCGGCCGGTCCGTTCCTGGGGCGCCCCGCGCCGACCGGTTCGGCCAAGTCCGCGCAACGGTTCCCCTGGACCGCGCTGGGAGTCCTCGGCGGCGTGGGTCTCTTCGCGCTGTACCTCTGGCTGTGGCTGGTGCAGGGCGAGCCCGTGGGCGCGGCGATCCTGCTGGGCCCGATCCTCGTCGTCATCACGATCCCGCTGTTCGTCAAGGCCGGCCGGATGACCACGTCCTTCGACCTCGGCGGGCTGCTCCTGACCGGGCTCGTGGTGCGCTTCGCCTTCGCCTACAACCGGCTCCTGCACGCCGTCGACGCGTACGACTACCACTTCGAGGGCATCCGGCTGGCGCGCTACTACCGGGCGCTCGACTTCGGCGTGTCGACCGGCAAGGACGTGCCGGGCACCGGCGCGATGCGCGCCATCTCCGGCATGGTGCACGTGGTCGTGCTCGACGACTTCTTCGCCAGCTTCCTCGTCCTGACCTGGCTCAGCTTCCTGGGCTGCTGGTTCTTCTACCGGGCCTTCGAGATCTCCGTCGAGGACGGCGACCGCTACCGCTACGCCCGGCTCATCCTGCTGTGGCCCTCCATGTGCTTCTGGCCGTCGAGCCTGGGCAAGGACGCATGGATGGTGTTCACCATCGGCGTCGCGTCCTACGGCGCGGCCCGGGTCTTCAAGCGGATGGCCGGCGGCTACACGCTCATGGGGATCGGCCTGTTCGCGGCGAGCTTCGTGCGCCCGCACCTCGCGCTGCTCGCGCTCATCGCCTTCGTGGCGGCGCTCCTCGTGGGTCGCCGGACCAGCGTCCGCGACACCGTCACCCCGAGCTTCATCGCCAAGGGCGTCGGGCTCGTCCTCGTGCTCGTCATCGGCAGCGTGCTCGTCAGCCGGACCCAGAAGATCCTCGACATCGAGGACTTCAGCGCGTCCTCGATCGACAGCGCGACCGCGCTCGTCAGCGAGCAGACGACCGTCGGCAACTCCGCGTTCACGGCACCCAACCCGCGCTCACCGACCGGCTTCGTGGAAGCGACCGTCACCGTGCTCTTCCGGCCCTTCCCGTTCGAGGCCAACGGGAGCGAGCAGCTGTTCACCGCGCTCGAGGGGATGACCCTCGCCGCGATCACGGTCCTGTCCGTGAAACGCCTGCTCACCATCCCCCGCCGGCTGCGCGCGCAGCCCTACGTGATGTTCGCGCTCACGAGCGTGCTCCTGTGGATCCTCGCCTTCGGCGTGATCGCGAACTTCGGGATCCTCGCCCGGCAACGAACCCAGATGCTCCCGTACTTCTTCGTGCTGCTGTCGGTGGCCCCGATCGTCACGAAGCGATCGGCCGCGAAGACTCCCGAACGGCACGCGCTGCGGTGATGTTCGATCCCGCCGCGATCGCGGCGTGGGGCCTCCCGACCGCGCACCGGCTCCCACCCGGGCCACTCGCCGACGACACGTTCGGCGCGCTGCTCGCGCGCTGCGAGACCCAGCGGGTGCTCGGCTTCCTCGGATCGGCAACGGCCGACGGGTTCCCCGTGACCGACGCGCAGCGCGAGCAAGTGGAGGAGCGATGGAGCGCGTGGCTGGGCCACACCGTGCGCGTCGAGCGCCGGGTGCTCGACGTGCTCGACGTGCTCGACCGCGCCGGCATCGCGGGCCTGGTGCTCAAGGGGGTGGCGCTGTCGCACAGCGCCTATCCCGACCCGAACCTGCGGGTGTTCGGCGACGTGGACGTGCTGATCCAGCCGGGCCGGCTCCACGACGCCGCGGCGACGCTCGTGGCGGCCTTCGGGACAGCCCGCGCCGAGCCCGAGCTGCGGCCCGGCTACGACGACCGCTTCGGACGTGAGGTGCTCGTGCCGGTGGGTGCGGTCGAGGTCGACCTCCACCGCACCTTCGTGAACGGCGCGTACGGGATGCGCATCGACCTCGACGCGCTGTTCCGGGCGCCCGACCGGGTCACCATCGGTGGCCGGGCGGTCGGTGTGCTCGCACCGCCCGACCGCCTCCTGCACGCCGCGTACGCGTCGACGCTCTCCGACTGGCCGCCCCGGCTGGTCGCGTACCGGGACCTCGCCCAGATCCTGACCCACGACGACCCCGACCCCGATGCCGTCCTGGCCCGGGCCGCGGCGTGGCGCGCGGAGGCGGTGCTCGCGACCGCCCTCACCGACGTGTGGCGCACGCTGCGCCTCACCGACCGTCCCCCGCTGCTCGAGTGGGCCGAGCGCTTCCACGCCACCCGGCGCGACCGGATCCTGCTGGCCGCGGCGCGGGGACCGGCACGCGGCTACACGAGCCAGCTCACGTCGCTCGCCGCGATCCCGGGCCTCCTTGCGCGGATCGCCTTCCTCCGCGCCGTCCTGTGGCCCTCCCGCGAGTACCGGGTTGCCCGCGACCTCGGACGGTTCGGCTTGGTGGGTCGGGGCGCTAGACGGGCCAGGCGCGCCTGACGAAGCGGCGCACCAGGCCTTCGAGCAGCTCCGCCGTCGTGCGGTGGTCGACCGTACGGTCGGTGGTGGGATCGAGGACGTCGTCCTCGGGCGAGGCGCCCATCAGGGACATGCGGTCGCGGCCCGCGCCGAGCAGCGCGAGCCATGCCCGCAGCGGCTCGTCCGCCGGCCGCGGCTCGACGGCCTCGGCCCGCCGCACGACGTCGCGCAGGGTGAAGGCGCGCGGCCACACCGACCGCTCGAGCACGACGGCCTCACGCACGTGGAGCCGCTCCAGGCCGAGCACGAGGTCGGCGCCGGCGAGCAGGTCGCGGTCGACCTTGCGACTGACGTGCTCGCGCAGGTCGAGCCCGAAATCCTGGGCGACCTCGACCGTGGGGGGCGTGGCCGGGTTCCCCGACTCCCGGAAGCCCGCGGTCACCACCTCGACCGGCAGGCCGTGGAGCGCGACCTCCTGGCGGAGGAACGCACCCGCGAGCGGGGACCGACACTGGTTGGCCGAGCAGAGCACGAGGACGCGGTCGGGTCGGGGCATCGTGAACGGGCTCTCCGCGTCGTTCACGGACACTGCGAGGTGCGCGGGGTCAGGAGATGCCCACGGCTCGACGCGCTAGTCGCGGCCGTGGACGTTGATGCGGCGGCGGGCCGCCACGACGAGCACGAGACCGAGGCTCAGCGCGGCGACGCCGGCGAGCACCACGGGCTTCGTGCCGGAGGAGCCGGTCCGCGCGAGACGGCCCGTCGCGTTGACCCCGGTCGCGTTTGCACCCCCGCCGCCGGCCACGACCTCGGCGCCGCCGACGCCGATGCACGGCGTGCTCGGGTAGTCGTCGAGCGCCACCGCGACCTCGACCGCGCCCGTGATGACGACCGTGGCGGAGAACGCACCCGTGACGGGCGCGGAGGGCACGGTGGCCACGAGCGCGCCGTCGACGAAGATGCGGACGGTGGTGGACCCGGGCGCCGTCCCCGAGACGGTGACGGGACCTCCGCCCGGCGGCAGCGCCGTCGGACCGACCGTGTAGGTGCAGCTGAAGCCCGATGCCGTCTGCGCGCCCGCAGGCGCGGCGAGAACCCCGGCCGTCGCGAGGGCCAGGACCACCAATGCTCCGAGGGCTCCCAGCCGCTTCCGCATTCGGGTCACTTTACCGCGGAGAGTGGTCATCCTCAATTCCGGGGCTCCCAGCGGCCCGGATCGGGCCCTCGGAACCCGGTCCCGGGGCCCCCGGGGAGTCACCGCCGGCCGTCGAGCCGGTTCAGCAACGAGCCGGGGTCCCGGACGATCCGGACGCGGATGGTGGTGGGCCGGTCGAGGGGGAGGATCCCGGTCGCCCGCTGCCCGAACGCCTTCTGGAGCTTGGTGGCGGCCGTGATGCGGTACCCGTCCGGGACGCTGATCGACACCCGGGCGGTGCCCGGGTTCACCATCGGCTGGCTGCCCAGCTCCAGCACGTACCAGCCGTCGTGGCCCATCCGCACCCGACCGGCCAGGTCGAGGTCGAGCGTCCGCCCCTGCTGGGCGAGGAGGCGGACGATGGTCGAGTACACGTTGAGGCCGAGCTCCTCCGCCGGCACCATCGGGACGTCCACCCCGTCGAGCGTCGAGCCCTGCAGTGCGAGCGGCGTGTACACGGAGACGTAGGAGACGTTCTCGCCCTCCGCGAACCGGCCCGGGACCGAACCCTCGAACGGCCCGGCCACGATCTGGGGCAGGCCGCTCGCGGGGGCGGTGTTCTCGAGCCGCACGATCAGGCTGCCGGTCGCATCGGCCCCCCGCCCTTGCGCGTCGGGGCGGACCTCGAGGCGGTAGTCGAGGTTGCGCTCCAGGTAGTAGTCGAGCTTGTTCGCCGAGAAGTTGGCGTCGGTGACGTGCACCACGTCGCCGCCCTCGGCCAGCGCGCCTGCGGCCTTCACCGTCTCGGCGAAGCGCTGCTCTTGCGGTCGGGTGAACGACAGCACGAGGTGGCCCCGCTGCGCGGCCTCGCCGAGGACGCGCGCGACCGTGGCCGGCTCGCCCAGCTCGCCCGCGGTGGCCTGGTCGACCACCGCCTGCGCGACGTCGCCGAGGAAGTCGGCGCGCTCGGGAGTGCGCGCGAACGCGGCGTAGGCGTCGCGCAGGGTGACGTCGACGACGTTGTCGGACGAGATCTCGACCGGCCATCCGGGGACGGTCACCGGCCCGGTGAGCTCGAGCAGCGCGGCCAGGCCTTCGGGGTCCACCGCGATGACGCCGTCGACGTCGCCCACCCCGGCCTGGGGCGCGAGGCTGGCGAGCACCTTGCCCACGGTCGGGAAGTCGGGCGACAGGTTGACCGACTGGAGATTGGTGTCGGGACGGAACTGCCCGTACCGACGCCGGTAGTCCAGCGGCGCGTCGTACTCGGGCGAGCCCTGCGCGTCGAGCGCCGCGTTCCAGACGCCCGTGCGCTGGAGGTTGCCGACCGTGATCTCGCCGTCCTTCGCCGTGAGCACGCCGTACGAGCCGATGAGCCCGCCCGTCCCGCGGTTCTCGGCCGGGTTCTGCACCACGAGGAGGTACCGGCGCTCCTCACCGTCGGCGCCGAAGAGCGCGGGCGCCAGGCGGGCGGCCGACGCGGTGTTGCGCGCCTCGTGCGCCCCGCGCGCGAGCTCGGGACGGATGGACTCGATCGCGTCCCGGACCGAGCCGAGCAGGTACGGCTCCTTCTCGATCTCGCGCAGCCGGTCGAGCGAACGCTCCAGCGTGTCGGCGCCGCGCTCGAGCGCGGGTGTGACCCGCCGCACCTCCTCGATCGGGATCGCACCGTCGAAGACGGCGAGGGACTCCGGGACGACCGTCGCCGTCACGACCTCGCCGTTGTGGGCGAGGTCGTACCCGATGTCGGCGAGCGCACGCGTCGCCCGCAGGTTCGGCGCGAGGCCGGGCACCAGCCGCGCCGCCTCGTACTTCATCGACCCGAGGTCGCGACGCGCCTGGTCGAAGTGCCCCGCCGCGCGCCGGAACTGCAGCTCGGCCTCGGCCGCGTTCCCCGCCCGCGCGGCGCTGAGCCCGCGCTGGGCGGCGGTCCTCCCCAGCTCCATCGTGTCGGTCACGCCGGGGACGCCGACGACGAGCGGGACGACGCCGAGTGTGACGAGGATCACGAGCCCGGTCACGATCCACCACGCGCGGCGGCTCAGCCCCACCGGGGCCATGCGCTCGAGCGGCGCCCGGAGCGCGTACCCCCCGAGCGACCCGACCAGCACCAGCGTGACGACCCCCGCCACCCAGACCGAGAGCACGCCCCGGCCGGTGAGCACCGCGAGAACGACGAACATCCCCTGGGCGAGCGCGAGCACGCCGACGGCCTCGAACGGGGAGGCACCGTTCGCCACCAGCCGGTGCACGAGATGGTCGCGACGGTCGGTCAGGACGGGGCGCCGCCGTTGGGCCCGGTCGAAGGTGACGACGACGAGGTCGAGCAACGGGACCGCGACGAGGACGAGCGCGACGATCAGCGCAACCGGCGGCCCGGGCTCGGTGTCGACCGAGCACACGAGCACGCCGAGTGCGAAGCCGGTGGCCAGCCGACCACCCCGTCCCGCGAACAGCGACGCAGGTGGGAGGTTGAAGGCCAAGAAGGCGACGCAGGCGCCGAGGAGCCCGGCCGCGCCGTTCGCGACGCCGAGCTGCTCGCCGAACGCGGCGATCGCGAGGAGTCCGGCCGCGGACAGCGCGCCGAGACCGGGGACGAGCGCGTCGCTGTTCCCCAGCCCGTCGACGGCAAGGGTGACGGCGGACACGAGGACGAAGCCGAAGACGACGTCGAGCACGCCCACCCCGGTGGGAGCGAAGCGCACCCCCGCGACGACGGCACCGAGCGCGGCCACCACCACCGCGAGGGCCACCCACCGGCCGAAGCCCCGCCTCCGCTCCACCGCGGCGCCGAAGAGCCCCAGGGCCGCCGCGCCGACGGCCGCCACCGCGACGTGGCTCCCCGCGCCCGGCGCGACGAGGAACCCGGCGACCGGCCCGACGGCGAGGAGGGCACCGGCCCGGCGGCGGGTGCCGCGGACGTGGTCCTCGGGCCGGGCGGCCTGCGCGCGCCTGCGGGCGAGGCGTCGGGCGACCCAGCCGCCCGGCACGACCACCAGCACGGCCAGTGAGAAGGCCACGAGCCAGCGGTCGTCGGCCGCGCCGAGGACGGCAGCGAGCGGCGGATGCACCGCCCGAGCGTAGAAGCGAGCGCCGGGCGGGCACGGTCAGGCGAGCGGGCTCGCCTCAGGTGCTGGAGCGGACCGTTCCGGACGGCGGCAGGTCGTGGGCCATGGCCGCGATCTCGAGCAGGGCGACCCGGGCGGCGTCGTCGTCGAGGGCGTCGGCGATCGAGGCCAGGTGCGCCACGGCACGGTCGATCGCGCCGTTCCCCATCGCCACGGGGTTGATGCCCAGGATGGGGCCGGTGCCGGTCACGGACTCACCCGGGCCCACCAGCTCCTCGGCCAGCTTCTCCCCGGGGCGCATGCCGGTGATCGCGATCTCGATGTCGACGCCCGGGCGCCGACCGACGAGGCGGATCATGCGCTCGGCGAGCTCGTACACGTTCACCTGCTCGCCCATCTGGAGGGCGAGCACGGCCCGGTCGTCGTGGCTGGCCGCGGCCTGGAGGACCAGCCGGACCGCTTCGTCGGTGCTCATGAACCAGCGCGTCATGCGCGGGTCGGTGACGGTGACCGGACCCCCCGCCGAGATCTGACGCTGGAACGTCGGGATGACGCTGCCGCGGCTCCCGAGCACGTTGCCGAACCGCACCGCGCAGTAGCGCAGGCCGGCCGGCGCACGGTTGAGCACGACCTGCTCGGCCAGCCACTTCGAGGCGCCCATGACGCTGGTGGGATCGGCGGCCTTGTCGGTGCTGATCGCCACCATGTGCGTGACGTTCGAGCGGCGGGCGGCCTCGACCACGTTGAGCGTGCCGAGCACGTTGGTGCGCACCGCCTCGCACGCGAACCGCTCGAGGATCGGCACGTGCTTGTGCGCGGCCGCGTGGAACACGATTTCGGGTCGCGCGCGCTCGAACACGCGGTTCATCACGATCGGGTCGCGCACGTCGGCGAGCACGGTCTCGAACCGGCCCTGGAGCCCCTCCGCGGCGTCGTGGAGGTGGGTCTCGTCGTGGTCGAGCAGCACGAGGCGGTCGGGCTCGAGCGCCGCGACCTGGCGCGCGATCACCGACCCGATCGATCCGCCGGCCCCGGTGACCAGCACGCGGCGGCCACGGATGAGGTCGCGCACGGGCTCGGGGTCGAGCTGCACCTGGTCGCGGCCGAGGAGGTCCTCGATGCCGAGGTCGCGCACGTCACGCAGGGAGCGGTGGTGCTCGACCCACTCGGACGACGGCGGCAGCACGCGCACGGGCGTGTTGGAGTCCGTGACGCCGTCGGCGACCCGGCGGGCCACCGTGCGGTCGTCCGGGATGGCGAGGAGCACCTGGTGCACGTCGTACTCGCGGATGATGCGCGGCAGGTCCTCGATGGCGCCCGCGACCGGCACCCCGAGCATCGTGCGCCGCCGCAGGCGGGGATCGTCGTCGACCATCGCGACCGGCAGGAGCCCGGCGTGCGGACTGCGCTGCATCTCGCGGACCGCGGCCGCACCGTTGACGCCCGCGCCCACCACCGCGACGCGCAGGCCGGAGTCGCCGGGCGGGGCACCGAGCCGACGGAACGCGAAGAGGCGGCTCTGGAAGCGCACGAGCCCCTGGAGCACCATCACGATCAGCGGCCCGACCACGATCACCAGCGCCGGGACGTTGGGGTAGTCGCTCCGGGCGAAGATCGGGACGAGGACGACGGCCACCGTCAGCGCGGAGAGGGCGATCCGGCGGGCCTCGTCGATGCTGGCGTGCTGCCAGGTCCGGCCGTAGCCGCCCCAGAGCCCGGTCGAGACGATCGTCACCAGCACGGCGACGGGCAGGAAGAGCTCGAAGCGGGTCCAGTACGGCGAGGGGACGTCGAGGTCGAAGCGCAGCACGAAGAGCGCGAAATACGTCAACGACGCAAAGAACGCATCGAGGATGACCAAGGGTGCGTCGCCCCGGATGCCGGCTGCGGACGACGCGAGCCGGCTCCACCGGAACGTGCCGTTCTTCGCCTCCGCCGGGGGAGGCGTGCTCCCTCGCTCCATCAGGTGCCCCTCACGTGCCCGCCAAACGTGATCGGCCTCGCAGGATACCGGACCCGCCCCGGGGCGACACCCAATCGTGACTCAGGGCACCCTACGCTCCGGGGTCCATGCGGATCCTGCAGGTGGTCACCGACAACGACCGGCGCGGCGCGCAGGTGTTCGCGACGCAGCTGCAGGACGCGCTGCGGGCCCGCTCGCACACCGTGGAGACCGTCGCGCTCGTCGAGGGCGCGGTCGGTGGGCTCGGGCTCGAGGTGCTCGGAAGGCGGTTTCCGTCACGGGCCACGATCCGAGCGCTGCGATCACACATGACGGGCTTCGACATCACGGTGGCCCACGGATCCTCCACCCTTCCCGCGTGCGCGATCGCCGGCTCCCGTCGGCGCCCCTTCGTGTACCGCCAGATCAGCGACTCGGCCTTCTGGGCACCCACGTGGGTGAAGCGCACCCGCACCCGCGTCGCGCTGAACCGCGCCTGCGTGGTGGTCGCGCTCTCCGAGTACAACCGGGGCCTGCTGATCCGACCGATCGGCGTCCGGCCCGACCGGATCGTCGTGGTGCCCAACGGGGTGCCCGCGGGGGAGTTCGTCCCGGCGGACGCGGCCGTGCGCGCGAACGCGCGTGCCCCGCTCGGGCTCCCGGACGCGCCGACCGCGCTCTTCGTGGGCGCGCTCGTGCCCGAGAAGGGCGCCGACCTGGCGATCCGGGCGGCGGCGGGCGTCCCGGACGCGCACCTCGTGGTCGCCGGCGCCGGCGCCGAGCTCGACCGGCTCGAGCGGCTGGCCGCCGACGTCGCCCCCGGCCGGGTCCACTTCGTCGGGACCACCGCGGACGCGGCGCGGCTGTACCACGCGGCCGACCTCGTGGTCCTCCCCAGTCGTGGTGGCGACGCCATGCCGGCCGTCCTCCTGGAGGCCGGGCTCTGCGGCCTGCCGGTCGTCAGCACGCGCATCGGCGCCATCCCGGAGGTCGTGGTCACGGGAACGACCGGGATCGTCGTCGCCCCCGACGACCAGACGGCGCTCGACCACGCGGTCGGCCGGCTCCTCGGCGACCCGACCCTCCGTTCGACGATGGGCGCCGCCGCGCGCACGCGCTGCCTCGAGCGATACGAGATCGGGAGCGTGGCCGAGCAGTGGGAGACGGTGCTCGAACGCGCCGTCGCCCTCGCGTAGCCGCTACGACCGACCGCCGCCCCCGTCGAGCACCACCCGCTTCCGGCGCGCGACCGTCGCGTAGGCGGCGAGCACGCGTTCCACCACCGCGCGCTCGTCGAAGCGCGCTTGCGCGCGAGCCCGTGACGCCTCGCCGTACGCGGCGCGGCGCACGGGATCGCCGAGCTCACCGAACGCGCGTGCCAGCGCGGTCGCGTCCTGGACCGGGACGAGCGCACCGTTGACCCCCGGCTCCACGATCTCGCGGCAGCCCCGGATGTCCGTGGCGACGATCGGCAGCCCCATCGCGGCAGCCTCCATCGCGGCGCGCGGGAAGCCCTCGCGATGGGACGCGAGCACGAACACGTCGAACGCGCCGAGCAGCGCGTCGACGTCGTCGCGGTGCCCGAGAAAGCGCACGCCACTCGCCGTCGCGACGTCGACGACCGCTCGATCCAGCGCGTCGGCCTTCTCGGGATCGTCGCCCCCCACGCAGACCAGGACGAACCGGCCCGGGTCGAGGCGGGCCACCGCGTCGAAGAGCTCGGGGTAGCCCTTCTCGCGCACGAGCCGGCCGACCGTGCCGATCACGACCTGGTCGTCGGCGACACCGAGCTCGGCCCGCATCGCCGCGCGCGCGGCACCGGAGACCCGAGCGGGATCGAACCGGGCGAGGTCGACCCCGTTCCCGAGCAGCTCGGCCTTCGGGGCGATGCGGTACCGGCGCAGGAGCGCCAGGTCCTCGGGGTTCTGCACGAGCTCGGCGTCGGAGAAGCGCGACGCGATCGCCTCCAGGACGTAGACCAGGACGCGCTTGGCCCACGGGTCGTCGGTCGTCGCGTACAGCCCGTGCACGGTGTTGACCACGATCGGCACCCGCGCGACCCTTCCGACGATCCGTCCGTACAGGCCCGGTTTGGGGTTGTGGGTGTGCAGCACGTCCGGGCGCTCGTCGCGCAGCACCCGCCACAGCTCGTACGCGGCCCGAACGTCGGCCAGTGGCGCGAACGACCGGGTGGACGACGGCAGGGGCCGGAACCGGATGCCGAGCGCCTCGAGCTCGGGCACCCACGGACCGGGGGCGCTGATCCCCACCGCCTCGCCGCCCCCGTCGACCACCGCCCGGAGCTGCGGGAGCAGCAGGTAGCGCAGGCTCATGTCGACCGTGGTGACGTGCGCGACCTTCACCGCCGGCGCCGGCCCGTGCCCACTTCTCGGTAGATCCCCTCGATCCGGGAGACGGAGAACTCCGCCGAGTACCGCGCCCCCGCGGCGGTGGCTCCGACCGCGAGGTGGGCCCGGAGACCGGGATCCAGCACCCGGATGAGCGCGGCCGCCAGCGCGTCGGGATCGAGCGGAGGGGCCAGGAGCCCGTTGACGCCGTCGTGGATCGCCTCGGCCAGGCCCCCCGCGGCGGTGGCCACGACGGGCACGCCCAGCGCGAACGCCTCCATCACCGCGACCGGAAGGCCTTCGTGGCTCGACGCGAGCGCGAACACGTCGGCGCCCGCGATCAGCCGCTGCGCGTCGGAGCGGTAGCCGAGCATCCGGAACCGGTCGCCCAGGCCCAGCCGCGCGTGCTGCGCGCGGATCTCGACCTCGAGCGGACCCTGCCCGGCGGCGGCGAAGCGGACCGGCGCGCCGGTGTCGATGACCCGCCGCGCGGCGGCCAGCAGATCGGGGTAGCGCTTGTTCTCGCGCAGGTTGGCGACCGTGAGGACGAACACCTCGTCGGGACCGATCCCGAGCTCCTCCCGCACGGCGTCACGCTCGCCCTGGTGCGAGCGCACCCGATCGAGGTCGATGCCGTGCGTGAGCACCTCCACGCGCCGCCGCGCGGACGGCGTCATCGACTCGACGACGTCGTCGGAGACGGCGAGCGTCGCGTTGTTCAACGCGTAGGTCGTGCGGTTGAGCAAGCGCGTCACGGGGTGGTACGACTGCCAGCGGTTGTGCTCCGTGTACACGAAGTCGACCGATCGGAAGCCGCCGCGGATGACGACGCGCGCGATCGAGGCCGACACCGGCGAGTGCGCGTGCACCACGTCGAACCGCTTCTCGCGCAGGAGCGTGCCGAGTCGCCACAGCCAGCGGGCATCGGCTTCCGTGCGGACGTCGAGGCAGTGGGTCGGCACGCCGAGGGCCTCGAGGTCGTCGACGAGGTGCACCTTGTCGGGCAGCAGGTAGGCCACCTCGTACTCGAAGCGACCGCGGTCGCCCGCCACGGCGTGCTCGACGAGCAGCCGTTCGGCCCCACCCGCGTCCAGCCCCTTGATGAGCCAGAGCACCCGCACGCGCCGTTCTTCCGTCACCGCAGTCCGGACAGCGTCAGCGCCTCACGGTAGAAGGGATCGTTCTCCTCGAGGCGACCCGGTGTGTCGAACCCCTGGAGCATGCCCTCGTGGATCACCATGATGCGGTCGCAGATGTCGAGCGTGGACAGGCGGTGAGCAATGATGAAGACGGTGGTCCGGGGCGAGAGCGCGGCGAGCGATTCGCGGATCAGCGACTCCGACTTCACGTCGAGCGAGCTCGTCGGCTCGTCGAGCACGAGCACGTCGGGGTCTTCGGCGAGCGCCCGGGCGATGCACAGCCGCTGCCGCTGCCCACCGGAGAGCCGCACACCCCCCTCGCCCACCCACTGGTCGTAGCCGTCGGTCATCGCGAGGACCTCGTGATGGAAGTTCGCCTGACGCGCGGCGCGCTCGATGGCGGCGTGGTCGACGTTGTCGCGGTAGAACGCGATGTTCTCGGCGACCGTCCCCGAGAAGAGGCGGGCATCCTGGGGGACGAAGCTCACGAGGGTGAACCAGTCGGACTGGGCAAACTCGGCGGCGTTCTGCCCGTCGACGATGATCTGCCCGACCGTCGGGTGGCGGAGGCCGAGGAGCAGCTGCACGAGCGTCGACTTGCCCGCCCCCGACGGTCCGACGATCCCGACGATCTCGCCGTGCGGGACCGTGAACGAGAGGTTCCGCAGCACGGGCCGGCCGGGCAGGTACTCGAACGAGACGGCATCGAACCCGATCACGCCGATGGACGCGAGCGACTTGCCGTCGCGGGGGGCGGCCGACGCCACCAGCCGGGCGCGCTCCTCGTCGAGGATCTCCACCGTCGGGGCGCTCGCCTGCAGCGACTGCACGGCCGCCTGCGAAGCCTGGCCGTAGGCGAGGGACCGGATCAGGATGAGCAGGATGCCCCCGAACGACGCGAGTCGCGAGAGGTCGGCGGCGTACACGACAGCGAGCGCGCCCACGATCAAGAGGAGGGCGACGCTCTGGTAGATCGACGGACCGATCGATCCGACGAAGCGGGCGCGGCGGTCGAGCCGGGCGGTCTCGTCGATGCTCTCACCGATGTGATCGAGCACCGGCTGCTCGACGTCGAACACGCGCACCTCTTGCATCGTGACGGCGACCTCGCTCACGTTGGTCGCGTAGACGAGGTTGGCAGCCTGGGCCTCGAGCGACCGGCGCCGCACCACGTGGCGGATCGGGCGGAGCGCCAGGGCCAGCCCGATCGACGCCACGGCCACGGCCACGGCCGCGGCCGCATTCACCGCGAACGCGGTGATCACGAAGATGGCCAGGCTGGATGTGGACACGACCAGCTGGGTGAGCGTGAACACGCTCTGGGCCACTCCGGCCACGAAGGTCGTGGCGAGCTCCTGCAGCTTCCCCGCACGCTCCTCGGACTGCAGGGCCCACGACGCCGAGAGGTACTCCCGCATCAACGTCGCCCGCAGGTTCTTGCGCACGTCGGAGAACGTGACCGCCGAGATCCGGGCCGAGATCAGCTGCATGGCCGCGCGGACGGCGACCATCCCCACGGCGACGCCGAGGACGGTCGGGATCCCGGCCGTGAGCTGCCCGAAGGGGCCCAGGTCCACCTGCACGGAGTCCACCTTGGACGCGAAGGCGAACGCGAGGCGGGCCACGATCACGAGGACGGAGGCCTCGGCGAAGCCGCCGATGAGCGAGAAGAACGCCAACGCCGCCAGACGGCCCTTCTGGCCGTCCAGATACGGGAAGAGGATCCGGATGGGACCCGTCATCTCGGCCGGGGTCACCGGCTTCGTCTCGTCGGTTGTCACTCGGTCATCCTAGGGATTCGGCTGCTCGGGAGCCCGAACGTCGCGATCCGTCACCGGAGGCCGGACAGGGAGAGCGCCTCCCGATAGAAGTGGTTCGTCGCGGCGAGGCGGTCGGGCTCGTCGAAGCCTTCGAGCCGCCCTTCGAACAGCACCATGATCCGGTCGCAGATCTCCAGCGTCGACATGCGGTGGGCGATGATGAACACGGTGGTCCGCGGGGCCAGGGCGGCCAGGGTCTCGCGGATGAGGGCTTCCGACCGAACGTCGAGCGCGCTCGTCGGCTCGTCGAGCACCAGCACGTCGGGCTCCTCGACCAGCGCCCGGGCGATGCAGAGACGCTGGCGCTGGCCGCCCGAGATCTGACCCCCGCGCTCGCCCACGAAGGCGTCGTAGCCGTCGGGCATCGCCATGATCTCGTCGTGCAGGTTCGCCTGCCGCGCGGAGCGCTCGATCGCCTCGCGGGACACGCCCTCGCGGAAGAAGGCGATGTTCTCGGCCACGGTGCCGGCGAACAGCCACGAGGCCTGGGGGACGAACGCCACCCGGCGGTACCAGTCGGTGAGCGAGAGGCCGGCCACGTCCCGCCCGTCGGCGAGCACCCGGCCCCGGCCCGGTTCCCGCAGCCGGAGCAACAGCTGCACGACCGTCGACTTGCCGGCGCCGGACGGCCCGACGATCCCGACGATCTCCCCCGGTGGCACCCGGAACGACATGTCGACGATCGTGTCGATCCCAGGCTCGTAGGCGAAGCCCACGTGCTCGAAGGCCAGCTCGCCGATGTGGTCGAACGGAGCGCCGCTGCGGTCGACGGCCGCCGCCTCGAAGCGGTCGAGCTCCGCGCGCAGCAGCTCGAGGCTGGGGGCGCCGGCGTGGAACGCCTGGTACGTGTTCTGCAGCTGCTGAGCGTACGACAGCGAGCGGATCATCACGAGCACCACCCCACCGATCGCGCCGAGCTTGCTGATGTCGGCCAGGCCGATGACGGCCACGCACACCACGATGAGCAGCAGGGCGGCGGTCTGGTACAGCGCGGGGCCCAGCTGCTGGACGATCCGGAGGTGCCGCTCCCGCTCCGAGGTGGTCCGGATGCCCGTCCGCGCGCGGTCGAGCACCTGGGCCTCGACGTCGAACACCCGCACCTCGAGCATGCCGTCGGCGAGCTCGTTGACGTCGGTCGCCATGGCGAGGCCGGCCCGAGCGGACTCGCCCGCACTCGCGCGCACACGCGACCGGATGGGCCGGAGGAAGAGCGCCATCAGGATCCCGGCCGCGGCCACCGCCAACGCCGCGACCACGCTCACCGCGAAGGCCGTGAGCGCGAACGCGATCAGGCTGAACAACGCCACCAGGCCCTGGGAGAGCAGCGACACCGAGCCTGCGGCCGTGCTGGCGAAGCTGGACACCAGCTCCTGGAGCCGCCCACTGCGCTCGTCGGACTGGAGCGCCCACGACGCCCCGAGGTAGCCCGCGAGCATCTCCTCGCGGACCTCCGCGAGCACGGAGGTCCACATCCGGCTCGCCACGAACGCCACCACCACCTGGAGCATCCCGCGCACCAGCACCAGGACCGCGGCGATCGCGAGCAGGGTCCAGAAGTCGAGCTCCCAGTTGCCGAGCGGTCCGGCCGTGATGACCACGGTGTCCTTGTTGGACGCCAGCACGAAGGCGAGCCGGGCGAGGATGACGAGCACGAGCGCCTCGGCGAAGCCGGAGAGGGCGGCGAGCCCCGCGAGCAGCCCGAGGCGCCACCGGCGGTCGCCCAGGAACGACGTCGTGAGGCCGATGGTCGCGCGCAGGCTGTGATCGACCGTCGCGTCGGGCGCGGTGCGCGGCGTCCGACGCCGGGAGCCCCTCGCGGACGCACTCATCGGCCTCGATCGTAAGGGGTTGCCCGCCCGCGTGCCGACCGTCCGGCCGCCGGGGCGGACTCAGGGGTAGAACGCGCCGGCCCGCACCGATCCCACGAGCCGTCCGACCCGGCGGGCCGCCTGGTGGACCCACCGGGTGCGGGACCGGGCCCGCCACAGCAGCGGAATGCGGGCCACCAGGCCCGCGTAGCTCTTCAGCGTCGGACCCACGGCCACCCGCGGGACCCCCCGACCCCGGAAGTCGCGGTAGAGGAAGGGATCGCGCGCCCCGTACCGGAAGTACTGCCGCGCGGTCGTGCGGAACGACGGTGCCTCGCGCTTGGCCACCACCGCCCCGGGCACGAACGCGAGATCGGCCCCCGCGAGCTGCAGGCGCCACGAGAGCTCGACGTCCTCGGACGGCGGGTACGTCTCGTCGAACCCCCCCGCCGCCTCGAACCGGGCGCGGCGCACGGCGAAGTTGGCCCCGAGCGCGTAGGGCAGGAAGCCCAGCTGCACGGGAAGGCGCCGGGGGGCCCGCGCCGCGTCGCGCGGCGGCGCGTCGTCGTGCGCGAAGAAGATGACGGGTCCGCTCGCGAACTCGACCTCGGCCCCCAGGGCGCGCCACGCGTCGACGAAGCCCGCCAGCACGACGTCGTCGGCATCGACGAACACGAGCAGGTCGCCGCGCGCCTCGGCCACGGCCATGTTCCGCGCTGCAGCCTGCCCCCGGCGCGACGACGCGTCGATCACCCGGACCGGCATGCGGGTCGCCCACTCGGCCGCGACCCGCGTGGTCGCATCGGTCGACCCGTTGTCGGCGACGATGACCTCGCAGTCGGGCCCGGTCTGCTCGGCCAACGCCCTGAGCTGCGCGCCGATGCGCCCGGCCTCGTTGTACGCGGGGATGATGATCGAGATCACGGTGCGGGCACTGTACGCAGGGCGCCACCGGCGTAGGGTGGAAGGTCCATGGGCACCGGTCGCGACCTCCGGGAGGCCGGCGCCGTCTTCGTGAACCAGGCGAGCCGCGCGGGGCTCGTCGGCCCGCTCGCGTCGTGGATCACCATCGCCGGATGGGCCGCGGCCGCCGAGCGCCGCTACGGCCACGCGTGGATGGCCACCCCGGAGGGCGTGCTCGACCCGGCCGCGGCCCTCGCCCGCGCCACCGAGCCCGCTCGGGTGGCGGCGAGCGTCGCGGGCTGGCGCCGGCGCGTTCCCCAGGTCGTCCGCACCGCCGTGAACGACGCGAAGCGACCGCGGGCCAACCGCCGGTTCGACGCCGCGCTCACGAGCGGGCCGTGGGACGGCCACGACGTGCGGTTCGTGATGCAGCTCCACGGACTCTTCTGCGACGCCGGGCTCCGGGCGGCCGAGCGGCTCCGGGTGCCGTCGGTCCTCGTGGTCGACGCCGTCCAGGTCGAGGAGGCGCGCAGCTGGGGCACGCACCGACCCGGCTGGAGCCGTCTCGCCCTGCGGGTCGGCGAGGTGCCCCAGCTCCAACGGGCGGACCTCGTCGTCTGCGTGTCCGACGAGGTGACGGAGTCCGTCGTCCGGTGCTCCGGGCGGCGAACCGGCGTGGTCACGATCCCGAACGGCGTCGACACCGACCTGTTCTCACCGGGGGACCCCGACGCCGGGCTCCGGAGCGACCTGGGCCTCGACGACGCGTTCGTGGTGGGGTGGGCCGGGAGCTTCCGCCGGTTCCACGGCCTCGAGACGCTCGTCGACGCCGTCGCCGTCCTCGCCACCCGCGTCCCGAACGTGCGCGTGCTGCTCCTCGGCGACGGCTTCGGGCGCGCGGCGGTCGAGGAACGCGCGCGCGAACGCGGCGTCTCCCTCGTGCTGCCGGGCACGGTCGCGTACACGGAGGTCCCCGCGTACCTCCGTTGCATGGACGCGGCGGTCGTCCTCGCCGACCCGGGCCGCACCTTCCACTACTCGCCGGTCAAGCTCCGCGAGTACCAGGCGTGCGGTCTCCCGGTGGTCGCCGCCGGCATCGGCGAGATGGCACGCGACCTCCACGGCGGCGTCGACGCCCGGTTGATCCCACCCGGCGACGCCGGCGCGCTCGCCGACGCGCTCCTCCAGCTCCACGACGATCCCGCGGCCGCCGCCGCGCTCGCGGCGGCCGGACGCGCGGCGGTCGCGGCGGCGGGATCCTGGACGTCACGCCTCGTCGAGGTCGAACGGCTCCTCGGGATCGACCCGCCCGGGTGACGTCCGCCCCGTTCCCGGCGCGAGGGGCCGGTCGGCGAGGTCGA
>JBAZYX010000062.1:0-23785 GCA_041659105.1 Acidimicrobiia bacterium
AGGCAATGCTCGAAGAGGTCGGTTTCACCGAGATCCTGATCGGCGATCCCGTCGACACCTTCGGCGGAGCCGAGGGCGAGCCGAAGGCACGTGCGTTCCAGGTGTACGGGTACGCGTTTCGTGCTCGCAAACCGACCGGTCTGCCCGTCCCCGAGCCTCGAGCGGAAGCGCCGCGATGAGCTTCTACGGCGACCAGGTCCTGCCCCGCATCGTCAACGTTCTGCTCGGCAACCGCGAGTGCGCACAGATGCGGGCCCGTGCCACCGCGACGCTCTCGGGTGAGGTGCTGGAAGTCGGCTTCGGGTCCGGTCTCAACGTCCCCCACCTTCCTGCGACGGTGACGCGCCTCCGAGCGGTCGACCCCGCGACCGTCGGGCGCAAGCTCGCCGCCGAACGCGTCGCGAAGAGCGCGGTGCCCGTCGAGTACGTCGGGTTGAAGGGAGAGGAGCTCCCGCTCGAGGACATGAGCGTCGACCACGTGCTCTCCACCTGGACCCTGTGCACCATTCCCGCGGTCGACCGGGCGGGCCTTCAGGTCGTGCACGTCGACCGCTACTGCATGCGCGGCCCGAAGACGTTCGGCTCCATGTACGAAGGCGTCGCCACCAAGTCTGCATGAGCATCACCTGTCCGTGTCGCCGCCACGGCCGCAATGGACGCCGGCGGCGAACACGGTGGCGTCGACGAGTGTCACATCGGTGGGCGCGTCTCGACGTGGTTGCACCGGCGGGGGATGATCTGGCCATGACCGATCCGGAGTCGCTTCCGCTGCCCAGCTTCGTCGAGTGGCCGATCTTCCCGTTCGTCGGCGAGCTCCACGTGCGTGACGTGCGGCCGCGCCGGGCGGAGGACTCCCCGCGCGACGGCGAGCCGGGCGGATCCCCGTGCGGGGCGTGTGCGGCACCGGACACCGACTACCTGTGGGTGGACGACCACTGGCGGGTCAAGCCCCCGTTGGTCCCGTCGGGTGCGCCGGTCCAGCTGTTCCTCGAGACCCGCGACCACGTCGACATGGACGAGCTCGATCCGGCCCGGGCGGCGGAGATGGGCCAGGTGATCGTGCGGCTCGACCGCGCGATCCAGGCGGTCGGGGGGATCGGTCGCGTGCACGTGAACCGCTGGGGTGACGGCGCGTCGCACTTCCACCTGTGGTTCTACGGCCGTCCCGTGGGCGACACCCAGATGATCGGGTTCTGCCTGCCGTTGTGGGCCATGACCCTCCCGCCGACGCCGCAGGACGAGTGGCAGCGGAACCTGACGGTCGTCGCCGAGGAGCTGGCCAAGGGCGGCGGCCGCGCCATGGTGTGACGCGGAGGTCACCGGATCCGTCGTTTCGACTGCGGCCAGGATGGCCGGATGCCGATCTCGCCGTACGTCGTCGATCTTCGTGCTCGCATCGGGAGGCGGCTGCTCCTGCTGCCGTCGGTGACGGTGTTGCCCCATGACGACGACGGCCGCGTGCTGCTGGTTCGGTCGGTGGGGTCGGGGATGTGGGACACCATCGGCGGGATGGTCGAACCGGACGAGCACCCGGCGGACGCCGCGGTGCGAGAAGCATCGGAGGAGGCCGGTGTCGACGTGGATCTGGTGGGCATCGTTGCCGTGCTGGGCGGCCCGCAGTTCCGCCTCACCTATCCCAACGGTGACGAGGCCGCGTACGTCGTCACCGTGTTCGACGCCGTCGTCGTGGGCGGCGAACCGCGTCACGACGACGTCGAGACTGCCGAGCCGCAGTCGTGAGTGACAGCGGACGACCATCGAAGCCGCTCATGCGTGCTCCCGTGCGTGGATGCCCGCGAACAGGACGCCGGCCGCGTAGTGCAACTCGGGTGCCAGCTGTGCGGCCCGGTCCTCGGCCCACGCCGCGCACGAGACGAGGATGATCGCGGCGACGAGGTTGGCGAGCCGCTCGGGGTCGGCATCGTGAGGGAGCTCGGTCCGCGCGCGCGCCGCCGCGAAGAGCGCGGGGAGCGTGGTGCGGAACGCGCTTCGCTCGCGGGCGAGCACAGGGCTGCTGTGGTACTCGCGCAGGATCTGCGCCAGCGCGGCGCGCGGCATCCGCTCGGTTCGCTCGGCGAGCACCGCGAGCGCGCGCGCCACTGCGACGTCGATCGGTTCCCCGGCGTCGACCGCGGTGAGCATCTCCGCGGTCATCGCTTGGTCGATGGCCGCGTTCATGTCGAGCAGCACGTCGACCTTGCGGGCGAAGTGGAAGTAGAAGGTGCCCTTGGTCACGCCGGCCGCCCGGGCGATCTCCTCGACGGTCGTGGCCTCGAAGCCGGTCTCGAAGCCCCGCTCCGTCCACAGTGCGAACGCCGCGTCGACCAGGGCCTCCCGGGTCCGGCGCGAGCGGTCCTGGGCCAGGATCGAGCGGCGTGGCCCCGCCGCGAGCTCGGCGGGAGCGGTCATCGCCGCGCGAAGTCGAGCAGCGTGGGCGCGAGGAGTGGCCAGCGCACGAACAGCCCGGTCGCGGTCCCGGCGAGGAAGTCGTCCGACCGGTCGTTCCACTCGGTGTCGCCCCACGGCGGCTCCACGAGCTCCGAACCCGCGATCACCTGGTGCAGCCGCTCCGACGTGGCGCGCGTGTGGTGCGCGTCGCTCGCGCCGCTCCGGAAGATCAGCGTGGGGACGCTCTGGGTGAGCGATCCCAGCCGCGCGTCGCTGATGCCGGGCACGGTCGAGTCGGGGGTCGGGCAGTAGGCGAGCATCCAGCGCTCCATCGTCGCGATGAACTCGTCACGGTCGAGGGCGAGGAACCGCTCGCGATTGCCGGGGTTCCGTTCGAGCACCTCGGCCCACTCCGGCATCTCGACCACGGCTTCCATTCCACCCCGCCACGCGATCCGGATGGAGTCACCGCAGTAGTGGACGCCGAGAGCCAGGAGCCCGTACACCCCGCCCGACACCCAGACCATGGCCAGGCGCGACGCGATGTCGGGGTGGTTCGTGGCCGCGAGCAGCGACACCCGGGCACCGCCCGACCCACCGAAGATCGTGGCCGGCGCCATGTCGAGGCTGCGCAGGAGACCCGCGAGCGCGTCGGCCTGCATGTCGGACTCGGTTGCCCCGGTGAAGCACACGCTCGAGGCACCGGTGTTGGGCCGGTCCCAGATCAGCACTCGGTGGCCGTCGGCGGCGATCGCCTGGGCGAGCTCGCGCAACCCGGGCGTGTCCTTGCCGAAGCGCCCGCCGGGGGTGAGGATCCACGGGTCGCCCGTGTCACCGATCACCTCGTGGGCGAGCTCGATTCCGTCGACGGTGGCGACAGGCATGGGTACTCCCTCGGTGCGGGATCGGCCGGAGCGTGGTGGCTTCGGGCTCAGAGCCGGTAGAGCTTGCGGGCGTTCTCGCCGTAGATCTTCTTGCGGGCCTCGGGTGAGAGGGTGGCCATCTTCGCCTCGACGGTCTGGAGGGGATCCGGGTAGAGGCACGTCGGGTGTGGGAAGTCGGTCTCGAACAGGATGCTGTCCTCGCCGACCGCCTCGACGAGCTCCGGGAGCTTGTTGCGGGCGTTCTCGAACCAGAACGTCGCGTAGAAGTTGGAGCGGAAGTACTCGGACGGCGGCTTCTTCATCCGGGCCAGCTCGTCGGGAGCGTTCTCCGACATCTCGTAGTCGAGCGTCTCGAGGATGAACGGGATCCAGCCGACGCCGCTCTCCACCGAGACCATCTTCAGATCGGGGTGCCGGTCGAACATCCCCGACAGGATCGCGTTCGTCACGACCCGCGCGTTGCCGATGAACAACAGGGTGCCGCCGATGGCGAGCTTCGTGTTCATGGGATGCGAGTCCCACGGGTACTTGCCGTAGAACGACATCGCGGTGGCGCTGGCGCCGATGTGGAAGTGCACCGGCAGCTCGAGCTCGGTGCAGGTCTCCCAGAACGGGTCCCACGCCCGGCTCGCGAGGTCGGGCGCGCCGAGGTCCTGGGGGTCGGACGTCATGTTCACCCCGCGTACGCCGAGCGCGGCAACGCGCTTCGCTTCGGCGACGCACGTGCCGACGTCCCACGCCGGCATCAGGGGCATCCCCAGGAGGCGGTTGTTCGACTCGGACTGGATCTCCGCCATCCGGTCGTTGTAGATCTCGATCACCAGCCGGCACAGCGCGTCGTCTTCGACCATGCCGAGGTACTGACCGCCGAGCCCGATGGTGTTCGGAAAGACGACCTGGGCGTCGATGCCGCACTCGTCCAACACGTCGAGGCGCACCTTCGGGTCGTAGGCCCCGACGTGGATCTGGTCGATCGTCCAGTGGTTGAGCGCCACGTCGGCGCTCTCCTTCGTCCCGTCACGCCCGATGACACCGCCCGCGCCGGTCTGCCCGAGCACGTGCCCGTCGAACACCCACGTCTGCACGCCGTCGATCACCTCCACCCGCGGCACCCGGTCCTTGTACGCGGGGGGAGCGAGGCTGGTGAACAGGTCCGGCGTCTCCGACCAGTGCGAGTCCGCGTCGACGATGAAGGTGTCGCTCAGCATGGGGCACTCCTGGGGTCGGCTCGCACCGTAGCCCATAGTTGTACGCCGCCCAACTTTCCGTTACCGTCCGCGGTGTGACCGCGGAGACGCTCCCGCTCGTGCCGCACTGGGTGGCCGGCGCCCCGATGCCGGGCGACGGGGCGCGGTGTGGCGACGTGAACGATCCGCGGACCGGCCTGGTCGCCCGGCGGGTCGCGTTCGCCTCGTCTGCCGACGTCGACGCGGCCGTCGCCGCGGCGAAGGCCGCCTTCCCGGCCTGGCGCGACACCTCGCTCGCCGAGCGCACCCGCGTGCTGTTCCGCTTCCGGGAGCTCGTGGCGGCACGGGCCGACGAGCTCGCCGCGATCGTCTCTGCCGAGCACGGCAAGGTGCTCGACGACGCGCGGGGTGAGGTGGCCCGGGGCCTCGAGGTCGTCGAGTACGCGTGCGGGATCGCGCAGGTGATCAAGGGCGAGTTCTCGGAGTCGGTGTCGTCACGCGTCGACGTCTTCTCGGTGCGCCAGCCGCTCGGCGTCGTGGCCGTGATCAGCCCGTTCAACTTCCCTGCGATGGTGCCGTGCTGGTTCTTCCCGATCGCGATCGCCTGTGGCAACACCGTGGTGCTCAAGCCGTCGGAGAAGGACCCCTCGGCGGCCAACTGGATCGCCGCCTCGTGGAAGGAGGCCGGTCTCCCCGACGGCGTGTTCAACGTGATCCACGGCGACAGGGTCGCCGTCGACCGCTTGCTCGAGCACCCCGACGTGCGATCGGTGTCGTTCGTCGGATCGACCCCCGTTGCGCGCCACGTCTACGAGACCGCGACGCGCAACGGGAAGCGCGTCCAGGCGCTCGGGGGCGCCAAGAACCACATGGTGGTGCTCCCGGACGCCAACCTCGATCTCGCGGCCGACGCTGCCGTGAACGCGGGCTTCGGGTCGGCGGGGGAGCGGTGCATGGCGGTGTCGGCGGTCGTTGCCGTGGGCGAGATCGCCGACGATCTCGTCGAGCGCATCGCGCGTCGGATCAAGACCCTGGCCGTGGGCGACGGGGCCTGCGACATGGGTCCGCTCGTGACGCGCGCGCACCGCGAAAAGGTCGCGTCGTACCTGGACGACGGCGTCGCGGACGGAGCCGTGCTGGTGGTCGACGGACGTCTGCACCCGATCGAGGGACCAGCCGACGGGTTCTGGCTCGGACCGACCCTGTTCGACCGCGTCACCACCGACATGAGGATCTACGCCGACGAGATCTTCGGGCCGGTGCTGTCGGTCGTGCGCGCCGACGGCTTCGACGCTGCGTTGGCGCTCGTGAACGCGAACCCCTACGGCAACGGCGCCGCGATCTTCACCAACGACGGCGGCGCGGCCCGGCGGTTCCAGAACGAGGTGGAGGCCGGGATGGTCGGGATCAACGTCTCCATCCCCGTTCCCGTGGCCTCGTACTCGTTCGGCGGCTGGAAGCAGTCTCTGTTCGGCGACACGCACGCGCATGGCGCCGAGGGTGTGCGCTTCTTCACGCGCAACAAGGTGGTGACGGCGCGGTGGCTCGAGCCGAGCCACGGCGGCATCGACCTCGGGTTCCCCGAGAACGATTGACCCGTACGAGATCGTTGCCGCGAGACGACTAGTACGTGATGTCCTCGACGACGTCGAGGTTGTGGAACGCCGGCTGGCCGTTGCCGAGCGCCATCATGTTCTGCGCGAACTCCTGGGTGACTGGCAGGTTCGAGTTCGTCTCGGCGTCCTCGTGGGAGTCGAAGAACACGATCTGGAAGTAGCGCCCCGGATCGTCGCGGTCGCCGCAGAGGATGCCGCGGCGGGCGGTGGCACCTTCCGCATTCGCCCGGGCAGCCCACTCGGCGTCGAGGGCGCGCATCTCGTCGATCTTGTCGGTCCGGAACTCCACGATCTGGATGAATGCCATGGGGCGTCCCTTCCTCGGGTGCGTGGTAACCACACTGTGCGATGCCCCGGCCGGCCAGTCCAGACCTGCCGCTTCGGCGATTCTGGGCCAGAATGCGCGGATGGCCGAGGTCGGTGAGACCAATCCTGCACGGGTTCCCGAGGCAGTGTCCAGGGCGGCCCGCCCCGAGGTGCTGCGGTTCCTGCTGGATCGCGGCGCCGACGCGATGGACCATCCCGGGGGGAAGCTCTTCGACCACCTCCTGCGGACCGCGGTGACGCTCGCCGAATGGGACGCGCCGGACGAGCTCGTCACGGCCGGGCTCTGCCACGCGGTCTACGGCACCGACGGGTTCCGGGTCGCGCTGGCGGGCCTGGAGGAGCGCGACGCGGTGCGCGCGATGCTCGGCGCTCGGGCCGAAGCCATCGTCTACGTGTACGCCGCGTCCGACCGGTCGGTCACGTGGGACGCGCCGGGCGGCGCGCCCGGTGTCCCGCACCGTGATCGCTTCACGGGCGAGGACCGGACGCTGAGCGCCGCGGAGGCGTCCGACTACTGGACCCTCACCGCTGCGAACGAGCTCGACCTGCTCGATCGGATCCCGGGGGCCGAGGTGATCCTGGCTCCGCTCGAGCGCAACCGTGCCCACCTGCTCGCAGGAGGTCAGGACGCGGTCGTCGCGGCGCGCGGGCGCTACGGGTTCGGAACCTGACCCACGTGGCCACCGCGCCCACCGCGCCCACCACCTTCGTCATCAGCATCACGCCGTTCGACGCCGACGGCGCGTTGGACGAAGCCGACCTGCGCGCGCATCTCCGCCGTCTCGCCGCGAGTGGGATCGGCGTCTACCTCGGGGGGAGTGGGAGCGGCGAGGGCTACACCCTCGAGCCCGACGAGGTGCGTCGGGTCCTCGAGATCGGCGTGGAGGAGCTCCGCGGCCGGGTCCCCGTCCGCGCGATGGGTGTGGAGCCGCGCTCGGCGCGCGAGATGATCCGGCTCGGCCGGCTCGCCGCAGACCTCGGCGTCGACGCGCTCCAGGTGTACTCGCTCGACGTGGGCCACGGGAACCGGCCCCGGGCCGACGAGCTGCGGCGCTACTACGCCGACGTCCTCGACGCGGTCGATCTCCCCGTGGTGCTGTCGAGCCATCAGTCGGTGGGCTACGCGCTCCCGGTCGAGCTGATCCGCGGACTCGTCGACGAGTCCGACGCGATCGTGGGCGTGAACTGCAGCCACAACGACCTCACGTACGTTGCGCAGCTGATCGACGCGGTTGCCGGCGACGTCGACGTGCACGTCGGCGGGCCGATGCACGCGCTCAGCTGCCTCGCCCTCGGAGGTCATGGGTACCTCAGCTCGGAGGGGAACCTCACGCCGCGGCTGTGCACGACGGTCGTCGACACGTACGGACGCGGCGACTTCTCCGCCTGCCACGCGGCGTACGCCCGGGTGATGCGGCTGCACGCGGAGACGCGGCGCCTCGGCGGCATCGCGGCGACCAAGGCGGCGCTCGCGATGCTCGGGCTCCCCGGCGGGACGGTTCGTGGGCCGCGCCTCCCGGTCTCGGACGCGGTGCGCGCCGAGATCGCCCGGATGCTCGACGACCTCCAGATCGCCGCCGCCGAAGGGCTTCGCTGATCGTCGCCGGAGCGCCCGGCACGCCGTGAACCTCCGCCGTCTGGTTCGGGCGTCGACCAGACTGGTGCGTCGTGGGTGCCCTCCTCGTGATCACCGGCCCACCGGGGGCCGGGAAGTCGACCGTGGCCAGGCTCGTCGCGGCGCGGTTCGAGCCGAGCGTCCTCGTCGAGGGCGACGCGTTCTTCGCGTTCCTGGACCAGGGCGCAGTACCCCCGTGGTTGCCGGAGTCGCACGCGCAGAACACGGTGGTCACCGAAGCGGCGGGGGCAGCCGCGGGCCGGTTCGCCGACGTGTACACCACGGTCTACGACGGGATCGTCGGGCCGTGGTTCCTCGACACGTTCCTCGCCGCGTCGGGGCTCGCCGAGGTGCACTACGTGGTGCTGCTGCCCGCCGTGGAGACCTGCCTGGCTCGGGTCGCCGCGCGCACGGGGCACGGCTTTCGCGACCAGGCGGCGGCCCGGAAGATGCACCACGAGTTCACCAGTTTCGAGGTGGCGGCTCGTCACGTGTGCGTCGACGACTCCGGGAGCCCGGAGGCGACGGCAGCCGAGGTGTTGATGCGGTACGAGCTCGGCTCACTGCTCTACGAGGCGTAGCGGCGGAGCCGTCGCGGCGCGGTTGTGTACGGCATCGTGCTCATCATCATCGGCCTGTTGGTCGGGCCGGGTGGCGTCTCCGTCCTCACCTGATCATCTCTGCACCCGGAGCGTCATGACGCAGACGTCGTCGGCCGCGTCGGGTGCGAGTGCCTCCACGAACGTGAAGGCTGGATCCCCGACCTCGGCCAGGACGGACGCGATCCGCGCGAGTCGATCGAGGCCGCGCTCGAGGCTCTCGCCGCGACGCTCGATCAGGCCGTCGGTGTAGAGCACGACGAGGTCGTCGGGTTCGAGGACCAGTCGGGAACCCGCCCGGGAATCGACCCGTTGGGTCCCCAACGGTGGGCTGGTACGTGCCGCGACGAAGTCGGTCGTTCCGTCCCGGATCAGCAGCGCGGGCAGATGGCCGGCGTTGGCGAACCGCAGCTCGCGCGTCGCCGGATCGAACGTCGCGAGCAGGCACGTGACGAAGCCGTCGCCGAGCTCGGCGTCGAGCAGCGACAGGATGGCTCCGGGCTCCATCCCGTCGTTGACCCGGATCCGCACCGACACCCGGAGCTGGTTGGCCGTGGCCGCGCATTCGATCCCGTGGCCCGCAACGTCCCCGATCGCGATGACGATCCGGCCGTCGGGCGCCGTGAACGCGTCGTACCAGTCGCCGCCGACCGCGTTCGACAGCGTCGCCCGGTAGTGGGCCGTGAGCGTCATGCCGGGGACCTCCGGGAGCTCGGCCGGGAGGATCACGCGTTGGAGCTCGGCGACCGCTTCGCGCTCGTGTGCGAGGGCGTCGAGCGCCTCCCGCCGCGCGCGTTCGGCTCGCCGGCGCTCCGTCACGTCCTGCGTCGCCCCCCAGACGCCGGTGACGTTGCCCTGGTCGTCGACCAGGACCGTGCCCGTGGTCGAGACGTCCCGGATCTCGCCGTCGTCCTGGCGGATGATGCGCATGTCGAAGATGAACGACGAACGGTCCTCGAGAGCCTCGGCGATCACCTCGACGACGCGCCCGCGGTCCTCCGGGTGCTCGAATCCGAAGAGGGAGCCCTCGGTCGGACGTACAGGCGGGGCACCCTTCGGGACGCCCACGATTCGGTACAGCTCGTCGGACCACTCGAGGCGGTCGGTCGGGAAGTCGTACCGCCAGCTGCCCACGTGGGCCAGCTGCTGCGCGGCCGCGAACACCTCGTTCGCTTCCTCGATCTCACCGATGAGTCGCGCGCGCTCGCTCACGTCGCGCACGACGAGCACGATCCGGTCGGGGTCGAGGCGCGAGGCGCGAATCGAAACCGTCGTCACCTCCGACGGTGGCCCGCCGAGGCTCGCGACGTCGGCGTCCTCGAGCACGAAGGGCTCGCCCGTCTCGATGACCCGCGCGTAATGGGCGAGCAAGGGACTGTCGGACCAGATCTCGCTCATGCGTTGCCCGATGATCTCGCTGCGGTCCGCTCCGATGTCGACCGACGCGCGGTTCATGTACTCGACCTCGAGGTCGATGATCCGGCCGGACGCGTCGCGCACCGCCCGGTGGATGCCGACACCGTCGAGCATGGCGTCGAACGCGCCGACGAAGCGTTGCAGCTCCGATCGCTCCACGGCATGGACGCGCTCGGCCGCGGTGGACAGCAGGCTGGCGATGGTGACGAGAAACGCTCGCTGAGCGGGGGAGAAGACCTGCTCCTCCGGCCAGGTGAGCACCAGAGCGCCGAGATCGGGGACGGGCAGCGCGGCCCAGCCGTGCAGGCCGGTCCGCTCGACGTAGTCGGCGAGGAGGGGATACCGGCGCAGGAGGTCCGCGGCTGTGGGGCAGAAGACCGCCCGGTCGGTGTCGAGTGCGTCGAGTGCCGGCGTTCCCCGGGCAACGTATCCGGGTGGCATCGTCGGCGGGAAGTCGTCGGGGTCGTGTCCGGTGACGACGGGGAACTCGACTCGTTCCCGGTCCCGGACGACGAGGATCGCTCCGGAGCTCCCGGCGGTGGTCGTGATCTCTCGCTCGACCGCGGCGAGGAGCTCGCGTCGGTGGGCAACCGACGCCAGGAGGTGCGCGAAATCGACCAGGGCCTCGAGGCGCCGCTCGTTGCGGCGGCGGGCTGCGGCTTCCTCGCGGGCGCGGCGCCGGTCGCCCTCCCAGCGGCGCAGGGCCAGGACGATCACGCTCGCCGACGCGGCCGCGATCACCAGCCCGATCGCCCTGGAACCGGGCGGGAGGTCCCGGAAGTCGTCGGACACCTGGGCGCACATGCCGAGGAGCAGGACCGGGGCGGCTCCGGCCGACACCGTCCACCGGGTCCCGAGCCCCAGCACCACCAGGACGGCCATGATGGCCGCGCCGCTGCGGTAGGAAGCCTGGTTGACCTGGCTCACCGCGACGGCGACGGGAAGCGCGAGCAACGCGCCGAGGGCCGCGTCCTGCCACGGCCGCCGCGGTGCGGCCGATGATGCCGCCGGCCGGCGTGCTTCAGGACTCACTGCACATCAGGCTCCGTGACGGCGGGGAGGCCGTCAAGTCCGCGCCTGCCGGCCGGACCCGGGGTGTCGCGACGACCGGTCAGCCGGCCACGGGGGCGACGGTGTCCTCCGAGCGCCGGCGCTCGTCGGCCGACCCAGCCCGGTCGGTCACCCGCTGTTCCGACTCCTCGAGGATCTGCGCGGCCATCGCGGGGGACGCGTCGTCGGAGACGCCGGCCGCAGCCTCCTCGGGCAGCACTGCCGCGCCCCGCGTCTCGACGTTCGTCGCCGACACGGTCGGGACGAGCGGCTCGTCGTCGTCGTGGGCGCCGGAGCGGGCCGTGCGGTCGGCGAGTGCGCTGCGGTACGACGTCTCCAGCTGTTCGGCCAGGGACCGCGTCGCGTCGGCCAGGTGGCGGCGGCGAGCGGCGCCGTTCTCGCCGTCGAGGAGGTAGGCGGCGGCGGCGCCGAGTGCGATCCAGGGGGCTCGTCGGATGATGCGGAACATGTGCGATCTCCCTTGTTGTCAGCTGCGGCCGCGGAGGCCGCGGGGCGAGGCGGATCAGTGGGCTGGGGATCAGTGGGCCACGGATCAGTGGGCCACGGATCAGCACGGATCAGTGGGTGCGGACGAGGCTCGGTTCGCGACGCTGGGGGCGGATCACGACCCGTCGGCGGACGCGGGCTGCGCCGGCCCGGAACTCGTTCAGCAGGGTGACCGCTTCGTCGGCCAGCGACGACACGTTGGTGCAATCGATCACCACGTCGCCTTCGAGGGTGTTCAGGTGCCGTTCGAGGAATCCGAGGTTCGACGTGTCGAACGTGCCGTACAGCGCGATGGCCGCGGACGGTGCGTCCGACGCCAGCACCGAGATCGCTGCGCTCATGAAGCGTTCCTCCCGCACTACTGCCTGCAGTCGGGTCGTACCCGATCAGGTCCGTGCGCAAACCCCCGAGGACGAAGGCGGTCCGTGGCCCGGTTTGCCCGGCCGCGCCCACGGGTACCAGGACCTCATGACGGAGCATCTGACCGGGGGACAGCCGGCCGAGCCGGCGCACATCATCGTGTTGGGGCGCCCGGGATCCGGCAAGGGAACCCAGAGCGCCCTGCTGTCCGAGGCGCTGGGACTGCCCCACGTGTCGACCGGCGATCTCTTGCGGACGGAGGTCGCCCGGGGGGGTCGGGCCGGCCGGGAGATCGCCGGATGGGTCGAGCGCGGCGAGCTCGTGCCCGACCCCCTCGTGATGGAGGTGCTGTTCGGGCGGCTCGCTCGAGATGACGTCCGCACACGCGGCTTCCTGCTGGACGGGTTCCCGCGCTCGGCGACCCAGGCCGCCGAGCTGGAGCGATCGATCGCCCCGGCCCGCATCGACGGGGCGGTCGAGCTGATGGTCTCGGAGCGCGAAGCAGCGCAGCGGCTCCTGGCCCGGTTCGTGTGCGCGGACTGCGGGCGGTCGCCGTACGGGCACGCCGACGGCGCCGCACCCGTCCGTGCGATGCGGTGCGCCGCGTGCGGAGGGGTCCTCCGGAGGCGCACCGACGACGCGACTGCGGCCATCGCCCGTCGGTTCGACGAGTTCGAGCGGCTCACGAAGCCCTTGCTCGCGTGGCTCGACCGGCGCGGGCTCCTCGTCACCGTCGACGCCGAGCGCCCGCCGGCGGACGTCGCGGCGTCCCTGCTCGCGGCGCTCGAGCCCATCGTCGACCCCCCGTCGCGCGCGGAGCCCGAGTTCAGCGCCTGACTCAGCTGGTCAGGACGAAGACCTGGTCGAGCCCGGCGATCTCGAAGACCCGGAGCGCGGGGCCGCTGAGCCCACGCAGCACGAGCCCACCGTCCTCACCCTGCTCCTGGACGCGCTTCAACGCGCCGACGAGGACCCCGAGGCCGGAGGAGTCGATGAACGACACCGCGTCGAGATCGATCACGAGGCGTCGGACGCCGTCGTCGACGAGGCCGTGGATGGCCTCGCGGAACTCGGGTGACGACGCGAGGTCGATCTCGCCCCGGGCGACGACGGTTCCGGTGGCACCGTCACGCTCGACGGAGAACGCGAACGTCGGCGAGCTCTGGCTCTCACTCACGGAAAACCCCTCCCGCAGGTTGCCCTCTGATGCCCGCCCTGGCCGGCGCTCAAACCTCGACCTGCTTCGTGAAGCGGAACGTCGCGTGCCCGTCGACCGCCTCGAACCGGAGCTCGTCGACCACCGCTTCCACCAGCACGCGCGCGAGCTCCCCGTTCTCGCCTTCGATTCCCGGACCCGGAGCTCCCCGGCCCTCGACCACCACGCAGCCGTCGTCGCCCTCGAACCGGAGGATGATCCCGGTTCGTGAGCCGGTCATGAGCGCGCAGAGCTCCGAGACGGCGAGCCGCACGTCGTCGATCGCGTCGGCGCCGAGGCCGACCCGGGCGGCCGTGTCGGCCGCGGCGAGGCGCGCCAGGCGCAGGTACGCGGCGTCGGCGGGGATCCGGAGCTCCACGCCCCGCGGCGCGGCACGGGGCGTCTCGTCGGCGGTCTCGGGCACGGTCATCGGCTCCTTCTTACCCGACGGGTCAACGGGTCAAACGCAGCACGGGCCGGACGATGCCCGCGCGTGGCTCGCTCGAGGTCCTACGGTCGGGGAAGGTTTCGATCCGTCGACTGCCGGGTACGCAGGGCTCTCGAGTGGATGCGCACAACGCCCGAGTGGGATCGAGGGGGCTTCGAGTGGAGTACGACGATGAGCTGTTCCTCGTTGTTGCTCCCGAGGCCGCCTACTTGCGAACCATTCGTCTGGTGGCGTCCGACGCGGGGCAGCGTGCCGGCTTGAGCGTCTCGGAGATCGACGACCTGCGCATCGCGGTCGACGAGCTCGCGCAGGCGCTCATGAACGTTACGGAGGACCGCCTCGTGATCCGGGTTGCCGTCCACGGTTCCCAGGTCCTCGTCCGCGGCACGGCGCGCCGGCGCCGGAACGACATCCCCCCGCGGCTCCACGGGGCGGCGGCGCTCATCGTCGATGCCGTGAGCGACCACCACGAGCTCTCGCACACCGGTACCGAGATGTGGTTCGTGCTGGCCAAGACGGCCAGCGTGGTGGCAGTGCGATGATGAGCCCGGAGCTCGTCGAGCGCTTCTACGCGTACCGGGAGTCGGGGTCCCGCGACGTCCGCAACGAGCTGGTCGAGGAGCACATCGGCTTCGCGGACTTCCTGGCCCGTCGCTTCTCGAACCGGGGGGAGCCCAACGACGACCTCCGCCAGGTCGCGTTCGTGGGACTCGTCAAGGCCGTCGAGCGGTTCGACCCCGATCGGGGCGTCCCGTTCGTGTCGTTCGCGGTGCCGACGATCACGGGCGAGATCAAGCGACACTTCCGCGACCGCACGTGGTCGGTGCGGGTGCCGCGGAACCTCCAGGAGCTCACCTTCGAGATCGAACGGGCCCGGAACGATCTCGGCCATTCCTTCGGTCGCTCGCCGACCGTGAGCGAGATCGCAGCCGAGCTCGACGTCAGCGACGAGGCGGTGCTCGAGGGGCTCGAGGCCGCGACCATGTACCGCTCAGGATCGCTCGACGCGCCGGTTGCCGGCGCCGAGGGCCGCACGGTCGGCGATTGCGTGCCCGCGGGCGACGACGACCACGCGGACACGGAGAACCGGGCCTTCGTGCGCGAGCTGCTCGCCGCGCTGCCACCGCGCGAGCGGCGCATCGTCTACCTCCGGTACTTCGAGGGGCTGACCCAGAGCGAGATCGCCGACCGCATGGGCATCAGTCAGATGCACGTGTCGCGCCTGCTGGCCCGGAGCCTGAACGAGCTGACCCAGGCGGCGAAGCACCCCGATCAGTCTCCCCCCGTCGACGGACCGGACCCGGCCTCGCTCGGGGCGCTGCGCCCGAGCTGAGACCGAGACGAGATGCCGCGACCCGGGGACTTGGAGCGCTTCGATGTCGAGGTGTCGGCGTGTGCCGCGTCGTTGGCGCCCTTGCGGGACGCGCTCCGCGTGTGGCTCCTGCGATCTCGCGTCGCCGACGATGTCGCCGACGACCTGACGATCGCCACCAACGAAGCGGTCGCCAACGCGGTCGAGCACGGCAGCCGGGACGGGTCGGCGACCGTGCGGGTCCGCGCGACGCGGCACGGCGATGCCCTCCGCATCGAAGTCGTCGATACGGGCGGCGGCGACCGTCCCCATCGCGACGACCCGCATCGGGGCCGGGGCCTCGCCGTCATGCGGGCCCTGACGGACTCGCTGGTGATCGATCCGACGCCCGGCGGCACCACGGTCCGGCTCGAGCGCGCGCTCTGAGGGCGCCCACTGCGCGAGTCGGCACCCGCTCCGGCTCGGTCCCGACCTGCGGAGCCGGTCGCGCCCGTGTCGGGCGTGGAGATCGCCGACGTGACGGTGGTCGCCGCACGCCGCGCAGGTGGTTCCCCGCGGGGCGTCCGCTCAGGGGCGCACGGCCACCGGGAGGTGCTTGAGGCTGTTGAAGTGGGTGGAGCGGAGCCGGGCCTCGGGGCCCGATCGCTGCATGCGGTCGAGGTGGGGGAGCAGGGCGTCGAAGAACGCCCGGGCCTCCTGGCGGGCCAGGCTCGCGCCGAGGCAGAAGTGCGGACCCCCGGAGCCGAACGAGAGGTGGTCGTTCTCCGCGCGGGTGACGTCGAAGTGGTCGGGATCGGCGAACACCGCAGGGTCGCGGTTGGCGGCGCTCATCCAGAGGTCGACCACGTCGCCGGGCTCGAAGACCGTGCCGGACTCGTGGTGCACCCGCTCGGTGACCCGGCGCTGGTGGTGCATCACCGGCGTGACGAAGCGAAGCATCTCCTCGATGGCCGTGTCCACGAGGTCCGGATCCGCGGCGAGCAGCGCGGCCTGATCGGGATGGTCGAGCAGCAGCATCAGCCCACTGCTCAGGAGGTTGCGCGTGGTCTCGGTGCTGCCGGTGACGAGGAGCTGCCACCAGCCCCCGAGCTCCTCGTCGGTCAGCGTGGTGCCGTCGATCTCGGAGCGGACGAGCGCGCTGAACACGTCGTCGCCGGGCTCGGCCCGGCGCCGGCGGATGTGCTGTTGCCCGTACGCGAGGTAGGCGTGGAGGGCGCGCGCGGCGAGCGCGGGCTCGGCACACACCTCCGGGTCGCCCGCGCCGATCGTGGTGCTCGTCCAGCGCAGGATGTCTGCCCGGTCGTCGGGCGGGATCCCGATCATCTCGCCCGTCACCTGCAGCGGGAGCTGCGCGGCGAGCGCCTCCGCCGCGTCCCCGCCGCCGGCGGCCACGAACTGCTCCACGAGGTCGTGCGCCACCGACCGGGCCGTGGCCTCCAGCGCGCCCACCGCACGCGGGGTGAAGCCCCGGCTCACCAGGCGCCGCATCGCCGTGTGCTCCGGCGGATCCGACTCGAGCAGGGTCACCGGGCCGGTCCGGCGGTGGGCTCCCTCGCCCCCGGCCACGGTGAGCCGAGCCGAGGAGAAGCGCTCCCAGTCGCGGTTGAGCTGGCGGACGAACCGGTGGCTCGTCACGACGTACCGGCCCGAACCCGGACCGTCGCCGTGCCAGTGCACCGGATCGTGCGCGCGCAGCTCGGCGAGGAGGTCGTGCGGGACGCCGCGGACGAAGACCTCGGGGTCGTACAGCGCGCCGGCGTCGATCGACACGGCGGCCCGATCAGGCGCGACGGGGCCGTGCGGCGCGGGCCGCGCCGAGCACGCCGACCGCGATCCCGACGGCCGCGCCCCCGAGCCCGCGCAGCTGCTGGTCGCGCGTCATCCGGTCGTGGTTGGCGAGACCGCCGAGCAGGTCGGCTGCGTCCGCACCCGCGGAGGCGAGGAACCATCCGGCGGTCGCGCGGCTGGGGCGGAGCCCGCCCGCGAGCAGGAGGCCGCCGATCAGCGCGTCGCGGTACCCCATCGACCGCAGCAGCAGGCTCGCGGTCGCGTCGGGCTCGTCTCGGTCACCCCAGAGACGGTTGGCCGCCTCCGGCGCGACGAGGAACGACACGCCCGACGCGAGCCGGATCGCTCCGGCCGTGACGGCGAGCTTGTCTCTCCGGGTGCCGGTGCGGGCCATGGCCGACGAGCATGGCGTCTGGCCGACCCCGGTGTCCAGGCGTCGGACGCGGGGCGCGTGACGACGGCCGGGTCCGGCTAGACATCCGGGGTCCCGCACGCCCGTCCGCGAGCCGAGAGGTCTTGGCGATGGAGTTCTTCCTCTTCCTGCCCCAGATGCGTCTGTCGTTCGACCAGCTGGTCGAACGCGCCCGCGCCGCGGAGGCGGCGGGCTTCGGCGGGATCATGGGCATGGACCACCTCGCCCCGCCGATGGCCGAGGACCAGCCGATGTACGACGCGATGGTCACCAACGCCTGGATCGCCGCCCACACCGAACGGATCGCGGTGGGATCCCTCGTGCTGTGCGACGCGTTCCGGCACCCGGCGGTGCTCGCCCGCGAGGTCGCCTCGATCGACCACGCGTCGGGTGGGCGCTACGAGCTGGGGATCGGGTGGGGCTCGGTGCCCACGGAGTTCCCCGTGTTCGGGGTGGGCTCGACGGAGCCGCGCGACCGGGTGCAACGGCTGCGCGAGACGCTCGACGTGGTGACGGCGCTGTGGGCGGGGGAGACCGTCGACTACGACGGCGAGTTCCACCAGATGAGCGGCGCCCGGCAGGCGCCGACCCCGCTCGGGAAGATCCCGATCGTGATCGGGGGGATCGGTCCGAAGACCCTGGCGCTCGTGCGCGACTACGCCGACTGGTGGAACGTCCACACCGGCGCGCTCGACAACCTGGCCGCGCTCCAATCACAGGTTGGCGACGCGCGGGTGTCGATCCAGCAGATGGTGGCCCACATCCCCGACGAGGCCGACCGGGCGTCGATCACCGAGGTCGCGATGCGCCGGTTCGGCCAGTCGGGCCCGGTCGTGGGCACGGGCCCGGAGCTCGTCGACCACTTCGGCCGGCTCGCGGCGCAGGGAGTCGAGCGCGTCTATGCGTGGTTCTGCGACTTCGCCCCGCCCGACACGCTCGCCGGCTTCGGCGCCGAGGTCGTCGACCCGCTGCGGCACGCCTGACCGGCGGGGTCCTTCCGCGGCCCGCGTCGTCGCGGTCGCGCCGCAGTAGTGTCCGAAGCCGTGCGCGCGTGGCAGATCGAGCGGAACGGCCCGCCCCGCGAGGCGTTGCGTCTGGTCGGCCTCGACGACCCGGCTCCCGGTCCGGGCGAGCTGCGGTTGCAGGTGCGGACCGCGGCCGTGGGGATGCCCGACGCGTTCATGTGCCGGGGGTCGTACGCGTTTCGACCGACGCTGCCCTTCGTTCCCGGGCAGGAGGTGTGCGGGGTCGTCGACGCGGTCGGGGACGGCGTCGACGTCGCGCTCGGGACGCGGCTCATGGCCGTCACGAGCTTCTTCGACGGCCGGGGCGGGTTCGCCGAGCGCACGATCGCGCGGGCCGACTCGGCCTTTCGCGTGCCCGACACGATGGACGATGCCGACGCGGCGTCGTTCCGGATCGGGTACTCGACCGCGTGGGTCGGCCTCGTGCGCCGGGGTGCGCTCCGGGCGGACGACACGCTGCTCGTGCTGGGCGCCGCCGGTGGCTCCGGCGCGACCGCCGTGCAGCTCGGGGGTGCCCTCGGGGCGCGGGTCCTGGCGGTGGCGGCGGGCGCGGAGAAGCTCGAGGTGTGCCGGCGCCTCGGTGCCGACGTGGTGATCGACCGGATGACCGGGTCGGTCCCCGATGCGGTGCTCGCGGCCACCGGAGGTCGTGGCGTCGATGCGGTGTACGACCCGGTCGGCGGCCCGGTGGCCGACGCCACCGTGGGGTGCCTCGCGCGCGACGGTCGACTGCTCGCGGTCGGGTTCGCGAGCGGCGCGTGGGTCCAGCCCGACGTCCATGCGCTGGTGCGGCGCAACGCGTCGGTCGTCGGGGTCTACGCCGGCGGGTACACGCGCGCCGAGAACGATGCCGACCACGAGGCCCTGCTCGCGCTCCACGCCGAGGGGCACCTGCGCAGCATCGCGACCGTGGTCCCGTTCGCCGACCTGCCCGACGCGGTCGCCGCTGTGGACGAGGGGACCGCGATGGGCAAGCTCGTCGTGCGGATCGCGGCGGAGTAGCGCCCGGGACTCCGCCGTGTGCGCGCCGCGGCGGTCGTCGCGTGCGAGGCTGGGGCGATGGACGTCGCATCGGCCTCGATCCCCGAGCTCACCGCCCTCCTGCTCGACGGCGACTTCTACGCCGGCGACCCCCACCCGGTGCTGGCCCGGCTGCGCCGCGAGGCTCCGGTCGCGCGCGACGACCGCTTCGGGTTCTGGGCGCTCACGCTGCACCGCGACGTCCACGACGTGTCGCGCGACAACGCGGTCTTCGTGTCGGGCTACGGCGTCAACTACGCCCACTTCGTCCCCGAGCCCTTGCCGGTGCCCGGCTCGCTCCTGTCGTGCGACCCGCCGACGCACACGCACTACCGCCGCATCCTCTGGGACGCGTTCACCCCGAAGCAGATCCGGGCGCTCGAGCCCCGGATCCGGGCCCGGGCCGTCGACCTGCTCGACGCGCTGGACCCGGGGGCGGTCACGGAGTGGGTCTCGGCGGTCTCGGTGCCGTTCCCGCTGGTGGTGCTGGCCGATCTCATGGGGCTGCCCGCCGACGACTGGCGCGAGTACAGCGAGTGGATGGACGCCGCCGTACGCACGAACAACCCCGGCGCGTCCGACGCCGACCGGGCCGTCGTCGACCGCATGCGGGTGTTCCTCCTCGACGCGGTGGCCGAGCGGGCCGGCACCGATGCGCCGGGCGTCATCACCATGGTGGCCAACCACCGCAACGACGACGGCACGCCGCTGACGTCGCGCGAGCAGCTCATGTTCCTGCTCCAGCTGTTCATCGCGGGGAACGAGACCACCCGCAACACGATCACCGGCGGGATCGTCGCGCTCGCCGAGCACCCCGGGCAGTGGGAGGCTCTGCGCGCCGACCGGTCGCTCCTCGATCCCGCGATCGAGGAGATCCTGCGATGGTCGACCGCGGTGACGCACTTCTTCCGCACCGCGCGGGTCGACACCGAGATCGGGGGCGTCGCGATCGGCGCGGGCGACAAGGTGTTCATGAGCTACACCTCGGCCAACCGCGACGAGGCGGTGTTCGGGCCCACGGCCGACCGGTTCGACGTCGCGCGCTGGCCCAACCCGCAGATCGCGTTCGGGTTCGGCGCGCACTTCTGCCTCGGCGCCGCGCTCGCTCGGCTGGAGGTTCGGGTGCTGCTGGAGGAGATGCTCGATCGGTTCGCCGGGATCGAGGTCGCCGGCCCGGTCGAGCGCCTGGCGAACGTCGCGATCGCGGGGTTCAGCCGCGCCGACATGCGGGTCACCGAGCGGAGCCGTTCGGCGTGAGATCGAGGCTGACGCGAGCTCGGAACGGACTCCGGGTCCGCTGCACGGCGCGCGCGTGGCGCCAGACTCGGCCGCGCCGGCGGCGGCAGCGGCACCTCCAGGGCAGCCAGGTGTCGATCATCTCCGCGAACTGCATCGGTGGTCGGATCTCGTCGCTCGGCGTGGGGGAGCCGTACACGTATCGGGATCTGCCCGAGCCCGCCCGCGACGGCGCGCGTCTCGACCTGTTCCGCTCGCGGCCCGAGCGGTGTCGTTCGGTACGGTGCCGGCATGGATGCAGCCATCGTCCGCCCGGATCCCGGTGCCGAGCTCTCGACCGAGGAGCGGTGCAGCATCCTCGAGTCGTGGAACGACGCGAGCGACGCCGCCGTGTCGATCGCGCGGGCGCGAGTCGCGCCGGGGGTGACCACCGCGCTGCACCGGGTCGACGTCCATGAGCGGTACGTGATCGTCGCGGGCCAGGGTGTGGCGTCGGTCGGCGACCTGCCGCCCGCCGAGGTGGGTCCGGGCGACGTGGTGCTGATCCCCGCCGGTGTCCCGCAGCGGATCGCGAACCCGGGCGACACCGATCTGCTGTTCTACTGCGTGTGCACCCCGCGGTTCCGCCCGGAGGGGTACGAGTCGTTGGAGGAGCGCGCATGACGGGGCCGGGATGGCCGGACGACTACGCAGCGCGCAAGGCCGGGCACGACTGCGCGTTGTGCGCGTCGCTCGGCGCGGGCGACAACGACCAGACGATCGCGGTGACGGACCTCGACCACACCGAGGTGCGCCTCGACCGGCGGAGCCGGCTCCCGGGCTACTGCATCGTGGTGTGGCGCCGGGGCCACGTGGCCGAGCCGACCGAGCTGGCCGACGACGACGCGTCCGCCTACTGGCGCGAGGTCGGGGCCGTCGCCCGTGCGATCGAAGCCGAGTTCGCGCCGGTGAAGCTCAACTTCTTCACCCTCGGCAACATGGTCCCGCACCTGCACACGCACGTGGTGCCACGCTTCCTCGACGACCCCGTGCCCGGCGGGCTGATCCCGTGGGACGACATGTTCGGCCCGGAGCCGGTCGACGACACCACGCTGCGGCGCCGGGCCGACGCCATCCGGGAGCGCCTGCTCGGCCGAAGCAGGCTGTCGTGAGGCGCCGTGGCCGTGGTATCCACGCGGCGTGCTAACTCCCTTCGACGACTATCCGATCCACCAGACGCCGGCGCCGATCGCGCAGCCGGTGTCGGCCGACCCGAACCACTACGACCGCTACTGGTTCAACGGCTACGACCGCGACGGTGCGTTCTTCCTCGGCGGCGCGATGGGGCACTACCCCAACCGCGGGGTGATCGACGCGGCGTTCTCCGTGGTCCACGACGGCGTGGAGCACTCGGTGTTCGCGTCGGGGCGCATGCCGATCGACCGGTCGACCCGGATCGGGCCGCTGCGCATCGAGATCGTGGAGCCCCTGCGAACGATCCGCTACGTGGTGGAGGACAACGACCACGGGCTCGCCGCCGACGTGACCTTCCGGGCGCGGACCGAGGCCATCGAGGAGCCCCGGCAGCAGATCGTGCGCGACAACGTGCCGATGATGGACTACACGCGCCTGACCCAGTGGGGCACCTGGGAGGGGACGATCGAGCTGCCGACCGCCGTCACCCTCACCGTCGACCCCGCGCGGACGTACGCGACCCGCGACCGCTCCTGGGGAGTCCGGGGCGTGGGGCAGCAGGCCCCCACGAACTTCGAGCCGGGGTCGATGCAGATCTTCTGGCTGTGGGCCCCGCTGCACTTCGACGACTGCTGCACCCATCTGGCCCTGTTCGAACGGGCCGACGGCGAGCGGTGGCTGGAGCAGGCGCTGGTGGTGCCGCTGCTGCCCGACACGAGCGAGCCCGAGCACCTCGCCCGCAGCGAGTACGACGTCGAGTGGATGGTCGGGCGGCGCGAGATGACCCGCGCGTCGGTGACGCTCAACCGCAAGGACGGCACGGCGCTGCCCTCCATCGAGTTCGAGAAGCTCTTCACGTTCCGGATGCGGGGGATCGGCTACATGCACCCGCGCTTCTCGCACGGGTCGAACCACGGTGAGCTCGAGGTGGGGGGCGAGTCGATCGCGCTCGACGCGTTCGACCCGCAGGAACCGTCGTCGATCCACATCCAGACGCTGTGCCGGGTGCGCATGGGCGACAAGGCCGGCGTCGGCGTGCTGGAGCAGCTCGCGTTCGGGCCCCACGCACCGACCGGCCTCACCGGCCTCGTCGACGGGTACGCGCCCGCGTGAAGCGAACCCTCGCGTCCGTCCGGCTGGCCGCGGGCGCTACTCGTCGAAGCCGTACTGCGCCCGGACGCCCGCGCTCATCGCGTTGACCGCGTCGACGCGGGGGAGCGTACGGAGCGCGTCGTACAGCGTGCGGTTGTCGTCGCCGACGACCCACATCGGACCGTCCCGGAGGTGGTCGAGGCCCTCGCGGGCGACGTCGTCGGGCTCCATCCCCGGGAAGTCGTCGAGGTCGAGCTTCACCCCGCTGCCGATGAGCGTGGGGGTGCGGACGTTGCCGAGGACGAGGCCCACCACGTCGATGCCCGACGGGTTCAGCTCGGCCCAGAGCCCTTCGGCGAGCACGAGGTCGAACGCCTTCGCCGCGGAGTACGTGACGGTCCAGGCCGTGCCCGAGACGCCCGCCAGCGACGAGATCAGGACGATCCCGCCGTGGCCCCGCTCGAGGAGGCGGTTGCCGAAGTGGTGGCACACCTGCACGGGGCCGAGGCAGTTGAGCCGCACGATCATGTCCGGCCGCGCCGCCGGACCCTCCACGAAGCGGCCGACCGCGTCGGTGCCCCCGGCGACGTAGGCCACGAGCCCGACGTCGAGGTCCTGGGTCCCGGTGGCGAGGTGGTCGAGCATGTCGGGCGTGGTGAGGTCGATCTCCAGGGGGCGGACGTGGACACCGGTCTGCGCGCCGACCTCGGTCGCCGCCGCGGCGAGCCCGTCCTCGGGGCGCGCGACCATCACGACGTTCACGCCCCGCTCGGCGATCTGTCGCGCGAAGGACGCACCGATCCCGTGCGACGCGCCCAGCACGACCGCCCACGGCCCGTACCGATCGGTGAACGATGTCGTTTCGGTGCCGGTCATTCCGTGACCTTAGGACTCCGACGACGTCGCCGAGGCGCGTTCGCGTACGACCTCGACGGGCTCCGCGTCGCGGCCGTCGACGACCAGGACGTGCGGGCGGGCCGGTGGAGGCGTCGTCATGCGATCCGCGTCTGCCGTTCGCCGGGTGCCACCATCCCGGTCACGGCTGCAGTCGGTCGGTCATCGCTGCAACTGCGTCGGCGGTGCCTCGGTGCCACGTCGCCGCGTTGCGGAGCATGGCGTGGTCGCCGCCGGGGAT
>JBAZYX010000063.1:0-23529 GCA_041659105.1 Acidimicrobiia bacterium
TCACGCGGGTGGTCGGGATCATCTGGCTCGTGCTCGGCCTCGGGTTCCTCGCGGTGGCGTGGTACATCCGGCGCGACATCCGCGAGCCCGACCCCGCGCCGGTCCTGCCTGGCGTGATGGACCCCGCGGTGGCCTCGCAGCTCTCCGCCACCGGGGTCACGGCGCGGGCCACGGTGCAGGCCTTCAAGTTCCTGGGCCAGTCCCACGAGGGCGCGACGCTCGTGGAGGTCACGCTCGGCGTGGCCGGGCTGGACGACGCCGTCGCGACCCGGGCCTACGTGCCGCTCACCGAGGTCGACCGGCTCGAGGTCGGCGCCACGGTGCCGGTGCAGTACGACCGGGCCGACCCCACCCGCCTCACCGCCACCTGGAGCCGCTTCGCGACCCTGTGAGCCGTGGTTGACGGTGAGACAAATCCTGCATTATTGTCTCATGAATGGCGGTGATTCCCGACGTCGACGCAGCGCCCGTGTCCGACGCCACCGCGCGCGCCGTCACCGCCACCCTCGCCTGCATCGCGCGGTCGGGGCTCGCCAAGCTCACCGTCGACGACGTCGCACGCGAAGCCGGCGCGTCGCGGGCCACGATCTACCGCGCGTTCCCCTCGAGGCAGGCGCTCGTCGCCGCCGCGGTCGCGTCCGAGGCCGACCGGATCTGCGGAGCGATCGCCGATGCCGTCGCCGCGGCTGTCGACCTCGACGACGTCGTGGCGCAGGTCGTGCTCGTGGGCACCCGCGAGCTGAGCGCGTGCGCTGCACTCCGGTTCGTCGCCGAGCACGAAGCCGACCTGCTCTACCCGCACCTCGAGTTCGCCGGCGGTGACCGGCTCTACGCCGAGGTCGGTCGCCGGCTCGCGCCGGCGTTCGCCGGCCGGTGCGCCGAGCCCGAGCGCGCGGCCGAGTGGGTCGCCCGCTTCGCACTCAGCCTGCACTGGGCGCCCGTCCCCCTCGTCGACCCCACCGACGCCGCCGCGGTCCGCCGCGTCGTCGCCACGTACGTCACGCCGGGGATCGCCGCCCGCGTGCCCGTTCCTTCGTAGCTCCACCCGAGGAGGCCCGATGACCACCAACGAGACGATGATCGGCCGGTCCGACGTCAACGACATCGACGCGATCCTGGCCATCTCCAACACCGACGTCGACGCGGTGGTGCACGCGGTGCGGTCGAACTCCGACGCGATCTTCACGTGGGACTACGAGCGCACCCGCCAGGCGCTCTCGAAGCTGTACGAGAAGGCCAAGACGTCGCAGTGGAACGCGAACGACCTCCCGTGGGACACCGAGGTCAACCAGCTCGACGTCGTGCAGGCCAACCGTGCGCAGAACGAGGCCATCTTCTCCGGCCACGACCTCAAGGGCACGCCGGTGGAGAGCTGGGGCGAGGACGAGTGGACGCAGCACGCGATCGAGGCGCAGAACTGGACGCTGTCGCAGTTCATGCACGGTGAGCAGGGTGCGCTGATCTGCACGGCGCAGATCGTCGAGACCGTGCCGTGGATCGACGCGAAGTACTACGCGGCCACGCAGGTGATGGACGAGGCCCGCCACGTCGAGGTGTTCGCGCGCTACCTCGACACCAAGCTGTCGGGTCACTACCCGATCAACGCGCACCTCAAGATGCTCCTCGACGACATCATCGCCGACAACCGGTGGGACATGACCTACCTCGGCATGCAGATCATGGTCGAGGGCCTCGCGCTCGCGTCGTTCGGCTTCATGCACCAGATGAGCACCGAGCCGCTGCTCAAGCAGATGCTCCGGTACGTGATGAGCGACGAAGCGCGCCATGTCGCGTTCGGCGTGATCTCGCTGCAGGAGTTCTACGCGCAGCTCACCGCGGCGGAGATCCGCGAGCGCCAGGAGTTCGCGTTCGAGGCCGCCGTGCGCATGCGCGACCGCTTCCTCCAGCAGGAGGTGTGGGAGAAGATGGGCGTCGACGTGCGCGAGATGGTGGGCGTCACGCTCAACGCTCCCGACCGCCCCATCTTCCAGGGCATGCTGTTCTCGAAGATCGTGCCGAACTGCAAGAAGCTCGGGCTCCTCGACGCCGCCGACGGCTGGCTGCGCGAGCGCTTCACCGAGCTCGGCGTGATCGGCTTCGAGGACTGGGTCGACACGAGCGAGGAGTACTCCACGCTCGACGAAGTGGCCAAGGACCGCGCCGCGGTCGCCTAGTGGCGCACCCCGGCCCGGTGATCCCGGCGGGTAGCCTCCGGGCGTGACCACACCCGTCCGCATCGTCTTCCTGGGCGGGCTGGGGGAGATCGGCCGCAACTGCTTCTGCCTCGAGGTCGACGGGCGCATCCTCGTCGTCGACTGCGGGCTGATGTTCCCCGACGCCGACATGCCCGGCGTCGACCTCGTCCTGCCCGACTTCACGTACCTGCGGGAGAACGCCGACCGCGTCGACGGGGTGGTGCTCACGCACGGCCACGAGGACCACGTCGGCGGCCTCGCGTACCTGCTGCGGGACGTCTCCACGCCCATCTTCGGATCCGAGCTGTGCCTCGGGTTCGCGCGCAACCGCATCGACGAGGCCGGCCTGCTCGGCCGCACCGAGCTGATCACGGTCCGCGACGGCGACCGCATCGACATCGGGCCGTTCGACGTGGAGTTCGTGCCGATCGCCCACTCCGTGCCCCACGCGTTCGCCACCGCGTACCGCACCCCGGCGGGGACCATCCTCCACACCGGCGACTTCAAGCTCGACCTCACCCCGTTCGACGGGCGGATGACCGACCTCGCCCGCCTCGGTCAGATCGCGGGGGAGGGGATCCGGCTCCTGCTGTCCGACTCCACCAACGCCGAACGGCCGGGGTTCACGGCGTCGGAGACCTCCGTCGGCCCCGTGATCCACGGCATCCTCCGCGACCACCCCGACAAGCGGGTGATCGTGGCCAGCTTCTCGTCGCACCTCCACCGGGTTGCGCAGGTCGTGCAGGCCGCGCGCGCCACCGGTCGCAAGGTCGCGTTCGTCGGGCGCTCGATGCTCCAGAACACGGCGTTCGCCCGCGAGCTGGGGATGCTCGAGCTCCCCGGCGACGAGGTCATCGACATCGACGAGGTGTCGCGCTTCGCTCCGGGCGAGGTGTGCATCGTGTGCACCGGCTCGCAGGGCGAGCCGATGAGCGCGCTGTCGCTGATGGCGGCGCACGAGCACAAGCACGTCAAGGTGAGCAGCGACGACGTGGTGGTGATCTCCGCGCACGCGATCCCCGGCAACGAGACCAACGTCTCGCGTGTCATCGACTCGCTCTACCGCGCGGGCGCCGACGTGATCCACGACAAGACCGCGCCGGTGCACGTCTCGGGCCACGCGTCGCAGGAGGAGCTGAAGTTCATGCTCTCGTTGACGCGACCCGACTGGTTCATCCCGGTGCACGGCGAGTACCGCCACCTCGTGCACCACGCGCGCCTCGCGCACGCGGTCGGTGTACCCGAGGAACGGGTGCTGCTGTGCACGGACGGCGACGCCGTCACGATCGCCGACGGCGGCCTCGACGTCGAGCGCCGCGCGGTGCCGGCGGGTTACCAGTACGTCGACGGGCTGCTCGACGACATCTCGGTCGGCGTGCTCCGCGACCGCCGCAACCTCGCCGAGGAGGGCGTGGTGGTGGTGATCGTCACGGTCGACGCCGCCACCGGCGAGCTGATCACCGGCCCCGAGATCGTGACGCGCGGCTGGGTCTACGAAGCCGAGGCCGCCGACCTGATCGAGGAGGCCAAGGCTGCCGTGCGCGCCTCGTTGGCCGAGGCCGCGGCCGAGGGAGCGACCGACTTCGAGACGATCCGACGCCACGCGCGCCGCGCGCTCGGACGTTTCATCAACAACCGCACCCGGCGCCGACCGGCGATCATCCCGGTCGTGCTCGAGGTCTGAGGAGACTGCCATGGCACTCATCCGCGACTGGTCCGACTTCATCGGCGGGCGCTCGGCGCTCGTCACCGGATCCGGGGCGGGGGTGGGCCGCGCGATCGCCATCCAGATGGCCCGCGCCGGTGCCACGGTGTGGGTGAACGACCTCCACCTCGACCGAGCCGCGAAGGTGGTGGCCGAGATCGAGGCCGAGGGACTGCAGGCCAGGCCGGTCACCGGCGACGTCACCGAGATGGACTCCGTGCTGGAGATGCGCGAGGAGACCGGTGCGATCGACATCCTCGTCAACAACGCGGGGTCGGGCGTGCGGGCCTACGGCGAGGGCAAGGCCCAGATGATCCCGTTCGTCGAGACCAAGCCCGACGACTGGGAGCCGATCATGCGGGTCAACCTGGCCGGCGTGCTCTACATGTCGCACACGTACCTGCCCGGCATGCTCGAGCGGCAGTGGGGCCGGATCCTCACGATCATCTCCGACGCCGGGCGCCGGGGCGAGCGCGGGCACGTGGTCTACGGCGCGGCGAAGGCCGCGGCGGCCGGGTTCACCCGGGGCCTGTCCACCGAGGTGGGCCGGTCGGGGATCACCGTGAACTGCATCTCCCTCGGCAGCATCCGCCACGGGGACATGGCCCGGAACCTCGACACCAACCCCGACCGGGAGCATGCCCTGATCCGGCCCTACCCGATGGGCCGCCTGGGCAAGGTGGACGATCCTGCCCCCCTGGCCGTCTTGCTGTGCAGCGACGCCGCCGAGTGGATCACCGGCCAGGTCTATCCCGTCGACGGCGGCTACGCCCCGGCCCTCTGACGCCGTTCGCGGGCAGTTTCCGCGTAAGCCCTGTGGTTGGAGGGGCTGGTGTTAGCGTTGGGGGATGGCCACTCGCACGGCGTCGCGTTCCGGCGCGTCCCGGAACTCCCGCAGCTCCACCAAGGGCAAGGGGAAGTCGGGCCGTGCCCGCGCCACGAAGGCGCCGGCGAAGTCGTCGTCCAAGGCGACGCGCGCCCCCCGGCGGTCGGCTGAATGGGATCGCCGGCGCGATGACGCCCGGCGCCAGCTGCGGGGCCACGGGCCCGACGCGGCCGCCATCGTCCTCCTGATCGTCGGCGTCCTCACGGCCCTGGGACTGGTGGGCGACGCCGCCGGGGGCATCGGCCGCGGCCTGGCCTCCGTGAGCGGGGCGCTGTTCGGCCTCGCCCGCTACGCCGTGCCGTTCGTGACCATCGGGCTGGCCGTCCTCTGCTTCTTCTGGCGCCCCGGCGGCGAGGTACCGCTCGCCGCGGTGGAGGCAGCCGAGGACGACGAGGTCCCCGAGGGCTACGCGCCCCGGGCCCCCTGGCGGGTCGGCCTCGGGCTCGGCCTGCTCTGCGTGGCCGGCCTCGGCATCCTCGACCTCGCCACCGGCGCCCCGCCGCTCGACGCCCCGCTCGACGAGCTGCGCGACGCCGCCGGGCTCGTCGGCGCGCTGATCGGCGCTCCGCTCGTGGCCCTCGCCGGCACCACCGGGGCCGCGGTGATCCTGGGCGGTGTCGTCCTCCTCGGCGTGCTGCTCGTGCCCGGGATCCCGATGCGCGACGTCCTGGCCGGGATCGGCCGGGCCCTGCGCTGGGCCGGTCACCGGGCCCGGTCCTTCACCGACCTGCACCCGCCGGCCGAGGGCGACGACGCGATCGACGACTCCGACGCCGCGGTCGACTCGGTCGGCGGCACCGCCGAACCACCGCCCGGCTTCCGCGATGACGGCTTCGTCGACGACGAGATCGACGACCTCGTCGACATCGCCGTGCTCGAGGTGCTCGACGAGCCCGACCCCGAGCCCGACCTCGAGCCCGAGGTCGCCCCGGTGCTGGCGGTGGTCACGCTCTACGACGTCGAGGCCGACGCCGACCACGGGGTGCCCGTCGTGGACGCGGGGCCGGGCAAGCAGATGGCGATCGACCTCGGGCCGGCGCCGAAGCCGGGGAGCTGGAAGCTGCCGTCGGCCAACATCCTGAAGAAGGGCGACGGCAAGGGCGTCGAGCGCCGCTTCGTGGAGGAGGGCGGCAAGGTCCTCGAGGCCGCGCTGCACCAGCACGGTGTGGACGCCAAGCTCATCGGCATGACCGTGGGCCCCACGGTCACCCGCTACGAGCTCGAGCTCGCGCCGGGCGTGAAGGTCAACCGGGTCACCGGGCTCAGCCACGACATCGCGTACGCGATGGCGTCGCCCGACGTACGCATCCTCGCCCCGATCCCCGGCCGCAGCGCGATCGGCGTGGAGGTGCCGAACCGCCAGCGCCAGCTCGTCACCCTGGGCGACATCCTCACGTCGAAGGAGGCGAAGGACGCCAAGCACCCGCTCGAGGTCGGCCTCGGTCGAGGGATCGACGGCAAGCCGGTGATGCTCAACCTCGCGACGCTGCCGCACGTGCTCATCGCCGGGTCCACGGGCGCGGGCAAGTCGAGCTGCATCAACTCGCTGGTCACGTCGTTGCTCATTCGCAACACGCCCGACCAGGTGCGGCTCATCCTCGTCGACCCCAAGCGCGTCGAGCTCGGCGCGTACAACGACACGCCGCACCTGCTCACCCCGGTCGTCACCAACCCGAAGAAGGCCGCGAACGCGCTCGAGTGGGCCGTGCGCGAGATGGACCTGCGCTACGAGGTGCTCGCCGAAGCGGGCGTGCGCGACATCACCGGGTACAACGCGATGTTCGACCGCGGTGACCTGCCCACCCCGGAGAGCCCCGACCCCGTCACCGGCAGGGGCTACGAGCGCCTGCCGTTCATCGTGATCGTGGTCGACGAGCTGAACGACCTGATGATGGTCGCGGCGCGTGACGTCGAGGCGAGCATCGTGCGGATCTCGCAGATGGCCCGTGCCGTCGGCATCCACCTCGTGATCGCCACGCAGCGCCCGTCGGTCGACGTGATCACCGGCGTGATCAAGGCCAACGTGCCGAGCCGCCTCGCGTTCTCGGTGACGAGCCTGGCCGACTCCCGGGTCATCCTCGACCAGGCCGGCGCCGAGAAGCTGATCGGCAAGGGCGACCTGCTGATGGTCACGGCGTCGTCGAGCCGGGCCGAGCGGGTGCAGTGCGCCTGGGTCGACGAGGAGTGCGTGCGCAAGGTGGCTGCCCACTGGCGCCGCCAGGTCACCGAGCCCGAGTACGTGTCGGGGATCGCCGACGAGGACCCGTCGGGTGCCGGCGGCGACGCGTCGTCGGGCCACGCCGACGACGACGAGCTGCTGGGCGAGGCCATGAACCTGGTCGTGCGCAGCGGGCTCGGGTCCACCTCGATGCTCCAACGCAAGCTCCGGGTCGGCTTTGCCCGGGCCGGGCGGCTCATGGACCTGCTGGAGCGCCGGGGCATCGTCGGCCCGTCCGAGGGCTCGAAGGCCCGCACCGTCCTCATGACGGTCGAGGAGCTCGAGCAGATGGAGGCGAGGGGCGCCGTCACGGTGCCCGAGGTGGACTGATCGGGGGAGGCGCCCCGGTGCCGACCGTGGTGATGGAGGCGAGGGGCGCCGTCACGGTGCCCGAGGTGGACTGATCGGGGGAGGCGCCCCGGTGCCGAGGCCGGATTCGTGACCGCCGCCACGGCTCGGGTGCCCGCGGTCACTCTCAAGTGGGGTTTCGGGGGTGCCGACACGGAATGAGCACCCGGCGTCGGCCCGGGGTCCGAATTGCCCCGTGGGGGACGCGCGTGCTCGCCAGATTGCCGCTCCGCAGCAAGCTGATCCTCGTCGTCAGCGTCCCGCTGTTCGTGATCCTCGGGTTCGCCGGATTCGGGATCGCGAACCGTCTCGACGACCTCCAGGGCCAGCGGCAGTACAGCCACCTCCGCATCCCCAACGACGCCCTCGGCGCCGTCCAGCAGTCCGTCGAGAACGAGGGCGTGCTCACCACCTGGTACGTGGCCGCCAAGGGCGACCCCGCCGTGGCCACTGAGCTCGGCGAGGCCCGCGCGACCACCGACCGGGCGGTCGCCGCGGTGGACGCCGCGGGCCGGACCCTCTCGTCCGACGACGTGTCCACCGGCGCCCGGCGCGCCTGGAACAGCCTCGAGTCGCGCCTCGACACCCTCGACACGCTCCGGCAGCAGGCCGACGAGCAGGCCGGCCTCCCGGCCGCGTTCGCCGAGCGGTACTCGGGGATCACCGCGGACGCGGTCGACGTGTCGGCGCGCCTGGCGCGCGACGTCGACGACCGCCAGCTCTCCGACAGCATGCTCGGCATCGTGAGCCTGCGCCGCGAGCAGGCGTCGGCCGCGGACGACGCGATGATCGTCCTGCCGTACCTCGTGACGAGCAACACGACGCAGTTCAGCTCGTGGATCACCGCGATCCGCGAGCAGGACGACGCCAGCGCCGCGTTCCTCGCGTCGGCGACGCCCGAGCAGCGCGCCGCGTACGAGCGGGTGCAGCGCAACCTCCCCGACGACCCGTTCCGGGACGCGGCGGGCAGCGCGCCCACCGTGTTCCCCAAGGTCTCCATCACGCCCGACCAGTACTACGCGTCGTGGCAGTCCCGGCAGGCCGTGTACGCGACGACGATCACCGCGGTGCAGCGCGTGGTCGACAACCTGGCCGCCGACCTCGAGTCCGAGGCGCTGCGCGGCGTGCTCGCCTACGGCCTCGGCATCTCGCTGCTGGTGCTGCTGGTGCTCGTGCTCGCCTGGGTGATGATCCGGTCGGTCAACCGGTCGCTGCGTTCCCTGACCGTGGCGGCGCGGGACGTCGCGGAGAACCAGCTCCCGCACCTCGTCGACACCCTCCAGCGCGGGGGCGATGCCACGCACATCGATCCCATCCCGCCGCTCACGGTCGCGTCGAAGGACGAGATCGGCGCGCTCGCGCAGGCGTTCAACACCATCCAGGAGACGACGGTGCGCGTCGCCGAGGAGCAGGCCGCGATGCTCCGCAAGGGCATCGGCGACCTGTACGTCAACCTCGCCCGGCGCAACCAGTCGCTCGTCGACCGTCAGATCGCGCTGCTCGACGTGCTGGAGGCGCGGGCCGAGGACCCTGACCAGCTCGCGTCGCTGTTCGAGCTCGACCACCTCGCGACGCGCATGCGCCGCAACGCCGAGAGCCTCCTCGTGCTGTCGGGCGCGGGACAGGCCCGGCAGTGGACGGAGGCGATCCCGATCATCGACGTGGTCCGTGCCGCGAGCGGCGAGATCGCCGACTTCGCGCGGGTGAGCTTCGTGGGCTTCGACGGCGACATCGCGGTTGGGGGCAACGCAGTGGCCGACGTCACCCACATCCTGGCCGAGCTGCTCGAGAACGCGACGACGTTCTCGCCGCCGGGCACGCCGGTCGTGGTCGCCGGGATGCTGGCCGAGCGCCGCTTCGTGGTGTCGATCACCGACGAAGGCATCGGCATGGACGACCAGCGCCTCGCCGTCGCGAACGCGTTGCTCCAGTCGCCGCCGCCCCCGGGCCTGTCCCTGTCGCGCACGCTGGGCCTCCACGTGGTCGCGCACCTCGCCAGCCGCTACGGCGTGCGCGTGCAGCTGCGGCGGTCGGCGACGAACGGAGTGACGGCAATCGTGGCGCTGCCCGCCACCGTGCTCACCCGGATCCCCACCGAGCCTTCGGCGCACGCGCCGATCCCGCCGATGGCGTCGGCGCCCGCCGCGCCGCCCATGTCGTCCGTGGCCGGACCGGCCCCCGAGGTCGTGCTGCCGACCTCCCCCGTGGCCGAGTTCGTCGCCCCGCCGGCATCGGCGTGGCCGGAGCCCGAGGTGATCCCGCCGGCGTTCGACCCCGTGGCGCCCGTGGCACCCGTGCCGCCCGCGGCCACGCCCGTCGGACCCGACCCCGCCCGCGCCGCGTTCGACCCCGACCAGCCCGGCCTGTCCCGGCGCGCGCCCGGCGGCGCTCCGCTCGGGACCGACCCCGGCCGCCAGAGCCTGCCCCAGCGCGACCCCGGCAACCACCTCTCGCACCGTCCCGACCCGACCGCGCCGGTCCCCGGCGAGTACGACGCCCGGCCCCGCCCGGAGCGCGTCCACGACCTCCTCACGCGCCACCTGCGCGGCATCCGTGACGGTCGCAGCGAGGACCCCGGCGCTGGGGTGCCCACCGACCGCATCGACGCGGAGGACCGGCCGTGATCCGCCTGAGCACCGAGGCCCGCAACCTCAACTGGCTCGTCTCGAACTTCGTCGCGGGCGTGCCCGGGGTCGACCAGGCCGCGGTCGTGTCGTCCGACGGACTGCTGATCGCGATGTCCGACGGGCTCGACCGCATCGCCGCCGACCGCCTGTCCGCGGTGGCGGCCGGTCTGCAGAGCATCGCCAAGGGCGCGGCCGGCCCGCTCCAGGGCGGTCAGGTCCACGAGGTGATCGTGGAGTTCGAGCACGCGCTGCTGTTCGTGATGAGCGTGAGCGAGGCGTCGGTGCTGGCGGTGTCGGCCCGCCGGCCGTGCGACGTGGGCCTCATCGGGTACGAGATGGCGGTCCTCGTCGAGCGCTGCTCCTCCGCGCTCACGCCGGCCCTGGTCGCCGAGCTGCAGACGGCCCTGCCGCGCTGAGATGGCCTACGACCCCCGCGCTGCGGATCCGCGGCCGTCGTCGCGCATCGTGCGCCCGTACGTCCTCACCCAGGGACGGACGAAGGCGCCCGAGTCGACGTACGGCCTCGAGGCCCAGGTGCGGGCATTGGTCCCGGCGGCGAAGCTGGACCGCGCTGCGAGCCCCGAGGCCCGCCGCATCGTCGAGCTCTGTCAGACGTCGACGTCGGTGGCCGAGGTCGCGGTGCGCATGACCCTCCCGCTCGGGGTGACCCGCGTGTTGGTGGGGGACCTGGTGTCGGTCGGTGCGCTCGCAGTGGACGTCGGTGCACCCGACGCCGCGAACGATGTCGCACTCCTCGAGAGGTTGCTCGATGGAATCCGTGCTCTCTGACCGGCTGCACCAGACGGGGTGGAGCACCGCGCCGCGCGCGCGGTCGGTGCCCGTCGCGATGAAGGTCGTGGTCGCCGGCGGCTTCGCCGTCGGCAAGACCACGTTCGTCGGCGCGATCTCCGAGATCGACCCGCTCCGCACCGAGGCCCAGATCACCGTCGAGAGCCTCGGCATCGACAACGCCGGTCTGGTCGAGCACAAGACCGGTACCACCGTCGCGATGGACTTCGGCCGCATCACGATCGGTCCCGACATGGTGCTGTACCTCTTCGGCACCCCGGGGCAGGACCGCTTCTGGTTCATGTGGGACGAGCTCGCGCGCGGCTCGATCGGCGGCGTCGTCCTGGTGGACACGCGCCGGCTCGAGGACTGCTTCCCCGCGGTGGACTACTTCGAGGCGCTCGGCGTTCCCTTCGTGGTGGCGTGCAACCTCTTCGACGGCGTGGCCACGCACCACCCGCGGGAGGTCCGCGAGGCGCTGCGGGTGCCGGCGAACACGCCGGTGGTGCTGTGCGACGCGCGGCGCAAGTCGCACGTGCAGGAGACGCTGGTCCTCCTGGTGGAGGGGGCGTTGCGCCGGGCCCAGGCCCGATCGAGCTCGTCTGGTCGCTCCGCTCGCTGACCGGATCGGGTGGTCCGCGGGCTCGGGGTCCGCGGTTCGCGGGACGCTCGCTACGCTCTCCTGTGTGGCGCGACGTTTCCATCTGGTGACGCTCGGCTGCCCGAAGAACGCCGTCGACTCCGACAAGATCGCCGCGGCCCTCGGCGCCGACGGACTGACGGCGACCGACGACGTCCACGAGGCCGACGTGGTGGTGGTCAACACCTGCGCCTTCATCGAGGAGGCCCGGCGCGAGTCGGTCGACACCATCCTCGCCCTGTCCGACCTCACGCGCGACGGTGCCCAGCTCGTGGTCACGGGCTGCATGGCGGAGCGCTACGGCGAGGAGCTGGCCGACGCGCTCCCGGAGGCCGACTCCGTGGTCGGCTTCGCCGGCGCGGGAACCATCGCGGAGGTCACGTTCGGCGGGCGGCGCACGAAGGTCGCCCCCGTCGGGGTGCGCGACCTCCTCGAGCTGCCGCGTGCCGCGCCCACCGCGCCGTGGGCGTACCTGAAGGTCGCGGAGGGCTGCGACCGCGCGTGCGCGTTCTGCGCGATCCCGTCGTTCCGTGGGAAGCAGCGCTCGCGCGCGCCCGACTCGATCCTCGACGAGGCGCGCTCGCTGGTGAACGGTGGCGTGCGGGAGCTCGTGCTCGTCGCGCAGGACCTCGCGTGGTACGGACGCGACATCGGCGAACCCGGCGCGCTCGCGCCGTTGCTCCGCCGCCTCGACGCCGAGCTCGCGGCCGAGGGCCTGGCCCGCGTGCGGCTGCTGTACCTCTACCCGTCCGAGGTGAAGGACCCGCTCGTCAGCACGATGCTCGAGCTGGCGACCGTGGTCCCCTACTTCGACCTCTCCTTGCAGCACGCGGCCCGCGGACTCCTCGCGCGCATGGCGCGGTGGGGCGGCGGCGACAAGTTCCTCGAGGCGATCGTCGGCATCCGCGCCGCGGCGCCCGAGGCCGCGTTCCGCTCGTCGTTCATCGTCGGCTTCCCGGGCGAGACCGAGGCCGACCACGACGCGCTCATGCAGTTCCTCGACGCCGCGCGGCTCGACTGGGCGGGCTTCTTCCCGTTCTCGCCCGAGGACGGCACCGCGGCGTCCTCGCTCGACCGCACCGTGCCCACCGCCCTGATGGCCGAGCGGATCCGCGAGTGCGAGGAGCGCCAGACCGCGATCACGCAGGCGGCCCGCGACGCGCTCTGCGTCGACGGCACCCTGCTCGAGGTCCTCGTCGACGCCGTGGTCGACGGCACCGCGGTGGGGCGCACCCACCGCGAGGCCCCCGAGATCGACGGCGTGGTCCAGCTCGAGCCGGTGGCGGGGGAGGACCCACCCGCGCCGGGCACGATCGTCCCCGCGGTCGCCACCGCCGCCCTCGGCCCCGACCTGTTCGCGCGGGCGGTCGAGCCCGCGCGCGAGGCCCGATGAGCGCGGAGACCACCCCGCCGCCCGCGCGGAAGTTCGGCCCCGACGCGATCCGCACGCCGGCCAACGTCGTCACGATCGTGCGGCTGCTGTTCACGATCCCGGTCCTGATGATGATCCTCGACGGCGATGCGGGGAGCCAGTCGTGGACCACGTTCATGGGCTGGTGGGTCCTGTGGGTCACCGACTGGCTCGACGGCTGGCTCGCCCGCCGCGAGGGCACCACCCGCTCGGGCGCGTTCCTCGACCCGCTCGCCGACAAGGTGCTGGTCATGGGCGGCCTCATCACCCTCGCGGCCCGGGGCGACTTCGGCTGGCTGCCGGTCGTGATCATCGGCGCCCGCGAGGTGTTCGTGTCGGTGTACCGGTCGATGGCAGCCCGCCGGGGCATCTCGATGCCGGCCCGCCGCCTCGGCAAGTGGAAGGCCACGATCCAGTACTTCGCGGTCGCGGCGGCGCTGTTCCCGCCCACGGCCGACATCCCGTGGGTCGCCGACACCGCTCTGTGGGTGGCCGTGGTCCTGACCGTCGTGTCGGGGATCGACCTGGTGGCCAACTCGGTGCGCACGGCCGCCGCGGAGCGGTCGCCCCGCGCGTAGAGTCTCGACCCGTGAGGGAGCACGAGGCACCACGCGACTCGACAACCGGCGAGCGGGGCCCGAGCGGCCCGGCGCGCCAGCGCCAGGAGCGGGATTGATGCGCTGCGACGTCCTTGCCATCGGAACCGAGTTGCTGCTCGGCCAGATCGTCGATACCAACTCCTCGTGGTTGGGCGAGCAACTGGCCGAAGCCGGCATCGACACCTACGACCACCGCAAGATCGGCGACAACCTCACCCGCATGGTGGGCGCGCTGCGCGACCTGCTGGAGGATGCCGACGCGGTCATCGTGTGTGGGGGCCTCGGCCCCACGCCCGACGACGTCACCCGGGAGGCGATCGCCGAGGTGATGGGCGTCGGCCTCGAGCGACGCGACGAGCTCATCGAGGACATCAAGCGGATCTTCGGGTCGCGGGTCCGGGAGATGACCGACAACAACCTCCGCCAGGCCGACATCCCGGTCGGCGCGGCGGCCATCCCCAACCCGATCGGCACCGCGCCGGGGATCCGAGCCGAGTTCACCCACCCCGACGGCGAGGTGCGGGTGGTCTACGCCGTGCCCGGCGTTCCCTACGAGATGCAGCAGATGGTCCGCGACCACGTGCTGCCCGACCTCCTGGCCCGCTCGGGGGAGGCATCGGTCATCCGGTCGCGGTCGCTCAAGACGTGGGGCACCTCGGAGTCCGCGCTCGCGGAGATGATCGCCCACCGCGTCGACGCGCAGAGCAACCCCACGATCGCGTTCCTCGCCCGGGGCATCGAGGGCCTGTACGTGCGCATGACGGCGAAGGCGGGCACCGAGGCCGAGGCCCAGGCCCTGCTCGACGCCGAGGACGCCGAGCTGCGCTCGATCCTCGGTGAGCTCGTGTTCGCGATCGACGACGAGACGATGGAGTCGACCGTCCTCGACCAGTGCCGGGCCCGCGGGTGGACGCTGGGTGTCGCCGAGTCGCTCACCGGCGGGCTCATCGGTGCGCGCCTCACGAACGTGTCCGGCGCGTCCGAGGTGTTCCGCGGTGCGGTGTCCTCGTACGCGACCGACGTGAAGCGGTCGGTCCTGGGCGTCACCGCGGAGGAGATCATCTCGGGGGAGTGCGCGCAGCAGATGGCCGAGGCCGCGCAGCGGGTGCTCGGCGCCGACGTCGGCATCGGCATCACCGGTGTGGCCGGTCCGGCCGAGCAGGAGGGCCACCCGGTGGGCACCGTCTGGTACGCGATCGCGGTGCCGGGCCACGAGACCGAGGCGGTGTCGGCCCGGCTGCCGTTCGACCGCGAGCGCATCCGCCAGTTCTCCACGATCACCGTGCTCAACCTGCTCCGCCTCCGGCTCGCGTCGTTGCCGTAACCCGATGGCGTCGGTCGGCCGCGCGTTCGTCGCGGTCTTCCCACCCGAGTCCGTGGTGGACGCGCTCGACGCGCGCCTCGCGTCGGCGCCTGCATCGGCGGGCCCGTCGGCGGCGGAGCTGCGCTGGAGCCCGCGCGCGGACTGGCACGTGACGTTGCGCTTCGCCGGTCGCGTCGCCGACGTCGAGCGCCTCGTCGAGGGGGTCGGGGTGGCCGTGGCCGCCGCGCCGCCCGTGGCCGGCTTGCAGCTCACGGGGGCGGGTGCGTTCCCGGAGCCCGGGCACGGCTCGGTGCTCTGGGTGGGCGTGGAGGAGTCCCCCGCGCTGGCGTCCCTGGCGGCGACGGTGGAGCGGGCGTGCGTCGAAGCGGGCCTCGCGCCCGACGACCGCGTGTTCAACCCGCACGTGACCGTGGCCCGCACCGGCCGCGCCTGCGACCTGCGTCTCCTCGTCGACGCCATCGGCCCCGACCTCGTCGGCGACCCCTGGACGGCGACCGAGGTCCGCCTGATGGCGAGCGCCACCCGCCCCACCGGAGCCGTCTACACCGAGCTCGCCCGCTTCCCCCTCGCTTGAGGCGTCGCTCACCGTCGCCTGGCGACGGCGAGCCACGCCTCGACCCACGAGGCGCTGCTCACCGTCGCGTCACGCGCCGCAGCCGCGACGCGCGTACTCGGCGTCCGCAGCCGCGTAGAACGCGGCGTTCTCGGGGATCTCGATCCGGTGCGCGAGCTGCTCGTCGAGCGACGCGCAGATCCCGCCGTCACCGCTCGGGACGGAGACGAAGAACACCAGCTTCGAGCGTCGGAGCTGCGCCACCACGCGCCAGCAGCCGCCGTCGGCGAACGCCAGGGTCGTGGGCATGAAGCCGAGGTCGGGATACCAACCCCGCTCGGGGATCTCGGCCCGGAACCGGGCCCGACCCTCGACTGGGCGCGCCGCGACGTGCAGGGTGCCGGCCTCGGCGCGGAACCACGGGAGCTTCAACCGCCACTCGCCGGTGAGCGGGGAGTAGATGGGCGTGTTCCGAATGGCGTCCGGGAACGTCCACAACGCCCCGTCCCCGATGAGGCCCGTGCCCTCGTCGAACCCGCGGACTGCGAGCGGGAGCTCGTCGGCTCGCCGCCAGGAGTCCGACGCGGTCCGACACTGCCCCGGTGCTTCGGGGTACTGGCCCGGGGCCGTCGCCGTGGGTTGCGTCCCGGCCTCCGCCGCGGCCGCGGTGGCCGTGGCGCCGGTGGCGAACGCGACCACGAGGAGCCCGCCGGCGAGCAGGCCACGGAAGCGGAGCATGCCCGAGTCTGGCCACGGGCGAGGGTCCTTGCATGTCGAACGGGTGTTCGGTAATCTCACGTCTGGAACTACACGGGCGTAACCGCAGGACCCGCCGTCCCCAACCCCGGGACGACGTAGCTGTCACACCCCCGTCGTACCTTCCGCCGAGCAGCTTCCCCCGAACCGAGGGCAGGACCAGACGAACCCGCCGGGAGAGCCCGGCGGACTTGGAGGAATCACAGTGGACCGTGCGCAGTCGCTCGAGATGGCCATGGGGCAGATCGAGAAGCAGTTCGGCAAGGGTGCGATCATGCGGCTGGGCGAGCGGCCCAACGTGGGGATCGCGGCCATCCCCACCGGGGCCCTGGCGCTCGACCTCGCCCTCGGCATCGGAGGCCTGCCCCGGGGCCGGGTCGTCGAGATCTTCGGCCCGGAGTCGTCGGGCAAGTCGACCCTCGCCATGCACGTGGTGGCCGAGGCCCAGCGCAACGGCGGCGTGTGCGCCTACATCGACGCCGAGCACGCGATGGACCCCGTGTACGCGCAGGCCATCGGCGTCAACGTCGACGACCTCTACATCTCCCAGCCCGACACCGGTGAGCAGGGCCTCGAGATCGCCGACATGCTGATCCGCTCCGGCGCCCTCGACGTCGTGGTGATCGACTCCGTCGCCGCACTCGTGCCCCGGGCCGAGATCGAAGGCGAGATGGGCGACACCCACGTCGGCCTCCAGGCCCGGCTCATGAGCCAGGCGCTGCGCAAGCTCACCGCCAACCTCAACCGCTCCCGCACGATCTGTATCTTCATCAACCAGCTGCGGGAGAAGATCGGCGTGATGTTCGGCTCGCCCGAGACCACCCCCGGTGGCCGCGCGCTGAAGTTCTACTCGTCGGTCCGACTCGACATCCGCCGCATCGAGTCCATCAAGGACGGCGCGGAGATCACCGGCAACCGCACCCGGGTGAAGGTGGTGAAGAACAAGGTCAGCGCGCCGTTCAAGCAGGCCGAGTTCGACATCATGTACGGCAAGGGCATCAGCCGCGAGGGCTCGCTCCTCGACGTGGCGGTCGACCTCGGCATCGTGAAGAAGTCGGGCGCCTGGTTCACCTACGAGGGTGAGCAGCTCGGCCAGGGCCGCGAGAACGTCAAGGCCTTCCTCGCCGAGAACCTCGACATGATGGTCGAGATCATGGAGAAGGTGAAGACCGCCGCCGGCATCGGCGAGGTCGTCGAGGGTCAGGGTGAGGTCGACCTCGTCGACAAGGACGGGATGACCGAAGCCGACGACGAGCCCATCAGCCTCGACTGACCCTCGTCACACCCGAACGCGCGCGAGCGGCGCGGACCCGACAGTCCCGGGTCCGCGCCGCTTCGCGTCCGCAGGCTCTCCGAGCGTGTGACACCAGCCCGGGACATCCCGCCGCCCGAGGTCACATGCTCCTCCCGGGGGTGCCGGCGCGCCGGATGTCCGAAGGGGGACCGACTTCCTGGCCACCGACGTGACCATCTTCCCCGTCGCCGCGCCGGGCACCGCCGACGACTACCTCGCGATGCTCGAGGATCCGGAGTACTTCCGGATATCCGAATGGCACGAGCTCGAGATCGGCGGCTCCAGGGCCGTGCTCGTCGCCGGTGACTTCCTGCGCGGGCTCTACGAGGGCCAGTACCTGGTGAAGTACGTGATCGACCGGCCGACCGGCCCGTTCGTCGTCGTCGGACCGCAGCAGCCGACCGCGGGCGATGCGGAGGAACGCGCCACCCTGCGGCACCGGCTCGACGAGGCGGTCGCGACCCTGCGCTTCCAGTAGTCGACGCCCGCTACAGCAGGCCGCGGACGATCGCGATCGAGCCCGCGATCGCGGAGAGCGTCAGCACCGACGGGCGCAGCCAGCCCGTGTCGACCAGTCCGTGGAAGTGCTTGCTCAACCACGCGCCGAGCAGCATCGCCGGGATCAGCGCGAGCGCGAGCAGCAGGCGGTCGCGGGTTATCTCGCCCGTCGCCGCGTATCCGATCACCGAGAGCGTCGCGCTGATGGCAAAGTACGCACCGAGGGTCGAGCGCACGATCGGGCCGCGGTGGTGCTGGAACAGCAGCGCGACCGGCGGGCCGCCGACCGACGCGGCGGTGCCGGTGATGTTGCCGATCAGCCCGGCGGTGCTCGCCGACGTGCGGTTGACGGGGAGGGGCGGGCTCACCACGGTCGCAAGCACCCCGAGCAGGGTCGTGACGCCGACGATGACGGCCAGCGTGGAGGCAGGGGCGGCGTGGATGATGAGCAGCCCGATCACCGTCCCCGGAACGGCCCCCACGAGCATCCACCGGAGTGCGAAGTGGTCGAGGGCGTGGTGCTCCCGGGCGGCGGTCACGGCGCCGATGGGCCAGGCCACCAGAACCAGCGTCACCGGGATGGCCTCGGGCAGCACGATGGCGATGAACGGGGCCGCCAGCAGGCCGAGCCCGAACCCGATGGTCCCCTGGACCACCGAGCCGAAGATGATGACCCCCGCGGCCACGGCGAAGGCGGCGACGGTGACGTGCACCGGCGCAGGCTACGTCCGAGGGCGCTCGTAGACTGATCCATCGTGACCGAGCCCCGCCGCTTCTTCGTGCGCACCTTCGGGTGTCAGATGAACGAGCACGACTCCGAGCGCATCGCGGGCCTCCTCGTGGAAGACGGGATGGAGCCCACGAACGACCCGGAGGCGGCCGACGTCGTGGTGCTCAACACCTGCTGCATCCGGGAGAACGCCGACGACAAGCTCTACGGCACCCTCGGCCACCTCAAGTCGCTCAAGTCCCGCCGCCCCGGCCTCCAGATCGCGGTCGGGGGCTGCCTGGCCCAGAAGGACCGCGACCTGATCCAGGTCCGGGCGCCGCACGTCGACGTGGTGTTCGGCACCCACAACCTGGCCAACGCCCCCGCGCTGCTCGAGCGGTCCCGGCTCGAGGGTCCGGTGCTCGAGATCGTGGAGGAGCACGAGGCGTACCCCTCGGCGCTGCCGGCCCGGCGCGAGGTCGACCACGCGGCCTGGGTCACCATCCAGATCGGGTGCGACAACTCGTGCACCTTCTGCATCGTGCCGATCGTGCGCGGGGCCGAGGTCAGCCGCCGGCTCGGCGACATCGTGCACGAGGTCGAGGCGCTCGCGGCCGACGGCGTGAGCGAGATCACCCTGCTCGGCCAGAACGTCAACTCGTACGGCCGCGACCTCGGCGCCGGGCAGTACCGCCCGCAGTTCGCCGACCTGCTGCGCGCGGTCGACGCCGTCCCCGGCATCCGGCGCGTCCGCTACACGTCGCCCCACCCGAAGGACCTGCGGCCAGAGACGGTGGCGGCGATGGCCGAGTGCGCCAGCGTGTGCGAGCACCTGCACCTGCCGCTCCAGTCGGGGAGTGACCGTGTGCTCGCCGCGATGCACCGCGGCTACACCGCCGAGCGCTACCTCGAGAAGCTCGCGGCCGCGCGCGCGGAGATCCCCGACCTCGCGGTCACCACCGACGTCATCGTGGGCTTCCCGGGCGAGACCGACGCCGACTTCGAGCAGACGCTCGCGGTGGCCGACACCGCCGCGTACGACTCCGCGTACACCTTCATCTTCTCGGCCCGTCCGGGCACGCCGGCCGCGGAGATGTCCGAGCAGTTCGTCGCGCCCGAGGTTGCTGCCGACCGCATGCGACGCCTGACCGAGGTGGTCGAGCGGCACGCGCTCGTGCGCCACGAGGCGCGGGTGGGGCGCGTCGAGGAGGTCCTCGTCGAAGGTCCGTCGAAGAAGGACCCGACCAAGGCGAGCGGCCGCACCCGCCAGAACAAGCTGGTGCACTTCGAGGCCACCGGCGCGGCGGCCCGGCCCGGGTCCTACGTCACCGTCGAGGTCACGCGCGCCGCGCCGCACTGGATGCGGGGCGAGCTGGTCGACGTGATCGCGGCGTCGCCCACGCCGCGCGTGCGCATCCCGGTCGCGTCGGCCTGAGCGCGGGCACGGTCGCGACGACCCCGCACCTCGCGCTCGTCGGCCCGACCGCGGCGGGCAAGTCCGCGCTCGCGCTCACGATCGCGGAGACGCTCGGCGACGTCGAGATCGTCTCCGTCGACTCGATGCAGGTCTACCGCGGGCTCGACATCGGCACCGCGAAGCCCACCGCGGACGAGCGGGCGCGGGTGCCGCACCACCTGGTGGACGTCGCCGATTCGACGGAGGACTGGTCGGTCGCGCGGTTCCAGTCCGAGGCCCGCGCCGCGGTTGGCGACGTCGCAGCCCGCGGACGGCGCGCGCTCCTCGTGGGCGGAACGGGGCTGTACGTGCGCGCGGTGGTCGACGACCTGCGCTTCCCGGGTGAGGACCGCGCGCTCCGGGCGCGGCTGGAGGCGCGGGCCGCGGCGCCGGGCGGGCTCGCGGCGCTCTACGCCGCGCTCCAGGCCCGCGACCCCGTGGCCGCGGCGCGGATGGAGCCGGGCAACCTGCGCCGCATCGTGCGGGCCCACGAGGTGATGGCGATCACCGGGCAGCCCTTCTCGGCGTCGGGGGCGGGACTGGAGCAGTTCGGCGAGCCGGTCTTCCCGGTGCGGATGCTCGGGATCTGGCTGGACCCGGTGGTGCTCGAACGCCGCATCCGGTCCCGGGTCGACCACATGTACGAGGCCGGGCTGCTCGACGAGGTCCGGGCCCTCACCGCGCCGGGGGCCCCGGGCCTCTCCCGTACCGCCGCCCAGGCCATCGGCTACCGGGAGGCTCTGGCCGTGCTCGACGGCACCGAGCCCGACGCGGCCGCGGCCCGGGCCGCCACCGCCCTGCGCACCCGCCAGCTCTCCCGGCGCCAGGTGCGCTGGTTCCGGCGCGACCCCCGCATCACCTGGTGGGGCACCGCGGACAACCCGGACGCGCTGGCCCCCGCACTCCTGGAATGCTGTCGGGGATGACCTCGCCCGCCGCGCCCATCCACCTGGCCAAGCTCCACGCCACCGGGAACGACTTCCTCGTGTGGTCCCAGCTCGACCCGGGCGCCGCGGCGGCGGTGCCGGCGTCGCTCGCGCGGGCCCTGTGCGACCGCCACATCGGAGTCGGCGCCGACGGCCTGATCCTGCTCACCCCGGGCGTCGGCGGCGCCGACGCGACGATGACCCTCCACAACGCCGACGGCGGCATCGCCGAGATGAGCGGCAACGGGATCCGGTGCCTCGCCTGGGCCGCGGCCGAGGCGGGGCTCGGCGGGGACGCGTTGGTGGTCGACACCGGCGGCGGCCGCCGCACGATCGAGCTCGAGCGTGATGCCGGGGGTCACGTGCACAGGGCGACCGTCGACATGGGTCCCGTCACCTTCGACCCCGCCGCGATCCCGGTCGACGCGCCGAGCGCGTTCGATCTCACCGCCGAGTTCCATGGCGTCGCCTACCGCGGCGACGCCGCGGGCATGGGCAACCCGCATTTCGTGTGCTTCGTCGACGACGTCGCGAGCGCCCGCGTCACCCAGCACGGTCCGCACCTCGAGACCGACCCGCGCTTCCCCCGCCACACGAACGTCGAGTTCGTCGCGCCCGACGGCCCGAGCGCGCTGCGCATGCGCGTGTGGGAGCGGGGTGTGGGGGAGACGCGGTCGTGCGGCACCGGCGCGTGCGCGTCGGCGGCCGTCGCGCACCGGCGCGACCTCGTCGGGCCGCGGGTCACGGTGCGCGTCCCCGGCGGCGATCTCGTCGTCGAGGTCGGCGACACGATCCGCCTCGGTGGTCCCGTGGTCCACGTGTTCGACGTCGACGTCGACCCGGCTGCGTTCGAGACGCAGCTCTCGTGACCTTCGACGGCCCGGGGGGCGCCCACGTCGGGCGGGGCCGGCCGCGGCTCACCGCCACCGAGGTCGACCTCGAGGTCGTCCGCCAACGCGCGCTCCTCGTCGGCACCGGTCAGGGCGCGCGCACCGCGGCGGAGGCCGAGGAGTCGCTCGACGAGCTTGCGCTCCTCGTCGACACCGCGGGCGCCGACCCGGTCGACCGCATGCTCCAGCGCCGCGACCGTCCCGACCCCGCGACCTACATCGGCAAGGGCAAGGCCCAGGAGCTGCGCGAGCTCGCCGACGCGCTCGACGTCGACGTGGTGGTGTTCGACGACGAGCTCTCGCCCGCGCAGCAGCGCAACCTCGAGACGCTGTTCGAGCGCGACGTGGTCGACCGCGTCGCGCTCATCCTCGACATCTTCGCCCAGCACGCCAGCAGCCAGGAGGGCATGCTCCAGGTCGAGCTCGCGCAGCTGCGCTACCGGCTGCCCCGCCTGCGGGGCCGGGGCATCCAGCTCAGCCAGCAGGGCGCGGGAATCGGCACCCGGGGCCCGGGCGAGACCCAGCTCGAGGTCGACCGCCGGCGGATCCTGCGCCGCGTCGCCAAGCTCGAGCGCGACCTCGACCAGCTCGCGCAGACCCGCACCACCCAGCGCAAGGCGCGGCTCCGCCGCGCGATCCCGACCGTCGCGCTCGTGGGGTACACGAACGCGGGCAAGTCGACGCTGCTGAACCGGCTCACCGACGCGCACGTGCTCGTGGAGGACCGGCTGTTCTCCACCCTCGACACCACCACGCGCCGGCTCCGGCTCGCCGGGGGCGAGATCGTGCTCTGCAGCGACACGGTGGGCTTCGTGCGCCGGCTCCCGCACCAGCTCGTGCAGGCGTTCCGATCCACCCTCGCCGAGCTGGCCGACGCCGACCTCGTGGTCCACGTCGTCGACGGGTCGGCCGCCGACCCCGAAGGCCAGATCGACGCCGTGCGCTCGGTGCTGCGCGAGATCGAGGTCGACGACCTGCCCGAGCTGCTCGTGGTCAACAAGATCGACGCGGCCGCCCCCGACGTGGTGGACGACCTCCTCGCGGCGCACGAGGGCGCGGTGGCGGTGTCGGCTCGCACCGGCGAGGCGATCGACAAGCTGCTCGACACCATCGGCGCGCGGCTCCGCTCGCTGTCGCCCATCCTCGAGCTCCTCATCCCGTACGAGCGGGGCGACCTGCTCGCCGCGCTGCACCGCGACGGCGAGGTGCTGGTGGAGGTCCACGTCGACGAGGGCACCCGCGTCCGGGCCCGCCTCCCCCAGGCCGTTGCCTCCCGCGTGGCCGAGTTCACGACTTGATGGGTCGTTCCGGACCGCGAGCGTGGCGACGCGGCCGCGGCACGGGGCGGTCCTGCACTCCCGGCACCTAGTCTCGGCTTGATGTCCGAACGCACCGGATTCGTCCCGCCGCCGTACCCGCAGGACCGGCTCGCGTCCCTGAAGGCCATCGCCGACGCGCGGCCCGGCGGCGTGGTCGACGCGTCGATCGGCACGCCGGTCGACCCCATGCCCGAGGTCGCGGTCCAGGCCCTGATCGAGGCCACCCGGGCGGCCACCGGCTACCCGCCGTCGATCGGCAGCCCGGGCTACCGCGAGGCGGCCGCGGCCTGGATCGACCGGCGCTTCGGCGTGTCGGTCACGCCGGCGCAGGTGATCGCGTGCATCGGCACCAAGGAGCTCGTGTCGTCGCTGCCGCACCACCTCGC
>JBAZYX010000064.1:0-23145 GCA_041659105.1 Acidimicrobiia bacterium
GCAACCGTGACGCGCCTGAGTGGCGCCGGTTCGGCGTGCGCTTCGCCGACGGTGGCTCGCTCTACCTGCGCGATCCCCGTCGGCTCGGTGCGGTCGAGCTCGACCCCGACGAGGACCGCCTCGGCCCCGACGCGTTCACACTCACCCGGTCCCAGCTCGCGGCGGTGGTCACGCCGAGCAAGGCGCCGATCAAGGCCGTGCTCATGGACCAACGCCGCGTTGCCGGGCTCGGCAACCTCCTCACCGACGAGGCGCTGTGGCGCGTCGGCATCGACCCCGCCCGCACGGCGTCGAGCCTCGACGCCGACGAGATCACGCGTCTGCACAAGGCCGTGCGCACCACGCTGCGCGTCCTCGGGCGGCGTGGTGGCTCGCACACCGGCGACCACATGCCGGCGCGGTTCCCCGGCGCGCGGTGCCCGAAGGACGGTGCACCGCTCCTCCGGCGCACCATCGGGGGCCGCACCACGTTCTCCTGCCCCGTGCACCAGCGCTGAGGGGCTGACTCCGCGCGGACGCGTCAAGGTCCTGTGGCCTCGCGTTAAGGAGGCGTATACCCCGTTTCGTCCGGGCGCTCCCCGGTGTACACCGAGCCCCATGGACGATCTTCGGCTGAGTCGAGGTGTCGGGGTGGCTCTCGCGGGCCTGCTCCCGATCGCCGTCGCGGCGGCCCTGGTGCCGCTGCGGGACGACCTGGTGAGCACGAACCTGGCGTTGGTGCTGGTGATCGTGGTGGTGATCGGCGCCGTCGTGGGTGGGCGCGCCGGCGGCGCGGTCGCGGCGCTCACGGCGGCCGTCTCGTTCGACTTCTTCCTCACCGAGCCGTACTTGTCGCTGCACATCGAATCGGCCGACGACATCGAGACCACAATCCTGCTGCTGGTCGTCGGACTGCTGGTCGGCCAGATCGCGGTGTGGGCCCAGCGCAACCGGACGGCGGCCGAGCGGGGACGCTCGGAGATCCACCGGCTCGTCCGCATCGCCGATCTGATCGCCCGCGGGGAGAACGCCGCCGACGTGCTCCTCGCTGCGCAGGCCGAGCTCACCGAGCTGCTCGATCTGGACGCGTGTCGCTTCGAGGCGGCTCCTTCCGGGACGTCCCTCGCACACCTCGAACGGACCGGCGCCGTCACCGGACAGCGCGAGTGGCGCTTCGCCGGGCACGAGCTCGCATTGCCGGCCGCGGGGGTGGAGCTCCCCGTGTTGCACAACGGCCGTGCGATCGGCCGCTTCGTCTTGACCCCCCGCCCCGGGGTCGGCGCCTCGCTCGAGGCGCGGGTGGTCGGCGTTGCCATCGCCGACCAGGTGGGCAGTGTGCTGGCAGGAACAGGAGCAAACCATGAGTGACGTGATCTTCGTCGCCGTCGTGATCGCGTTCTTCGCCGTCGCGGCGGCGTACGTGCGCGGCTGCGCACGGATCGTCGGGGACGGTGAGGTGGTCCGGAGTGAGGACACCGACGCCGAGACCGCGGATGGTGCGGACGTCGCATCCGACGCCGACGCCGCGGTGGTGACGCCATGAGCGGTGACGACATCGTCGCGCTCGTGATCTCGGTGCTCGTCGGCGCGTACCTCGTCGTCGCCCTGCTCCTCCCCGAGAAGCTGTGATGACGACGCACGACTGGTTGCTCGTCGCGACGGTCGTCGCGGCGATCTTCGTCGCCACGCCCCTCCTCGGCGGGTACATGGCCAAGGTGTTCGGCGGGGGCACGGCCCCCGGTGACCGGGTCTTCGGTCCGGTCGAGCGGCTGATCTTCCGCACCTGTGGCATCGACGAGGACCGTGAGCAGCGCTGGACCGTCTACGCCCTGTCGTTGATCGCGTTCAGCGTCGTCTCGGTGCTGTTCCTCTTCGTGCTGCAGCGGGTGCAGCAGTGGCTGCCACTGAACCCGACGGACATGAAGTCGGTCCCGCCGGCGCTGGCGTTCAACACCGCCGTCAGCTTCGTGACCAACACGAACTGGCAGAACTACTCCGGCGAGTCGACGATGAGCCACTTCACCCAGATGGTGGGGCTGGCCACGCAGAACTTCGTCTCGGCTGCAGTTGGCCTCGCCGTCGCGATCGCGCTCGTCCGGGGACTCATCCGGCGCCGCAGCGCGACGATCGGCAACTTCTGGGTCGACCTCACGAAGACGGTGGTCCGCATCCTGTTGCCGTTGGCGTTCGTCGTCGCACTGGTCTTCGTGAGCCAGGGTGTGGTGCAGAGCTTCACCGGCAACACGGCTGCACACACTGTCCAGGGCACGACGCAGCTCATCCCTGGTGGTCCGGTGGCGAGCCAGGAGGCGATCAAGGAGCTCGGCACCAATGGTGGCGGCTTCTACAACGCCAACTCGACGCACCCGTTCGAGAACCCCAACGGCTTCACGAACCTGCTCCAGATCTTCCTGCTGCTCGTGATCCCGTTCTCGCTCACCTACACGTTCGGCAAGCTCGCGAAGGACGCGAAGCAGGGGTGGGCGGTGTTCGCCGCGATGTTCGTGCTGTGGATCGCCGCCGCCGGGATCGCGATCGGCTTCGAGACGGCCGGCAATCCCAAGCTCAACGACGTCGGCGTGACGCAACAGGCGACGTCACTGCAGCCCGGCGGAAACTTCGAGGGCAAGGAGACGCGCTTCGGCTCCGCCGCCTGTGGCCTGTTCGCGGGATCCACGACCGGCACGTCCACCGGCGCGGTGAACTGCATGCACGACAGCATGACGCCGGCAGGTGGCGGCATCGTCATGCTGAACATGATGCTCGGGGAGGTGAGCCCCGGGGGCGTCGGCGCCGGTCTCTACGGCATCCTCGTCTTCGCACTGCTCGCCGTGTTCATCGCGGGGCTCATGGTCGGGCGAACGCCGGAGTACCTGGGGAAGAAGATCCAGGCGCCGGAGATGAAGCTCGTCGTCCTCTACATCCTGGCCGTGCCCGTGGTCATCCTCGGGTTCACCGCGACATCCGTGCTCCTCGACACGGCGAAGGCGTCGATCCTGAACCCGGGCCCGCACGGGCTGTCGGAGGTCACCTACGCGTTCACGTCGGCGGCGAACAACAACGGCTCCGCGTTCGCGGGGCTCGCCGGCAACACCGACTGGTACAACACGACGCTCGGGCTCTGCATGCTCGTCGGGCGCTTCCTCTTGATCGTCCCCGTGCTCGCGATCGCAGGTTCGTTGGGCCGCAAGCAGCCGGCGCCGCCGTCGTCGGGAACCTTCCCGACCGGCACCCCGCTCTTCACCGTTCTGCTCACCGGCGTGATCGTGCTCGTGGTCGGTCTGACGTTCTTCCCCGTGTTGGCGCTCGGCCCGATCGCCGAAGCGCTCGGGCTGTGAAGGAGCGAGCGTGAGCGAACGACCCAGAAGTCAGGAGATCCCAGTGTCCGACGCAACCACCTCACCCGAGACGGAAGCGCCCGAGGCGCGGCTGGGTTCCCCGGTGGCCAAGGCGCGCAACCGGCCGCCGGCGCGCTCGATGTTCGATCCGGCGATCGTGCGTCGTGCGCTCGTCGACAGCGTGCGCAAGCTCAATCCGCGCGTGATGGCCCGGAACCCGGTCATGTTCGTCGTCGAGATCGGCAGCGTCCTCACCACGGTCCTCTTCTTCCAGAAGCTGGGATCGGCGTCGCACGACGAGAACGTCTTCGCCGGGCTCGTCACGATCTGGCTTTGGTTCACCGTGCTGTTCGCCAACTTCGCCGAGGCGGTCGCGGAGGGCCGGGGCAAGGCGCAGGCGGACACGTTGCGGGCGGCTCGCCAGGACACCGTCGCGCACCGCCGCGCGCCGGACGGATCGGTCGAGGACGTCTCGAGCGCGACGTTGCAGGTGGGCGACGTCGTGATGGTGACGGCCGGCGAGGTGATCCCGGGTGACGGCACCGTCGTCGAGGGCATCGCCAGCGTCGACGAGTCCGCGATCACGGGCGAGTCCGCTCCGGTGATCCGCGAGTCGGGCGGCGACCGGTCGGCCGTCACCGGCGGGACGCGCGTCCTCTCCGACGAGATCGCCGTCCAGATCACCGCGAAGCCGGGTGAGACGTTCCTCGACCGGATGATCAGCCTGGTCGAGGGCGCCGAGCGCCAGAAGACCCCCAACGAGATCGCGCTCAACATCCTGCTGGCCGGACTCACGCTCATCTTCCTGATGGCGGTGGTCACGCTCCAGCCGTTCGCCGACTACAGCGGCGCCGCGCAGACGATCGTCGTGCTGGTTGCGTTGCTGGTGTGCCTGATCCCCACCACGATCGGCGCGCTGCTGTCGGCGATCGGGATCGCGGGCATGGACCGGCTGGTGCAGCGGAACGTGCTCGCGATGTCGGGTCGGGCGGTCGAGGCATCGGGCGACGTCGCCACGCTCCTGCTCGACAAGACCGGCACGATCACCCTCGGGAACCGCCACGCAACCTCGTTCATCCCGGTGCCCGGGGTGTCGGAGACCGAGCTCGCGGCGGCGGCGCTCGCCTCGAGCCTCGCCGACGAGACGCCCGAGGGTCGGTCGGTCGTCGCCCTGGCCGAGACCGAGTACGGCGTCCGGGGCGAGCAGTCGATCGAGGCCGTGCTCGTGCCGTTCACCGCGCAGACCCGGATGAGCGGCGTCGACGCCGGGACCCGTCAGGTCCGCAAGGGCGCGGCCGACTCCGTGCGCCGCTGGGTCGAGGAGCTCGGCGGCACGGTCCACGAGTCGATGGAGACCATCGCGCACGGCATCGCGGCCGAGGGCGGCACCCCGCTCACCGTGGCCGAGGCGGTTGACGGCAACGCGCGAGTGCTCGGCGTCATCCAGCTCAAGGACATCGTGAAGCAGGGGATGCGCGAGCGCTTCGACGAGCTGCGGCTGATGGGGATCCGGACGGTGATGATCACGGGTGACAACCCGCTCACTGCCGCCGCGATCGCGGCCGAAGCCGGGGTCGACGACTTCCTCGCCGAGGCCACGCCGGAAGACAAGATGGCCTTGATCAAGCGGGAGCAGGCGGGCGGCCGGCTCGTGGCGATGACCGGGGACGGCACCAACGACGCGCCGGCGCTCGCCCAGGCCGACGTGGGCGTCGCGATGAACACGGGCACCCAGGCGGCCAAAGAGGCCGGGAACATGATCGACCTCGACTCCAACCCGACGAAGCTCATCGAGATCGTCGAGGTAGGCAAGCAGCTGCTGATCACCCGCGGGTCGCTCACGACGTTCTCGATCGCGAACGACGTGGCGAAGTACTTCGCCATCATCCCGGCAATGTTCCTCGCGGTGATCCCGGCGCTCGACAAGCTCAACGTCATGAACCTGCAGTCGCCGCGATCCGCGATCCTGTCGGCGGTCATCTTCAACGCGTTGGTGATCGTCGCCCTGATCCCCCTCGCGCTGCGCGGGGTGAAGTTCCGGCCGATGAGCGCGGGCGCACTGCTCCGTCGCAACCTGCTGATCTACGGACTCGGCGGGATCATCGTGCCGTTCATCGGCATCAAGCTCATCGACGTGGTCGTCACGGCCCTGGGAGTGAAGTAGTCATGCGCGCACAGCTGCTCGCCGCGGTCAAGGTGCTCCTCGCCCTGACGCTCCTGGTCGGCGTGGGGTATCCCCTCGTCGTCACCGGGATCGCGCAGGTCGCGTTCAACCACGAGGCCGACGGGTCCTTGATCACGAAGAACGGGAAGGTCGTCGGCTCCGAGCTCCTCGGGCAGGCGTTCGCGGGTGAGCAGTGGTTCCAGCCCCGGCCGTCGGCCGCCGACTACGACGCCCAGGCGAGTGGCGGCACCAACCTCGGCCCGACCAATCCGGACCTGATCGACGCGGTGGCACAGCGGGTGGCCGACTACCGCGCGGCGAACGGGCTCACCGGCGACGAAGCGGTCCCGGTCGATGCGGTGACGTCGTCGGGCTCGGGCCTCGACCCGCACATCTCGAAGGCCAATGCGCGATACCAGGCGCGCCGGGTCGCCGAAGCCCGCGGGATGTCCGTGAAGAAGGTGGAGCAGCTGATCGCCGACAACACCGACGAGCCGTCACTGGGCTTTCTCGGTGAGCCGGGCGTGAACGTGTTGACGCTCAACCTCGCGCTGCAGCGCCACTAGTCCCTTACCATCGCAACGTGGCGCGCGGGAAGCTTCGCATCTACCTCGGGGCTGCCCCGGGCGTCGGCAAGACCTTCGCCATGCTCAACGAGGGCCGCCGGCGCCGTGACCGCGGGACCGACGTGGTCGCCGGGTTCGTCGAGTCGCACGGTCGCTCGAAGACGTTCGAAGCCGTCGGCGACCTCGAGGTGCTCCCGCGGCGGGCGATCGAGCACCGCGGCGCCACCTTCGAGGAGATGGACATCGACGCGTTGCTGGTGCGCAGGCCCGACGTCGCGCTCGTCGACGAGCTCGCGCACACGAACGTTCCCGGGTCGCGCAACACGAAGCGGTGGCAGGACGTCCAGGAGCTCCTCGACGCCGGGATCGACGTCGTCTCGACGGTCAACATCCAGCACCTCGAGTCGGTCAACGACGTGGTCGAGACCATCACCGGGGTCCGGCAGCGCGAGACCGTGCCCGACGAGGTGGTGCGCCAGGCCGACCAGGTCGAGCTGGTCGACATGACGCCCGAGGCGCTCCGCCGGCGGATGGCGCACGGCAACATCTACCCGGCCGAGCGGATCGATCCCGCGCTCACGAACTACTTCCGGCCGGGGAACCTCGCCGCGCTCCGTGAGCTCGCACTGCTCTGGGTTGCCGACCGGGTCGACGAGGCGCTCGAGGAGTACCGCGAGCGTCACGGCATCACCGAACCATGGGAGACGCGCGAGCGCGTCATGGTGGCGCTCACCGGCGCGCCCGGGACGGAAGCGCTCATCCGGCGCGCGGCGCGCATGGCCCAGCGGGCTCACGGCGAGCTCCTCGGCGTGCACGTCCGGGGCGACGAGGGCCTGGCAGGGCCGTCGTCCGCGGATCTCGACGCGCACCGTGCGCTCCTCGAGGATCTGGGCGGCGAGTACCACGAGATCGTGAGCTCGGACGTCGCCAGCGCCCTCACGGACTTCGCGCGGCTGGAGAACTGCACCCAGCTCGTGATCGGCGCCAGTCATCGGTCCCGCGTCCAGGAGGTGGTGCGGGGGTCCGTGGTCAACCGGGTGATTCGGCTGTCGGGGACGATCGACGTCCACGTGATCTCGCATGGGGTGGTGGACGCGCCTTCGGTCCTCACCGTCCGCCGCCTCCACCGGGTCGAGCTCGGACTGTCGCGGCGCCGGCAGCTTGCCGGATGGCTGGTGGCGGTCGTCGCCCTCGTGGTCGCCACGGCCGTGCTGGCCGCTCTGCGCGGCAGCGTCGGTCTTCCTGGTGTGCTCCTCCTCTACTTGCTGGTGGTGGTCGTGGTTGCCGTGGTCGGCGGCATCGCACCCGCGGTCGGAGCCGCGATCGCGGCGTTCCTCCTCGCGAACTGGTACTTCACGCCGCCGGTGCACACCTGGACGATCGATGAGGGTGAGAACCTGCTCGCGCTCGTGGTCTTCGTCGTGGTGGCCGGGATCGTCAGCGCGGTGGTCGCCGCCGCGGCCCGACGCTCGGCCGATGCCGCGCGCGCCCGGGCCGAAGCCGAGGTGCTGGCCCGGCTCGCGGCGACCGTGACCGCCGATGACCCGCTCCGCGTGCTCGTCGCCCACCTGCGATCCTCGTTCGCGCTCGACTCCGTCGCGATCCTGCGCAACACCGACGGGCAGTGGACGGTCGAGGCATCGGCGGGTCCGGAGGCCCCGGTGCGCCCGGAGCAGGCCGACGTCGTCGATCACCTCGGGCCCGATGTCGTGCTCGCGTTGCGGGGCCGACAGCTCACCGCCGACGATCGTCGCGTGCTCGTGGCGTTCGGCGCGCAGCTCGCCGCAGCCCTGGAGCGCTCCCGTCTGTCGACGGCGGCCGCGTCGGCGAGCGCGCTGGCCCAGGCCAACGAGCTGCGCACCGCGCTGCTCCAGGCCGTGTCGCACGACCTGCGCACGCCGCTCGCCGCGATCAAGGCGTCGGTCTCGAGCCTGCGCCAGGACGACGTCACCTGGGACGACGACGAGACCGCCGAGTTCCTCGAGGCGATCGAGGAGCAGACCGATCGCCTCACCGGTCTCGTGGGGAACCTGCTCGACATGAGCCGACTCCAGGCCGGCGTGATCGAGCCCCAGTGCCGCGCGGTCGGGTTCGACGAGGTGGTGCCGGCCGCAGTCGCGAGCCTGGGGGAGGGTGCGGCGAAGGTGGACGCCGAGCTTCCCGAGACGCTCCCGCAGGTCTGGGCCGACCCGGTCCTGCTCGAACGGGTCATCGCGAACCTCCTCGCGAACGCGATCGCGGTGTGTCCGGAGTCGCGAACCGTTCACGTGGCGGCGAGCGCGGTCAACGGCGACGTGGCGTTGCACGTCGTGGACCAGGGGCCGGGAATCCCGGCGTCCGAGCGCGACCAGGTCTTCGAGCCGTTCCAGCGCTTCGGGGACCAGCGCACCGCGACGGGGGTCGGGCTCGGCCTCGCGGTCGCGCGCGGCTTCGTCGACGCGATGCACGGCGAGCTGCGGCTCGAGGACACCCCGGGCGGTGGGCTCACCGCCATCGTCGTCCTGCCGGTGGCGCGGTGACGACCGCGCCCGTGTCGGCTCGCGTCCTCGTGGTGGACGACGAGCCCCAGATCCTGCGCGCGCTGGGCGCCAACCTCAAGGCGCGCGGATACGCCGTCGACCTCGCGGCGACGGGTGAGGACGCGTTGGTGCGTGCCGCCGATCACCCGCCCGACCTCGTGGTGCTCGACCTCGGGCTTCCCGGCATCAGCGGGATCGAGGTGATCGACGGGCTGCGCGGCTGGTCGACCGTCCCCATCCTCGTGCTGTCGGCGCGCGACGGCGAGCGCGACAAGATCGACGCGCTCGACGCGGGTGCCGACGACTACGTGACGAAGCCGTTCGGCATGGGGGAGCTCCTCGCGCGCATCCGGGCCGCGCTGCGGCGCGACCTCACCGCGGCCGAGGCTCCGATCGTCGCGACGCCCGACTTCTCGGTCGACCTCGCGGCGAAGCGGGTTGCCCGCGCCGGCTCCGAGGTCCGGCTCACGCCCATCGAGTGGGGGATCGTCGAGGTGCTGGTGCGCAACGCCGGCAAGCTCGTGGCGTCGCGCCAGCTCCTCCAGCAGGTGTGGGGTCCGGAGTACGGCACCGAGACGAACTACCTGCGGGTGCATCTCGCCCACATCCGCCGCAAGCTCGAGCCGGACCCGGCGCGGCCGCGGTACTTCGTCACGGAACCGGGCATGGGCTATCGCTTCGAGGGTGCTGGGGAGGGACCCGGAGCTCAATGACTTGCGCAACGGGGTCCCCGGCGGCCACAATGGGAGTTCGATGTTCACCACCTCCCTCCTCGTAATCGTTACCTAGCGCACGGCGCCTCGTCGCGTCCGTGCGCTTCCGCCCCTCGCCCTGGCGAGGGGCTTCGTACGTCACGGGGCGGTCTTCGAGGCGTGCGGAGCCGAATCCAGGGGTCCCGTCCAACCCCGTTGCACCCAACCCGAAGTGAGCGACCCATGAAGCTGACCGGCGCCCAGGCCCTCATCAAGAGCCTCGAGCAGGAGCAGGTCGAGGTGATGTTCGGCCTCCCCGGCGGGGCCATCCTCCCCGTCTACGACCCGCTGATCGACTCGTCGATCCGGCACATCCTCGTCCGCCACGAGCAGGGCGCCGGCCACATGGCCGAGGGGTACGCCCACGCCACCGGCCGCCCGGGCGTGGCCATGGTCACGAGCGGCCCGGCCGCGACCAACGTCGTCACCCCCCTGTGCGACGCCTACATGGACTCGATCCCGCTGGTGATGATCACCGGCCAGGTGCCCTACGCGGTGATCGGGACCGACGCGTTCCAGGAGTGCGACACCGTCGGCATCACGATGCCGGTGACGAAGCACAACTGGCTCGTCACCGACGCGCAGGACATCCCCCGCATCGTGCGGGAGGCGTTCCACGTCGCCACCACCGGCCGCCCCGGCCCGGTGCTCGTGGACCTGCCCAAGGACGTGGCCAACCAGGCGATGGACTGGGAGTGGCCGGAGTCGGTCGACCTCCCCGGCTACAAGCCCACCATGAAGGGCCACGCGAAGCAGATCAAGGACGCCGCGCGCCTGATGAGCGAGGCGAAGCAGCCGGTGCTCTACGTGGGCGGGGGCATCCTCAAGGCCCGCGCGGCCGAGGCGCTGCGCGAGCTCGTGAACGCGACCGACTTCCCGGTGGTCACCACGCTGATGGCGCGGGGCGCGTTCCCCGACGACCACCCGCGTTGCCTCGGGATGCCCGGCATGCACGGCAACTACACCGCGATCACCGCGATGCAGAAGTCCGACCTGCTCATCGCGTTGGGCTCGCGCTTCGACGACCGCGTCACCGGCAAGCTCGACGGCTTCGCTCCCGACGCGAAGATCATCCACGTCGACATCGATCCGGCCGAGCTGGGCAAGGTGCGCCGGCCCGACGTGCCGATCGTGGGCGACTGCCGCGTGGTGATCGAGGAGCTGGTGAGGGCCGTGCGGGCCGAGAAGGCCAAGAAGGCCTGGCCGGCGCTCGACGAGTGGCACACGCAGCTGCGCGCCTGGCAGGACCAGTACCCGCTCATCTACGAGCAGTTGGAAGACGGCCCGCTGAAGCCGCAGTACGTGATCGACACCCTGCGCGACAACACGCCCGACGACACGATCGTCGCCTCCGGCGTGGGCCAGCACCAGATGTGGACCGCGCAGCGGTGGAAGTTCAACCACCCGTACACCTGGATCAACTCCGGTGGCCTCGGCACGATGGGCTTCGCCGTGCCGGCGTCCATCGGCGCGAAGGTGGGCAAGCCCGAGCGCATGGTGTGGGCGGTCGACGGTGACGGCTGCTTCCAGATGACCGCGCAAGAGCTGGTGACCGCGAGCGCGGAGCGGATCCCGGTGAAGGTCGCGATCCTGAACAACGCCTACCTCGGCATGGTGCGCCAGTGGCAGGAGATGTTCTACGAGGAGCGCTACAGCGAGGTGTACCTCTCGCCCGACCTGCCCGACTACGTGAAGTGGGCCGAGGCGATGGGCTGCGTGGCGTTCCGGGTCGACACGCCCGAGGACGTCGAGCCGACGATCCAGAAGGCCAACGAGATCGACGACCGTCCGGTGGTGATCGACTTCCGCACCGACTTCCGGGAGAAGGTGTACCCGATGATCGCGGCCGGCACGACGAACGACGAGGTCATCCTCGACCCCGCCCACGACCCGTACGCCGCCGGCCGCTGAGCGACGGCTCGGTCACGAAGGAACTCCGATGAACGGAACCCCGCAACACCACATCCTGAGCGTGCTCGTCGAGAACAAGTTCGGCGTGCTGACGCGTGTGGCCGGCCTGTTCGCGCGGCGCGGCTTCAACATCGTCTCGCTCGCGGTCAGCCCGACCGAGGACGAGCGGTTCAGCCGCATGACCATCGTGGTCGACGCCGACTCGGCGCCGCTCGAGCAGGTCACCAAGCAGCTCAACAAGCTGATCCCGGTGCTGAAGATCGTCGAGCTCGCCCCCGCCGATGCCGTGGAGCGCGAGCTGATGCTCGTGACGGTGAAGGCCACGGCCGAGGCCCGGTCGCAGATCACCGAGCTCGCCTCGATCTTCGAGGCCAAGATCGACGACGTCGGCTACGACGCCCTGACGATCATGGTCGCGGGGGCCCCGAGCAAGCTCGACGCCATGAGCGACCTGCTCGGGCCCTTCGGGATCCTCGAGCTCCAGCGCACGGGCCGGATCGCCCTGCCCAAGCTCGCCCGGCGCCCGGCCCGCCTCCGGGCGGTCCGCAACCGAACCGCCTGAACTAGCCTCCCCATGCCAGTTTCGGCGTCGATCGACCACCGCTGCGGTGGGTCTTCCGACGCCAAAACGTTCTGATCGAATCACAAAGGACGTCTCCTCATGCCCGCGACCATCTACTACGACGCCGATGCCGACCTGGCCCACCTCGAGGGCCGTACGGTCGCCGTCCTCGGGTACGGCTCCCAGGGGCACGCCCACGCCCGGAACCTCCACGAGTCGGGGATCGACGTGATCGTCGGCCTGCGGGAAGGTTCGAGCTCGTGGGCGAAGGCCGAGGAGGCCGGGCTGCGGGTCCTCCCCACCGCCGAGGCGGTGCGCGAGGCCGACATCATCATGGTGCTGCTGCCCGACACCGAGCAGGCCCGCGTCTACCGCGAGGACATCGAGCCCAACCTCGAGGAGCGCAACTCGCTCGCCTTCGCGCACGGGTTCAACATCCACTTCGGCCAGGTCAAGCCGCCGAAGGGGGTCGACGTGTGGATGATCGCGCCGAAGGGCCCGGGGCACCTCGTGCGCCGAACCTTCGAGGAGGGTGGCGGCGTGCCCGCGCTCGTCGCGGTCTCGGCCGACGAGACGGGCAAGGCGAAGGAGACCGCGCTGGCCTACGCGCGGGCGATCGGCGCCACCCGCGCCGGCGTGCTCGACACCACGTTCGAGGAGGAGACCGAGACCGACCTCTTCGGTGAGCAGGTCGTGCTCTGCGGTGGCCTCACCGAGCTGATCATGGCCAGCTTCGAGACGCTCGTGAACGCCGGCTACCAGCCCGAGTCCGCGTACTTCGAGACGCTGCACGAGGTGAAGCTCATCGTCGACCTCATCTACGAGGGCGGCATCTCCAACATGCGCTACTCGATCTCCGACACCGCGGAGTACGGCGACATGACCCGCGGCCCGCGCATCGTCACCCAGGCCACGCGCGACGAGATGAAGCAGATCCTCGACGAGATCCAGTCGGGCGAGTTCGCGCGTGAGTGGATCCTCGAGAACCAGGCCGGCCGGCCGCGGTTCAACGCGCTGCGCCGCCGCGGTGCGTCTCACCACATCGAAGAGGTGGGCGAGCGGCTCCGGGCGATGATGCCCTGGATCGGCGCCGGTCGCGAGCGTCCGCAGGACGTCTCGGGCGGCTAGTCGCGAGCATCCCGCAGGGAGCCGGCCGCGTGAGCGAGTGCTCGGATCGGTTCACGATCGTCGCCGACGGGTTCAGCCGTCGCGTCGACGCGGTCCGTCCCGCCGACTGGGACAACCCGTCGCCGTGTGACGGGTGGGTCGCGCGCGACGTCGTCCGCCACCTGGTGGAGTGGGTTCCGGCGTTCTTCGGTGCCACGGTGGGGCTCGAGTTCCCGGCCGGCCCCTCCGTCGACGACGACCCGGCGGGTGCGTGGACCGCGCTGCGCGGGACCATCGACGGGTTCTTCGCCGATCCGGCGATCGCCGCACGCGAGGTCGAAGGGCCGATGGGTCGGATGCCCGTCGAGCAGGCGCTCGACATGATCGTCACCGGCGACGTGCTGGTGCACACGTGGGACCTCGCGCGCGCGACCGGGCTCGACGAGACCCTCGATCCCGTCGAGGTCCACCGCATGTACGAAGGGACGGAAGGGCTCGACGAGGTGTTGCGCAGCTCCGGGCACTACGGACCGCGCGTCATCGTGCCGGGGGACGCCGACGAGCAGACGAAGCTCCTCGCGTTCATGGGCCGCGATCCCTCGCCCGACCGGTGAACGCAGTCGCGTTCGCGCTCGTCGTCGTCCTCGGCTACCTGCTCGGGACGATCCCGTTCGCCATGCTGGTGACGAGCGTCGCGACGCGCGGCCGCGTCGACATCCGTGAGACGGGGAGCGGCAACCCCGGCGGCTTCAACACCTTCCGTGAGATCGGCAAGGGGTGGGGCATCGTGGTGGTGCTGCTCGACGGGGGCAAGGCGATGTTCGCAGGGCTGATCGCGCTCGTGCTCGTGGGCGATGCCGCGGCCTACGCCGCCGCGACCGCGGCGATCGCCGGGCACATCTGGCCGGTGTGGACGGGGTTCCGGGGCGGCAAGGGCGTCGCCACTGCAGGCGGCGCGGTGCTCGGCGTGTTCCCCGCGTTCTTCCCGGTCAACATCGTCGTGCTGGCCGGGGCCGCGGCGGTGTTCCGCAACGCGCGCCGGGCGATGCTCGCAGGGATGAGCGCATGGTTTGTGGCGTCCGTGCTCTGGACGGTCAACGACTGGCCCAACGGGTGGGGGCCGGACCCGGGTGCCGGCCTGGTGGTGTTCTCGTTCCTCGGCGCCGGAATGGTGATGGCCAAGTTCTGGCTCTCCGGTCCGGCCGGAGCGCGGTTCCCCAGCGCGTAGCCGTTGCGAAGCGGAGTTCGCAGGTCTGGCGGGGTCAACCGCGGAAGACGACGCCGCGCGGCGTCGGGACGAAGCCCACGGCGTCGAGCGCGGGCCCCAACGGCGTGGAGCGCACGGGTACCCCGTTGACGCGCTGGATCTCGAGCCGGCGCACGCGATCGTCCCGGACGAGCGTGGGCAGGATCTCCAGCCAGTCGAGGTCGTCGAGGTCGTAGGCGAGGAGATGGTGGCCCCGGGGATCGAGGAAGGCGACGGGCGCGCCGCCGCGCAGCACCACCAGCGCGCCGGCGGCCCGGGCGGGGCGGGGCGGCCGGGTGGCGTCGGCCGCGAGCTCGGGCGGGTCGGGCCAGGGGAGGGCGGCGCCGTAAGGCTGGGCGGGATCCGTGGCCGCGAGCACGACGACACCGAGGTCGCGGTCGGATCGGTCGGCGCCGCCCCGGCCGCCGCGGAGCCGCTCGGCCGCGCCGGGCAGTGCGAACTGCGCCGCGCCGAGCCCGGCGACGAAGTAGCCGCGCCGGGCGCGCCCCGCCTCCTCGAGCGTGCGGAGCGCGGGGTACACGCCCGCGTACCCGCCCGGGATGCCCTCCGCCTTCACCGCCTCGCGGGTGACGACGCCGTAGCGGGTGAGCAGCTGCTGCGCGCGTGCCGCCATCAGCTCGGTGGGCGACGGCTCGGGGGTGCGCAGTGGCGCGACGAGCGACCAGCGGCCGGCACCCGCGGGCGGACCGAGCCGGGTGAGGCGACCGGGTCGGGGCCTGCCCTTCCCGGCACCGCTGCGGGGCTTGGCGCCGAGCACCGCCCGGAGCGCGGCGAGGCCGTCGTTGGTGACCTCGCCGGCCCAGACGAGGTCCCACAGCGCGGCGAGCACCGCACGCTCGTCGGCGGTGCCGGCGGCGCGCACGAGGTCGGGCCAGAACGACGCGCCGTACGCGCCGAGATGGGCGCGCAGCGCGTCGACGAGCGGCCCGTCGGGCGGATCGGTCGGGAGCGGGGGCGCGAGGAGGCGGACGTCGTCGCGGAAGCACAACGAGACGCGGCCGTCGTGCGCGCCGATCCCGCCGGCGCCGATCCACACCACCTCCCCGGCCGCGCACAGCTCGTCGAGGTCGATCGGGCGGTATCGGGCGACGCGGGACGCGAGGACGTCGGACTCCAGCGTCGACGCGGGGACGGCCGCACCCTGGAGGAGTCCGATGGCGTCGAGGAGCGCGTCGGCGCCGCGCCGACCTTCGCCGACCCCCTGCCACGCCGGGAGGAACCGGGCGAAGGTCTCGTGGTCGACCGGCTCGACCTCGCGGCGCAGGCGCGCGAGCGAGCGCCGCCGCAACCGGCGCAGCACCTCGACGTCGCACCACTCGCGTTCGAGGCCGTCGGGACGGAACTCGCCGGTGACGACCCGCCCGAAGGCCTCGATGCGATCGAGGGCACGGCGGACCGGTTCGACGGGGAGGCCGAGCCGTTGCGCGGCGTCGACCGCGCGGAACGGTCCGTGGGTGCGTGCGTATCGCGCGACGAGATCGGCGAGCGGATCGGCCACCGGCTCCACGAAGGCGCCGGGGAGGCCGCGCGGTGTGGCGGCGCCAAGCGCATCGCGGAACCGCGCTGCGTCCTCGGCTGCGGCCACCCGGGCCTCCCCGGCGATCCGGATCCGGATCGCTCGGTGCTCCGCCAAGAGTGCCGCGAGCAGGGGCTCGACGTCAACCGCCGCGCGCGCGGCGAGCTCGTCGTCGCGGAGATCGCCCACGTCGCGCAGGAGGTCGTGGAGGTCGTCGGCGGACCGGACGCGCCGGCCGTCGGGGGCGAGCCACTGGAGCTCGAGCTCGAGTGCACCGAGCGCTTCGGCGTCGATGAGCTCGCGCAGCTCGTCGGAGCCGAGCAGCTCGCGCAACAGGTCGCGGTCGAGCGCGAGGGCCACCGCGCGCCGCTCGGCGAGTGGGGCGTCGCCCTCGTACATGTAGGTGGCGATCCACCCGAAGAGCAGCGACTGCGCGAAGGGCGAGGCGCGGGGCGTGTCGACGGAGACGGCGCGGATGGTGCGGTTCTGGAGGCCCTGGAGCACCTCGCGCAGCGCCGGGAGGTCGAACACGTCGCGCAGGCACTCCCGGGTGGTCTCGAGCAGGAGGGGGAACTCCGGGTAGCGGGCCGCGACCTGGAGGAGGTCGGCGGCGCGCTTGCGCTGCTGCCACAGTGGAGTGCGCTCACCGGGCCGACGCCGCGGCAGCAGCAGTGCCCGGGCCGAGGCCTCGCGGAAGCGGGCCGCGAACAGCGCGGTGGCGGGCAGCCGCCGCACCACGAGGTCCTCGATCTCGGCGGGGTCGATCACGAGCTCGTCGAGCGGGATCTCGTCGACCGCCTCGGGCAGCCGCAGCACGATGCCGTCGTCGCTCCAGATGATGTCGACCTCGAGGTCGAGCCGCTCGGCGAGGCGCTCCTCGATGGCCATCGCCCACGGTGCGTGCACCCGCGCGCCGAACGGCGTGAGGATGCAGACGCGCCAGTCGCCGATCTCGTCGGGGAAGCGCTCGACCACGATCGTGCGGTCGTCGGGGAGCACCCCGGTGGCGGTGCGCTGGTCGTCGATGTAGGTGAGCAGGTTCTGCGCGGCGCGCTCGTCGAGGTGGTGCACGGTCCGGAGCCGCTCGCGCGCGTCGTCGGGGTCGCGGTGGGCGAGGTCGCGCACGGTGGCGCCGACCGCGCGCCCGAGCTCGGCGGGCCGGCCGGGCTTGTCGCCGTGCCAGTACGGCATCCGGGCCGGCTCCCCCGGTGCCGGCGTGACCACCACCCGCGCGTGGGTGATCTCCTGGATCCGCCAGGTGGATGCCCCCAGGGTGAAGGTGTCGCCCGGGCGGCTCTCGTAGACCATCTCCTCGTCGAGCTCGCCGACGCGCTGGCCCTCGGGGAGGAACACGCCGAACAGCCCGCGGTCGGGGATCGTGCCCCCGTTCGAGATCGCGACCCGGCCCGCGCCGTCGCGCGCGCGAACCCGGCCCGCGGTGCGGTCCCACACGACGCGCGGCTTGAGCCCGGCGAAGTCGTCGGACGGGTAGCGGCCGGCCAGGAGGTCGAGCACGGCGACGAAGGCGTCGTCGGAGAGGTCGGCGAACGCGGCGGTGCGGCGCACCATCGCGAGGAGTGCGTCGACGTCCCACTCGTCGACCGCGCACGCGGCCACGATCTGCTGGGCGAGCACGTCGAGCGGGTTGCGCAGGTAGCGCGTCTCCTCGACGAGGCCGGCTTCCATGCGCGGGACCACGGCCGCGGCCTCGAGGAGGTCGCCGCGGTACTTCGGGAAGATGCGGCCCCGGCTCGGCATGCCGACGTGGTGTCCGGCGCGCCCGACCCGTTGCAGGCCCCGGGCGACGGAGCCCGGCGACTCGACCTGCACCACGAGGTCGACCGCGCCCATGTCGATGCCGAGCTCCAGCGAGCTGGTGGCCACGAGCGCGCGCAGCTCGCCCTGCTTCAGCGCGTCCTCGATCGCCAGGCGCTGCTCGCGGGCGATCGACCCGTGGTGGGCCTTGACCAGCTCCTCGCCGGCGAGCTCGTTGAGCTGCGCGGCCAGCCGCTCGGCGCCGCGACGAGCGTTCACGAAGATCAGGGTGCTGCGGTGCGCACGCACCAGCTCGAGCAGGGCGGGCTGGACATGGGCCCAGATGCTCTGCGCGACCGCGCCGGAACCGGTGTCGTCCTCGGCCACCTTCCCCATCTCCACGGTCGGGTATGGGCGCCCCTGGGGCGAGTCGGTGGGCGGTCGGGGCGCCCCTCCCCTCAGGTCCCGCAGGTCGTCGACCGGGACGACCACCTCGACGTCGAGCTCCTTGACCGTGCCGGTGTCGACGATCGTGACCGGCCGGAACCCGTCGGGCGTGCGGCCCCCGAGGAACCGGGCGATCTCGTCGAGCGGGCGCTGGGTGGCCGAGAGCCCGATGCGCTGCGGGGGCGTGGGGGTGAGCTCCTCGAGCCGCTCGAGCGACAGCGCGAGGTGCGCGCCGCGCTTGGTGCCCGCGACCGCGTGGATCTCGTCGACGATGACGGTCTCGACGTCGCGCAGCACCTCGCGGGCGCGCGACGTGAGCATGAGGTAGAGCGACTCGGGCGTGGTGATGAGGATGTCGGGCGGGGTGCGCTGGATGCGACGGCGCTCGTCGTTCGGGGTGTCGCCGGTGCGGATCGCGACGGTGGGGATGCGGGCCGGCCGGCTCAGCCGCTCGGCCGCGTGGCCGACCCCCACGAGCGGCATGCGCAGGTTGCGCTCGACGTCGACCGCGAGGGCCTTCAGGGGCGAGACGTAGAGGACGCGGCAGCGGGCTTCGGGCCGGGGGGGCTCGGTGGTGAGCCGGTCGATCGCCCACAGGAACGCCGCGAGGGTCTTGCCCGATCCGGTGGGGGCGAGGAGGAGCGCATGGTCACCGGCGGCGATGGCGTCCCACCCTGCGGCCTGGACCGGGGTGGGGGCGGCGAAGGACGCGGTGAACCAGGCCTGGACGGCGGGGGAGAAGCGGGCGAGGGCGTCGATGGTCCGAGGGTACCGAGGCGCTGTGACGGGGATCTCGGGTTGAGGAGTGCGCCGGACGCGCCGATCATGAGGGAATGCAGGACCTGGATCTGGGGGACGCCGTGGCGGTCGCGGCGGTCGAGCGCTTCCGAATGCTCGTCCAGCGCTCGCCGGACATGGTGTCGATCTACGACCTCGAGGGCCGGTTCGCCTTCGTCAGCTCGGCCCACACCCGGATCCTCGGGTGGGCCCCCGAGGAGCTCGTCGGCCGGTTCCCGCTCGACTTCGTCCACCCCGACGACGCCGACGCGGTGGCCATCGAGTTCGCCGCCCAGCTCGGCGGCGAGCGCCCGCCCGTCCCGGTGGAGCTGCGGTTCCGGGGCCGCGACGGCCGGTACCGGTTCGTCGAGGCCGCAGTCGTCGACCTCACCGCCGAGCCGTCCGTCGGCGGGATCCTCGTGGCCTCGCGTGACGTGAGCGACCGCAAGAGCGCCGAGGCGGTGGTGCTGGAGCAGTCACGGGTCCTCGAACGCGTCGCTCGGGGCGCGCCGCTCGCGGAGACCCTCGACGACCTCTGCGCGATGGTCGAACGGTGGGTGGACGGCGCGCTCGCAGTGGCGCTCGTCCGTCACGGCGACGGGCTGCGGGTGGCCGCCGCCCCGTCGCTCAGCCCGGAGCTGTGGACGGTCCTGGACCGGGTCTCCGGTCAGCCCCACATCCGGACCCGGCTCCTCGAGGGCCCCGTCGTCGGGTCCGTCGCCAGCATCCCGCCGCGGCCCGAGGCCGACGTTGTGCTCAGCGCGGCCGGCCTCCACGGCTGGTGGGCGGCCCCGATCTACGCGTCGGACGGCGAGAACATCCTGGGCACGCTCACCGCGCTGCTGCCCGATGAGCGGGAGCCGACGCCGATGGAGCACCAGCTGCTCGCGACCGTCGGGTCGCTCGCGGCCATCGCGCTCGAGCGCGACGCCGCGCAGGACCGCCTCGCGTACCAGGCCTCGCACGACGCGCTCACCGACCTCCCGAATCGTGAGCACCTCGTGGCCCGGCTGCGCGCGATCGCGGAGTACCCGTCCGACCGCCTCGCCGCGGTCTTCTTCTTGGACCTGGACCGGTTCAAGGTGTTCAACGACAGCTCCGGCCACGAGGTCGGCGACCGGATCCTCGTCGACGTGTCGCGCCGGCTCCGGTCGGCGTTGCGGCCCGGCGACGCAGTGGCCCGGTTCGGCGGCGACGAGTTCGTCGTGGTGTGCGTGGGTCTGGCGACGGTCGACGAGGTGATGGCGGTCGCCCGGCGCATGCTCGACGTCGTGGCGCAGCCGATCGAGATCGACGGCATGGAGATCGTCGTCACGGCGAGCATCGGTGTCGCGCTGGCGGACGGCCAGTCTCCCGAGGCGCTGCTCCGCGACGCCGACACCGCCATGTACCGCGCGAAGGAGCGGGGTCGAGGCCGCGCCGAGCTGTTCGACGGCGCGTTGCGGGCCCGCGTCGTGGCCCGCCTCGACGTGGAGCGCGACCTGCGCCGCGCGCTCGACGCCGGGGAGCTCACGCTCCACTACCAGCCCGTGATGTCGTTGCGGACCGGGCGGTTCTCGGGGTTCGAGTCCCTGGTCCGTTGGAACCATCCGACCCGCGGCCTGCTGGTTCCCGACCAGTTCCTCGAGGTGGCGGAGGACGCGGGGCTCATCGGCCGGATCGGCACGCTGGTGCGCGACATGGCGTTCCGCCAGTGGGTGGAGTGGCACACGGCGCATCCCGAGTGGGGCGACTTCCTCGTGGGCGTCAACCTCGCGGCGGCCGAGCTGCGCGACATCTCGCTCCCGGCCCAGATCGCGGCGCTCATCGAGGAGACCGGTGCCGACGCGAGCTCGCTGTGCGTGGAGGTGTCCGAGCGGGTGCTCGCGTCCGACACCGAGGTGGCCCGGGCGGTGCTGGGCGAGCTCCGCGACCTGGGGCTGCTCGTGGTGCTCGACGACTTCGGCACGGGCTCGTCGCCGCTGCTCCACCTGCGCCGGTTCCCGATCCACGCGGTGAAGCTCGACGGCGCGCTCATCCGGGGGATCGGGGTCGTCCGCGACGACGCCGTGCTCGCGTCGGGCGTCATCGAGCTGGCCCACCGGCTCGGGCTCTTCGTGGTCGCGGAGGGCGTCGAGGACGAGGACCAGATGGAGCGGCTTCGGTCCTACGGGTGCCTGCTTGCCCAGGGCCACCTGTTCGCCCCGGCCATGCCGGTGGCCGAGGCGGAAGCGTGGATCGCCGCCCGCGGGCTGTCGTCGGACGAGGAGACGGCCGAGTGGGCCGCCGCCCACGGGAGCTCGGGGGCTTCCCCCGGTCCGTTCACGCGCTGATCGGCGGTCGGCGACCGGCCCAGGGGCGCGCCGTCTCGAGCTGCGCGGCCACGCGGAGCAGCACGTCCTCGCGGTACTGGTCGGCCACGAGCTGCACTCCGACCGGGATCCCGTCGGTCGTCCACCACAGGGGCACCGACATCGCCGGCTGGCCCGTGATGTTGAACGGACCCGTGTACACCGCGAACGGGATCGCCCGTTCCAGGGCCCGGAACGGGTCGGCGGTCGCGTTCACGATGTCGCCGAGACGCGGGGCCGGTTCGGCGGTGTTGGGCGTGAGGAGCAGGTCGTAGCCCTGCTGCCACCAGTCGACGACGCCGCGGCTCCACCGGTGCGCGACGTCGAGGCCCTCGAGGTACTGGCCGGCGGTGATCGCCCGGCCGATCTCGTACTGCATCCAGGTGAACGGTTCGACGTCGTCGGCCGTGATCGGACGGCCCGCGATCGCGGCGAGCTGGTCGAGGTCGAACACCACGCCGGCCGCGAGCACGGCCGAGAACGCCTCGAGCAGGCCGGGGGTGTCGAGCGCGGCCGGTGACGCCGGCTCCACCGAGTGGCCGAGCGACTCGAGCAGTCGGGCCGCGTCCTCGACCGCCTCGATGCACGCGGGGTCGACGGCCGCGAGGCCGCTCGGCGCCGCGGTGCGGTAGCCGATGCGGAGCCGCCCCGGATCGGCGCCCACCTCCTCGACGTACGGACGCGCGGGCGGCGGCGCGGTGTACGGGTCGCCGGGCAGTGGCCCGGCGATGGCGTCGAGCACGGCGGCGCTGTCGCGGACCGAGCGCGTGACCGCGTGCCGGACGACGAGCCCCGCCCACGCCTCGCCGACGTCGGGTCCGAGGGTGGTGCGCCCGCGCGAGGGCTTGAGCCCGACGAGACCGCAGTGGCTCGCGGGCGTGCGGATCGAGCCCCCGCCGTCACCCGCGTGCGCGACCGGCACGAGCCCGGCCGCGACCGCGGCGGCCGACCCGCCGCTCGATCCCCCGGTGCTGTGCTCGGGGTTCCAGGGGTTGCGGGTCGGGCCGTAGGCGCTCGGCTCGGTGGTGGGGAGCAGCCCGAACTCGGGTGTGTTCGTCTTGCCGACGACGACGAAGCCGGCGCGCTTGAGCCGGGCGATGAGCTCGCTGTCGTGGTCGGCCACGTGGCCGAGCTGCTTCAGCAGCCGGTTGCCGAAGTGCTGGGGCGATCCGGCGAGGGTGCCGTCGAGGTCCTTCACCGCGATGGGCACGCCCCGGAACGGGCCGTCGGGCAGCGCTCCCGCCGCTTCCGCGCGCGCGGTCTCGAAGCGCGGATGGATCACCGCGTTGATCGCGGGGTTCACCGCTTCGATGCGGGCGATCGCGGCGTCCACGAGCTCGAGCGGCGTGGCCTCGCCGGTGCGGACCAGCGCGGCGAGGGCGGTGGCGTCGGCGAACGCGAGGTCGTCGGTCATGGGTCCGGACGCTAGTGCGCGGCGGCCTGCACGCCGTCGGTGCCCGCGCGCGTTCGGGATCGCCCGGCGGCTCCGTAGTGTGGCGGGATGACCGGACGGGCGGGGACCGCCGCGCGCGTGCTCGGTGCGGCCGTCCTGCTCGGCGCGGTGCTCGCCGCGCTCCCCGCTGCCGGACCGGCGAGTGCCGCGGTCCGGCGGACCGGGTCGACCCGTGCCGTCGGCGTGCACACCGTGACGTTCGTGGACCGCAGCCGGAAGACGCCGGCCGACGTGGTCGCGGGCCTCGCGCCGGCGCCGACCCGCACGCTGGAGACCACGATCTACTACCCGGCGCGCGGCGAGCCGGCGGCCGACGGCGCGCCCCGAGAGGACGCGAAGCCGGCGCGGGGCACGCATCCGCTCGTGCTGTTCAACCCCGGCTCACCGGGCACGCCGGAGGACTACGAGGTGCTCCTCTCGGACTGGGCCGCGCACGGCTACGTGGTGGCCGCGCTGCGGTTTCCCATCTCGAGCGTCGCGGGTCCCGACGACGCCGCGTGGGCCGACCTGCCCGCGCAGAGCAAGGACGCGCGGTTCGTGCTGGGCAAGGTCCTCGCGCTCGACGCGGCGAAGGCGGGCATCCCCGAGATCGACCGCGACCACGTCGCGGTCGCGGGGCACTCCTTCGGCGGCGCGACGGCGCTGTCGCTCGTGTCGAGCTGCTGTCGCGACGACCGCATCGACGCTGCGGTGGTCATGGCC
>JBAZYX010000065.1:0-23030 GCA_041659105.1 Acidimicrobiia bacterium
CCCACGGGCCAGCGCGAACCGGACCGCGCGCACGCGTCCGATCCGGGATGCCTCGGCCTCGGCCGGCGGTGCGCCTCGACGTCGGTGAGCACGGCGTGTCGTTCGCCCGGGCTTCGGGGACCTTCGGCTCTAGGTCGGGCGCAGCCCGACGGCGACCATTACGAGACGCCCGCAGATCTCGGGAGGCCGCGTGTCCGGCATCGATCCCACCGCTCCGCTGATGCCCGAGGGACCCGGTGCGCCGGTTGCCGGTGAGCCACCCCCGCCGGGGCGCTCACGACGATCCCTCGTCTGGATCGCGATCGCCACGCTGGTCCTCGGGGGCACGATCGGGGCCGGAGTCGCGCTGGTGCTCTCGGGTGGTGACGAGGACTCGGAGGTCGGCGTGGCCACGACCACGTCGACCGTCCCGGCGACCACCACGCCTGCCCCGACCACGAAGCCGCCGTCCGCCCCGGGCACCACGTCGGCCCCGGCAACCGCAGCACCGACGACCACCACGACGTCGACATCGGCGCCGGCGTCCGCCCCGGTGATCACGCAGTTCGTGGTCGCCCCGCCTCTCATCGGGTGCGCGCCGCCCGGCGCTGCCGTCAGCGTGACGATCGTGTGGGCCACCGAGAACGCGACGACGGTCACGATCGCGTCGCCCGATGCGACGAAGTCCTTTGCCGTGAGCGGATCGACGGCGGCGTCATTCCCCTGCCTCCCGGGGATCAACCGCGTGTACACGCTCACCGCGACGGGTCCCGGCGGCTCGACCTCCCAGTCGGCCGTGGTGCAGATGGTCGTGTCGTAGCCCTTGGGCTCCGTCCGGCTCGTGGTCGGCGTGGCCGGTCGGGCCGGGCGCCCAACGATCAGCTCGGTGGCGCCGAAGGGAACGGGAGCCAGATGCCCCGCTCGAAGTCGTAGAGCTTGCACCGCCTCGTCGTGCGCAGGTAGTCGCGGAGCGACAGGCGGCGCTCGCGAACCACGGCCGGATACGCGGCCTTGATCGCTCGAGCCGCCGCGGGGAGCTCGTAGAACGGGATCCGCATGTCGACGTGGTGCGGGACGTGCACGAAGATGTGATGGAAGAAGAGGCTGAACGCGCGCGGCGTGCGAAGGATCGTGGTTCCCTCCATCTGCCCGCGGAACTTGGTCCAGATGCGACGCGGATACCAGCGGATGTCCTCACCGATGTGGTGCACGTACACCGTGAAGCCGATCAACCAGACGAAGATCGCCCAGGGGACGACCGCGACTTTGACCCACGCCCACACGGCGCCAGTGAGCGTGTCATGGCGGAGCCAGCCGACAAGGCCGATCAAACCGGCCGCGAACGTGAGCACCGACAGCGTCTCGATCCGGCCGCGTCGGATCTGCTTCGCCCATTTCTGCGGTGCGGCAAACGTCACCATCTTGTTCCACCACACTTCACGGCAGTAGTAGAGGCCCGCGCCCACGGCCGACCACTCGACCCTGTGTCGAAGGCGCTTCCAGCCCGGCATAGCCTGCCACTCGGCGAGGGTCGTCGGGTGCCAGACGAAATCGACGCCCTGTTGGACGGTGTGGCCGTGGTGAACACGGTTGTGGCCCAGATCCCAAGCCGCCTTGATGTGGGCGGCAGGGAGCATGGCGGCGCGCGCGACGGCGTCGTTCAGGCGCCGAGAGCTGAACAGCGCGCCATGGGCGGCGTCGTGACCCAACACGAACAGCCCGCACACCGACAGCCCGGCGAGAATCCACAGCGGCACGAGAAGCCACCACGTGTCGGTCACGAGCAGGCCCGCGACGGCGAGCCCGTACACGGAGAAGTCGCGAACCGCGTACGCCAAGCCCTTTGCCGTCGGGTTGCGGTAACAGCGATCTGGGATGACCCGGATCACGTCGACCAGCGCCGGCTGGCTGCGCGCGCCTGACGTCGGATCGGAGGGCTCAGCCTGCCCACGCATCTCGTCGACTGCGATCTCCTCGGCGCTTCCCGGCACCGGCGCAGCCTAACGGCCGCTCTGATGCGTCGACCGAACTCGGCGCAGCCGCATGGTTGCGTTTGGACTGATCAGGCGTTTGCTGCGTGCGGGCGCGTCCCGCGCACTCGATGTTCTGGACGGTCTCTCATCCGTTGCCGCGCTCGACGATCCCTCGCAGGTTCTGGGCGAGCTCTCTCACGTCGATCGGCTCCGACCCGACGCGCATGACCAGATCGAACACGTCGTCGTTGGTCGCTGTGGTCGGGTCGATGCCGTTCACGTCCAGGAACACGGCGCAGGCCTCTTCGCCGAACGCGGTGGCCGATGGCCGGGCAATCGCCGCGCCGAGCAGGCCGAGATCCCGGACCGGGGGAGGGTCGCCGAGGAGGGCGGTGGCGAGCGCCAGGAGATCGTCGAGGTCGAGGTACTCGATCGCTCGGTCGCTCACCCGCCCAACCGGTCAATGGCGTCTGAGTGGATCTCCATGATCCGCCGGGCCGAATCCACGACGCGGTCGCGGTGGTCGGACAGGCCGACGTACTCGCGAATCGCCCGACGAGCAGCCTCCTGCATCGAGATTCCCTCGACCGCGGCGCGCCTTCGCAGCTCGCCCTGTTCGTCGGTCAGCCGGAGCGTCATCGCCACGGCCTGCCCGATCTGTCCATGGGTATCGTCTGACCGGCGGAGGGAGTGGGATTCGAACCCACGGAGACTCGCGCCTCAACGGTTTTCAAGACCGTCCCGTTCGTCCGCTCCGGCATCCCTCCCGGGCCCGAAACCCTAACGGCTCGCGTTCACTGGCGCGTTCCCGCGACCGAGACCGGCGTACCCCGATAGCAGCTGAGCGTGTAGGGGAAGTCGGCGCTCAGGTGGTGGTGGTACATCGACACCTTCACGCCGTCCCACTCGATCGTGTGGGTGTGGCCATGGCACTCGTCGAGGTCGGCCGTCGACAGCTCCGCGCCGTTCTCGCCCCGCGACCCGTAGATCCCGAACCCGTCGAGCGCGTAGCCGAGCAGGGCCGAGTGCCCGGTGCCGGGATCGGAGAAGCAGTCGCTCCCCGAGTGGTAGTGGTACACGCCCTGCATCTGCGGATGGCCCGCGCAGTGGTCCTGGATCTCGTGGGCCACCGCGTCGCGGCCGCCTGCGTCGAGGCCGTTGAACAGCGCGACGCCGGTGGTCATCACGCCGATCGTGCCCATGCCGAGACACGTAGGCATGGGCGCGACCACGGGATCCGCCGGGAGTGACAGCTGGACCGATTGCGCGGTGATCCGGTTGGGGTTGCGGTCGAACGAGAACGCGTCGTCGGTCGACGCGATCGGGAACACCCCCGTGGCGTGCGAATCCGGCACGCCGTTGGAGGTGACCAGGCGGGTCGATCCCTGCTTGGTGAAGGTGACTGCCCCCGGCCACGACACGTCGCCGTCGACCGACGGCTTCTTCGCCAGGTCGAACGTGCCGTCGCCGTTGACCCACGAGCCGGTCGCGAAGGCGCCGCCGCCGGTGAGCGTGGTCTGGCACGAGAAGATCGTGCCGACCGTGGCGGACGACCCGTACTCCCCGTCGCCGACCGGCAGGTGGGTGGCATCCACCGCGGTGGCGGTGCCCGCGGCTCCCGAACCGACGGACCCGGTCCCGTCCGTCTCCACCTCGGTGCTCGCCCGTCCTTCGGATCCGGACGAAGACCCGCACGCGGACGTCGCGAGCGCAGTCACCAGGAGGGCCAGGAGCATCCGTGCGCGCACGCGGCGGACTCTACGGGCGCCACTTGAGACGTGACTGAGAGTCAGTCGCCGGAGGTGGAGGACGCGTCACCGCCGGACGCGCGTTCGGTCGGTTCGAGGTCCTCGGTGGTCGCGATGTGGTCACCGCCGCGTTCCTTCGCAAGGCGCATCGCTTCGTCGGCCCGGCCGACCGTGGCGTCGAACGACTCCGCCGGCGCGCGCGCGGCCAACCCCACGCTCATCGTGAACGCTTCCACGCTCGACGCCGCGACTTCCACCCCGAGCTGCTCGCGCACGCGCTCGACGACCAGCACCGCGTCGCCGAGGGAGCACTCCGGGAGGACCACGACGAACTCCTCGCCTCCGTACCGGGCCGGGAGGTCGGTCGGGCGCACACCGTCACGGAGGACCCGGGCGAAGCGGCGGAGCGCACGGTCCCCCGCGTCGCGTCCGTGGGTGTCGTTGAGGTCCTTGAAGTGGTCGAGGTCCACATAGGCGACCACGAACCGATCGTCGCGGTCGAGGAGGTGACGCACACGAGCCAGGAGCGTGCGCCGGTTCCACAAGCCGGTGAGGTGGTCGGTCTCGGCCTGGGCTTCGGTCTGCGAGAGGACACGCAGGAACCCGATGCGCTCACCCGCCTCACGCGCGAGGAGCTCGAGCTCGACGACGATGCCGTCCTCGGGAGGCCTGCCGGCGGGCCCGACGGCGTGGATGACACCGGAGGCCGTCCCCGCGATCCCGATCGGGACACAGACCGCGGAGACCGGTGGGCCCTCCCGGTGGCGCAGGAACGGGCACACGTCGATGCCGACGCTCGACCGGAAGACCCGCGTGTTGCCGCCGGCGGTCGCGGGGCACTCGCGGGGGGAAGGTACCTGGCAGCTCGTTCCGGGCTCCTCTGCCCCCGTCCGGACCACGCAGCGGAAGTGCTCCTCCGGTCCACCGGCCAGCAGCACCTCCGTGGGCTCGTCACCCCGCACCGACCGGACGCCGACCTCCACCACCTCGTACGTCGCGTCCTCGTTCGGTTCCATCTCGAGTCCTCGGCGGAGCTGCACCTCGAGGTCGGCGAGACGATCGTGCTGATGACGCTCGTCGTCCCGCTTCGCCTTCACCCGCTCGAGGCCGGCGTACCGACGGAAGGTGACGACCGACAGCGTGACGATGACCAGGGCCGTGAAAGCGATGATCCCCATCCCGACGCGATCCACCCTGGCGAGCGCGTCACTCGTGCGCTGCACACCTACGCGGACGTCACGGTCGTAGAAGCGGCGTCGGATCGTGACGGCCACGGCCTGACGGCTCTCGTGGGCTTGCAGCTCGGCGGCCAACGCCGCTTCGTATCCGGCCCGGTCCGGCGAGTCGGCCAGCGCGAACGCGGCCGCACCCGCTTCGGTGGTCCTGTCGCCGGCATCGACGAACTCCGATTGCAGCGCGCGCTCCTCGGGCCCGAAGGGAGCCCGGCGCAGATAGGCAGTCCATTCCGCCTCCGCCTGCACCTGGAGGTCCTGCGCCGCCGCGACCCGCGCCGCGCGCTCCTCCGACGGTCCGGCCAAGGCGCGGAGAAACTGGGCATGCGAGCGATTCAGCAAATCGGTCGCCACCCCCAGGTGCTCCGATGCCGGCAACACACGATCGGCCACGCCGTCCACCTCGCTGCGCGCCGATTCCGTCACCCAGCCCATGATCCCTGCGAGGGCCACGAGGAATGCCAGGCTCACGGCCGCGAGGACGACGACCCGCCGCGTCGCGCGCAAGCCCCGGCGTCGCGCCGCCACGGCGGTCACCGAGCGACGGAGTTGAAGCCGGTGTAGGGGCGCAGCACCTCGGGGACGACGAAGGTGTCGCCCTCCTGGCAGTGCTCCCACAGGAACAGCAGCGTGCGCCCGACCGCGCAGGCGGTGCCGTTGAGCGTGTGCACGAGCTGGTTGCCCGACTCGCCCCGCACCCGGGTGCCGAGACGGCGCGCCGAGAAGTCGCGGTAGTTGGAGCATGACGTGAGCTCGCGGTAGCGACCCTCGGAGGGCAGCCACACCTCGAGGTCGAACTTCTTCGCCGCGGCGGCACCGAGGTCACCCGCGGCGATGTTCACCACCCGGTAGGGCAGGCCGAGCGCGCCGACGATCCGCTCCTCGATGGCGAGGATCCGCTCGTGCTCGGCGTCGGACTCCTCGGGCGTGGAGTAGACGAACATCTCCACCTTGTCGAACTGGTGCACCCGGAAGATGCCGGTGGTGTCCTTGCCGTAGGTGCCGGCCTCACGCCGGAAGCACGACGACACGCCTGCGTAGCGCGCGGGCAGGGCGCCGGCGTCGAGCATCTCGCCCCGGTGCAGCGCGGAGAGCGGGATCTCACTCGTGCCCACGAGGAACAGCTCGCCGCCGTCGACCTCGTAGACCTGGCTGCGGTCGGTGGGGAAGAAGCCCGCTTCCTCCATCGCCTGCTCGCGCACGAGCACGGGCGGCACGACCGGGACGAACCCGTCGGCCACCAGCTGCGCGACCACCCAGCTCACGAGCGCGAGCTCGAGCAGCACGGCCTCACGGGTGATCGAGGCGAAGCGCGACCCGCTCATCTCCACCGCGTGCTGCGTCTCGATCCACCCCATGAGCTCGGCGAACTGCGCGTGGTCGCGCGCGGGCGGGGAGGCCGGGATCGTGCCGACCTCGCGCACCACCTCGCCGTCGTCCTCACCACCGTCGGGCACCGACGGGTCGGCCGGGTTGGGCACGCGCAGCGCGAGGTCGCGCAGCGCGGCGTCGGCCTCGGCGAGCGCCTGCTCGCGGGCGCTGAGCTCGGCCTTCAACGCGGCGGCCGCCTCGATCTTGGCCGGACGCTCGTCGGGCGCGGCCTTGCCGATCTCCTTCGACGCGGCGTTCTGACGGGCGCGCAGCTCCTCGACCTCGGTGAGCAACGCGCGCCGTGCGTCGTCGGCCGCCCCAACCTCGTCGAGCAGGCCCGGCGCGACGCGCTTGCGCTCGATCCCCGCGCGGTACGCGGGCTCCTCGCGCAGGCGGCGGAGGTCGATCACGAGAGGTCGTCCGACGGGCGAACCTGCGCGCGGAGGGTGTCGATCCACACGCTCGCCGTCTTCCACGCCTTCGTGGCCGCGCGGCGCTTGGCGTGCGCCTCCTCGTGGCCGGACACCGGGTACGACCCGAGGAACTTCACCTCGGCCTGCTTCGCGGCGACGTTGCGCAGGCAGTCGGCCACGAGCTCGTCGGACACGTGGCCCTCGAAGTCGATGAAGAAGCAGTACTCGCCGAGCCCCTGCTTGGTGGGACGGGACTCGAGCTTGGTGAGGTTGATCGCGCGCGCGGCGAACTCCTGGAGCAGCGCGAGCAGGGAGCCCGGTCGGTCGACCCGCTGGAAGCACACCACCGAGGTCTTGTCGTGGCCGGTGCGTGCCGGGATGCCGTGGCCCACGACCACGAAGCGGGTCTCGCTCGGGTGGTCCTCGATCTCGGTGGCGAGGAGCTCGAGGCCGTAGCGCTCGAGCGCCGACGGGTTCGCGATCGCGGCGAGGCCGGCCTTCTTCGACTTCGCGACCTCCTGGGCCGCCTCCGCGGTGGAGTTGGCCACCCGGGTGATCGCGTTCGGCAGCTTGCGGCCGAGCCACATCCGGGTCTGGCCGAGCGGGTTCGGGTGCGAGAGCACCACCTGCACGTCGTCGAGCCGGGTGCCGGGCCGGGCCCCGAGGCTCAACGAGACGGGGAGGTCGACCTCGCGCTGGATGAGGAGGTCGGTGTCGAAGGCCAGGGTGTCGAGCGTGGCCGACACCGAGCCCTCGATGGAGTTCTCGAGCGGCACGAAGCCGAGGTCGACCTCGCCCTGCTCGACCGCCGAGATCACGTGCGGGACCGAGCGCAGCGGCACCGCTTCGCCCGCGGCGAGGTCCGCCTGCGTGCGCAGCGCCTCCTCCGCGAAGGTTCCCGGCGGGCCCAGGTAGCCGACCCTGCTCATCACTTCCCGCACTGCTCGCTCACGCGCGCATGGTACCGGCGCGCCCCCTCCCGTCGAGGGCCTATCGTCGCCCCATGGACCGGTCGGACGCCCTGGTGTTCTTCGGGATGACCGGAGACCTGGCCTACAAGAAGATCTTCCCGGCGCTCTACCGCATGGCGCGGCGCAAGGCGCTCGGGGTTCCGGTGATCGGCGTCGCGTCCACCCCGTACCACGTCGACGAGCTCCGCGAGCGGGCCCGCAGCAGCGTGATCGAGATGTGTGGTGGCATCGACGACGAGGACGCCTTCGCCCACCTGAGCGACAACCTCGACTACGTCTCCGGCAACTACGCCGCGCTGAGCACGTTCGGCGAGCTCCGGAAGAAGCTGAACGACGCCGGCTCCATCCGCCCCGCGCACTACCTCGCCATCCCGCCGAGCCTGTTCTCGACCGTGGTCGAGAACCTCGGGACGGCGGGCTGCGCGAAGAACGCACGGCTCATCATCGAGAAGCCGTTCGGGCGCGACCTCGCGTCGGCGCAGCACCTCAACGAGGTGGTCCACGGGGTGTTCCCCGAACGGGACATCTTCCGCATCGACCACTACCTCGGCAAGGAGGCGATCCAGAACATCGTCTACTTCCGGTTCGCCAACTCGTTCCTCGAGCCCATCTGGAACCGCAACTACGTGCGGCTCGTGCAGATCACCATGGCCGAGGACTTCGGGGTGGAGGGCCGCGGACGCTTCTACGAGGAGGTCGGGGCGCTGCGCGACGTGGTGCAGAACCACCTCCTCCAGACCGTCGCGCTGCTCGCCATGGAGCCCCCCCTCGGCATGGGCTCCGACGCCCTCCGCGACGAGAAGGAGCAGCTCTTCCGCGCGATCCGGGCGCTCCGGCCGGAGGACATCGTGCGCGGCCAGTTCGACGGCTACCGCGACCAGGAGGGGGTGGCGGCCGACTCCGACGTCGAGACCTTCGCCGCGATCCGCCTCCACATCGACTCGTGGCGCTGGGCCGACGTGCCGTTCTACATCCGGGCCGGCAAGGAGCTCCCCCAGACCTGCACCGAGGTCCGGGTCGAGTTGCACCGTCCGCCCCAGCGGGTGTTCGACGAGCAGCTCCACATGCCGTACGACGCCAACTACCTGCGCTTCCGGCTCAGCCCCGACGTCGTGATCGCGATCGGCGCGATGGCCAAGGCCCCGGGCGAGGAGATGACCGGGCGCCCCGTGGAGCTGCACCTGGCCAACGACTCCCCCGGCGAGATGACCGCCTACGAGCGCCTCCTCGGCGACGCGCTCGAGGGCGAGACGTTCCTGTTCGCCCGTGAGGACGGTGTCGAGTCCGCCTGGCGGGTGGTCGACACCGTGCTGCGCGAGCACGGCCCCGCGCATCGGTACGCGCCGGGCACCTGGGGACCGCCCGCGGCCGACGCGATCGTCGACGACCCTCACGGCTGGCATCATCCGGGGCCGTAGTCGGCTCCGGACATCATTCCCGGGTCGCACCGTCAACGTCGTCTCCCGCACCACCACCCCGAACCCGCCACGAGGAGCTCCGCCCCATGCCCGCAATCCCGCTGCCCACCCCGAGCGCGCCGCCGGTGGCCGGCCCGTACAGCCCCGCCGTCCGCGCCGGGGACCTCGTGTTCTGCGCCGGGCAGATCCCGGTCGACCCCGCCACCGGCGCGCTCGTCGACGGTGACGTCGCCGCGCAGGCCCGCCAGGTGCTCGACAACATCTCGGCCGTGCTCGCCGACATCGGGGCCCAGTGGACCGACGTCGTGAAGACGACCATCTTCCTCGCGGGCTCGCTCGAGCACTTCGCCACCGTCAACGAGGTCTACGCGGGCGCGGTGGGCGACCACCGCCCGGCCCGCAGCACCGTGGCCGTCGCCGCGCTTCCGGCGGGCGCCGCAGTCGAGATCGAAGTCATCGTCCACCGGCCCGCGTAGCCCACGCGGCCGACCAGGGAGGAACCCCATGACCTACGACGTCGAGAAGACCGAGACCGAGTGGCGCGAGGAGCTCTCGCCCGAGCAGTTCCAGGTGCTGCGCCAGGCCGGCACCGAGCGCGCCTTCACCGGGGAGTACTGGGACTGCCACGACGACGGCACCTACCACTGCGCCGGCTGCGGGGCTCCGCTGTTCGACGCGTCCACCAAGTTCGAGTCGGGCACCGGCTGGCCGAGCTTCACCGAGCCGATGGTGGCCGACGCCGTGGAGCTCGTGGAGGATCGCGCCCACGGCATGGTCCGGGTCGAGGTGCGCTGCAAGCGCTGCGGCGGGCACCTCGGCCACGTCTTCCCCGACGGCCCCGGACCCAAGGGCGAGCGGTACTGCATGAACTCCGCCTCGCTGGCGCTCGAGCCGCGCGCGTCCTGAACCCGGGTTCCGTCTTCTACCCTTCCGGCGTGCTCCGCCACGTGGGACCCTTCCTCTCCGCCACCGTCGTCACCTCCGCGCTCGCGCTCGGCGTCCTCGCACCGGCGAGCGCGGGCGCCGCGGAGACGGTCAACCCCAAGCGGTTGGCCAAGCAGGTGGCCGCCACCGTCACCGCGGCCTACCCCGACCTGCCGGTGACCACGGTGAAGTGCCCCAAGGCGATCAAGCGCAAGCCGGGCACCACCGCCGTGTGCGTCGCCACCGCGGGCGGGCTCTCGCTCGAGATGCTCGTCACGGTGACCGACAAGAAGGGCGGCGTCAGCATCGAGTCCACCCAGGCCGTGATCGCCAAGGCGCGGGCCGAGGAGTTCGTGCGCTACAACGCGACGCTGCCGGTGGTGGTCGACTGCGGGCCCGACGCCTACATCGTCCGCCCGCCCGGCTCCCCGTTCGAGTGCACCGCGACGTTCGCCGACGGCACGGTGCAGCAGGTGTTCCTGTCCCCCTCCGACGTCGCGGGCACGGTGACGATCACGCAGGTGCTCTGAGCGACGCCTGCGGCGCCGCGGTCGACGTCAGCGGGCGTCGCGGGTGGCGACCTCCTCGATGCGGGCGAGCGTCGCCTCCATGGACTTGCGGGTCTTGCCCCGCATCGGGGCAACGAGGATCTTGATCGACTCCTGCGAGATGTCCCAGCTCTCACGCACGCGCGTGCCGCCGTCGACGGGCTCGAGCTCGTAGCGCCAGATGCGTCCGCCGACGAGCTTCGAGACGATCGGCTTGGGCATGCGGGTCTGCCACGCGATGCGCCGGCCCTCCTCGAACTCGACCACCGTGTTCTCCATCGAGTAGCCGAACCCCTGGTGCATGGCCATCCCGAACTTCGCGCCGAGCGTCAGCCGATCGGGCGAGTCCTTCGCGTCGCGCACCGTGCCCGAGCCGTCGATCTCGTGGTGGCGGCTCGGGTCGGCCAGCAGTGCGAAGATCGCCTCGGGCGGGGCCGGGATCACGCGCTCGACCGATTCGACGTCGTTCATGGGTTCGCTCCTCTGTGCGTCGGGTGGAGGCGCGCTACTTGACGCGCGCGGTGGCCTTGACCGGCGCGTTGCCGATCGCGGCAGTGCCCCCGGGCGCGACCGCGGGCTTGATGAGCACCGCGAAGAAGTCGCGGCCGTACGGCGCCAGGTAGAGGCCGCCGGGGCCGCCGCTGCCCATGACCTTGCGCCCCGACACCGAGCCGTCGGCGTTCTGGTCGTAGACGACCATGGTGGTCCAGTCGGGGTTGATGTCGAGCTGCATGGCGCGCACGGCGCCCGCGGCGCTGAGCGCGTCGGCCAGGCCCTGCGGGCTGACCCGCGCCTGCGCGAGCACGAGCGCTCCGTTCGCGTCGACGCCCACCCCCGAGCGCGCAGTCGCGACGCCGGCGACCGAGCCGCCCCACGCGCCGGGGGAACCCGCGGCGGGCGTCGGAGCGCCGTTGTCGACGAGGAGCCCGAGGTTCTGGCGCACCGACACCACATCGGGCGTGAGGTCGACGTCGCGACCCCACTGGCCCACGGTCGCGTGACCGTCCTTGTAGATGACCAGGGACGCCTCGCCGGGCACGAGCGACTTCAGCATGCGGCCGTCGTGGTACCAGCCGCCCGCGATGTCGCCCATCTTGAACCCGCCGTTGAACGCGGCCACGAGCTGTCCCCGCGCTTCGGGCGCGACCTGGCCGCCCCACGACCACGGGCCGCCGCCGTCGCCCGTGCCGGGGACGAACACCGGCCGCAGCACGCTCGGGTCGAGCCACGCGACCTCCACCCCACCGGTGCTGCCCCGGTACACCACGGGTCGCCCGAGGACCTGGCGACCCTCGGGCCGCCAGGCCACCGATCCGCCCGGGGCCTTGACGCCGGCAGGGGCCGCGGTCTGGGCCCGGGCCGTGGCGGGCGCGGTCGCGCCGGCCGGGGCGGACACGGCGCCCGCGCCGACGAGCGCGGCGGCCGCGACCGCGACCGCGACGCTGACGAAGGCGGGACGACGGAGCACGGCGGCGATTCTGGCCGGTCGCGGGGGGTCGCGGGGGTCGCCCCCGCTATCGGGCCTTGGGCAGGCCGAGATGACGCTCGGCCACGTTGTTCCGGTTGATCTCGCTGGTGCCGCCGTAGATGGTGGTGACCGGTGAGTGGCGCAGGTCGTACTCGAGCCAGCCGTCGGCCGCGGCCCCGGGCTCGTGGAACTGGAGCAGGCTGGCCGGCGCGGCGGCATGGGCGAACCACTTCGCCGCCTTCTGGTAGGCCTCGGTCGCATAGATCTTGCACATCGAGCCCTCGAGCCCGGGGAGCGCCCCCGTGGCCGCGAGGTACGCGGTGCGCAGCGTGAGCAGCATCGCGACCTCGTTGTCGATCGCGACCCGCGCCATGCGCTCGCGGACCACCGGGTCGTCGATCAGGCGGCGGCCGTCGGCACCCGTCTCGTGCGCGGCCCACTCGTGGAAGTGCCGCAGCAGCGGGATGCCCACCCCGGTGCCGCCCATGACGCCCCGCTCGAACGCGAGCGCGACGCCCATCACCTTCCACCCCCCGTCGACGTCGCCGATGCGCCACTCGTCGCCGATGCGCACGTCGTCGTAGAAGGTGGCGTTCGTGCGCTCGGTGCCCATCGTGTGCACCGGCTCGAAGGTGATGCCGGGCGTGTCCATCGGGAGGATGAACATCGTCAGGCCCTTGTGCTTGGGCACGTCGAGGTTGGTGCGGGTGAGGAGGAGGATCCAGTCGGCCTCGTGGGCCATCGTGGTCCACATCTTCGTGCCGTTGATCACCCACTCGTCGCCGTCGCGCACCGCGCGCGTCGCCGCGGCCGCGACGTCGGAACCGGAGTCGGGCTCGCTGTAGCCGAGCGACACGAGCGACTCGCCCGTGAGCAGCGCGGGCAGGACCACGTTCTTCTGGTGGTCGTTCCCGGCGTGCGCGACCACCCCGGCGATCATCAGCGCCATGCTGATCCCGTCGACGGGCGCGCCGGCCTTCTCGAGCTCGTGGAACAGCAGCCACAGCTCGACCGGGTCGCCCTTGCCGAGGCCGGGGACGGCCCGCTCGAGGTAGCCCCGTTCGGCCAGGGCGCGGTTGAGCTCGTAGCTGTTGAAGGTCCCGCTGGTGTGCTGGCGGTCGGTGACCTCGGGCGTGACGACCTCGCGCACCAGCGCGCGGATCTCGTCGCGGAAGGTCTCGAGCTCGGGGCTCAACGCGAAGTCCACGATGCTCCTCTCACGTCTCCCGCTCCTGGCCCTTCGGGCCGGGCCGCTCGGGCCCCGCTCGCCGCAACGTCTCGTCGGTGGAGCACCGGGGCTCGCTCACGCCTCAGCCGGGCCGAAGAGGCGGTCGCTCAGCTGCAGGCACTCCTTGGTGGGATCGCCGGCGACCAGCGCCCAGCCGCGCGCCCGGCGGAAGAACAGCTGGATGTCGTACTCCTCGGCGTACCCGTAGCCGCCGTGCGCGTGCAGGCTGCGGTCGGTTGCGAGGGCCGCCGCGTCGCTCGCGAAGAGGAACGCCATCGAGGCGAGCGTCTCGAAGTCGGTGACGTCGCACAGGCCGACGTCGACCACACCCGGCGTCTTGCGGTCGCCGGCCCACGCGGACTTCGACGCGAGCAGGAACGCACCGTCGATCGCGATGGGCAGGTCGGCGAGCTGCTGCTGGAGCGCTTGGAACGCGCCGATCGGACGGTCGAACTGGTGTCGCTCGGTCACGTATCGGAGCGCGATCTCCAGCGCGGTGCGGGCGATCCCGGTGAGCGCGGCCGCGGTGAGGGTCTGCCACTCGGCGAGCGCGTGGGCCGACGCGGCGTGCGCGGCGGCTCCGGAGGCGAGCACCGACGGAGCCGCGGTCGTGCGGTCGGCCAGCGGCATCGCGGCGTGGTTCCGGGGCGTGGTGCCCGGCCCCTCGCCCCGCACCGCCACCAGGTCGTCACCCACGAGCCCGACGACCACCGTCGCCACCGCACCGGCGGGCACCAGCGGCCAGGCTCCGGCCCCCGCGGGCGCCGGGCGCACGGCGAGCGTGGCGATCTCGTCGCCGGCCACCACGGCGTCGGTGAGCGCCCCGAACCGGGCGAGCAGGCGGCCGGCCACCGCGTGCTCCACGAAGGGCACCGGGGCGATCGACCGGCCCACGGCGTCGGCCACCACGGCGAGGTCGCCCAGGAGCGCACCACCACCCCCGGCCGGTTCCGGCAGCCCCATCGCCGGGGTGCCGAGCTCGGCGAGGCGGGACCAGAGCGCGGCGTCGAAGCCCAGCGGCTCTGCCGCGCGCACGGCGGTGATCGGGCACTCGCGCCGGAAGAAGCCGCCGAAGACCTCCTCGATGGCGCGCTGATCCTCGGTCAGCTCGAGCAGCATCGGCGTCACCGTATTCGGCTGAGCCACAATGCGCCCATCGTCGGCGCGACCCGCGACCGGCGACCGCCGTCCTCGGGGGGACCACCGTGCTCGCGCGAGAGAACCTGTTGCCCAACGCCGTCGCCCGCTGGGCCGAGGCGACACCCGACACCGTGGCCATCGAGTTCATCGGGGGCCGCCGCCTCACCTACGCCGAGCTGCACGACACCGGTCTGCGCTGGGCCGCCGCGCTGGTTCGGGTCGGCGTCGAACGCGGGACGCACGTGGCCACGATGGTGAGCCAGGAGCTCACCGCGCACTTCGCGATGCTCGGAGTCGGCTGGACCGGGGCGGTGGAGGTCCCGCTCAACACCGCGTACCAGGGCCAGACGCTGCGCCACGCGCTCGAGCTCACCGACGTGTCCGTGATCGTGTGCTCGCCCGAGTACGTCGACGTGCTGGCCGCGGAGGCCGGGGAGCTGCCGAAGCTGGAGACGGTGGTCGTCGTCGACGGCACCGCGCCCGCGGGCGCGTTCTCGTGCCGCGTGGTCGACGGCGAGGCGTTCCTCGCGGGGGCGGAGCCGGCCACCGGCCTGCCCGGCCCCGAGTACCACGACATCAGCACGCTGCTGCTGACCTCGGGCACGACCGGTCCGTCGAAGGCGGTGGTCGTGCCCTGGGCCGGGGTGTTCCAGATGTGGTCGTGGGTGCCGATGGACGCGCTCCTGCCCGGCGAGGGCCTCTTCATCGCCATGGCGCTGTTCCACAACTCGGGCCGGTCGGGCTTCACCAACTGCATGGCCCGCGGCGGGCGCTTCGTGACCCGCCCGAAGTGGAGCGGCACCACATTCTGGGACGACGTGAGGTCGACCGGCTGCGTGCTCGGCGCACTCGTCGGCCCGATGACCCAGCTGCTCTACTCCGCGCCGCCCCGGCCCGACGACGCCGACAACCCGCTGCGCGCGGTGATCCTCGGGCCGATGATTCCCGAGATGGCCGACTTCGAGCGCCGCTTCGGGGTGCGCGTCGCCACCTGCTACGGCCAGACCGAGATCGGCGCGCCGCTCGCCACGGGCTGGGACCACGGGCCGTCCGCCGGGTGCGGCAAGCCCCGCACCGACTACCCCTGGACCGAGTGCGAGCTCGTCAACGAGCTCGACGAGCCCGTCGCGCCCGGCGAGGTGGGCGAGCTCGTGGTGCGCACGCGTGAGCCGTGGGCGCTCAACGTGGGCTACTACAACATGCCCGAGGCGACGGCCGACGCCTGGCGCAACGGCTGGTTCCACACCGGCGACGCGTTCCGGCGCGACGAGGACGGCTGGTACTACTTCGTCGACCGGTTGCGCGACACGATCCGCCGCCGCGGCGAGAACATCTCGAGCTTCGAGGTGGAGAACGCGGTGGTCCAGTTCCCCGGGGTCATCGAGTGCGCGGCGGTCGGCATCCGCACCGAGCTCGGCGACGACGAGGTGCTGGCCGCGGTGATCGTCGACGACGCGAACGAGTTCGACCCCGCCGCGCTGACGGAGTTCCTGTCGACGCGGATCGCGACGTTCATGGTGCCGCGCTACGTGGAGGTGATGGACGACTTCCCGCGCAACGCCACCACGGGTCGCGTCCGCAAGCACGAGATGCGCACCCGCGGCGTCACCCCCGCCACCTGGGACCGCCTCGCCTGACCCTCCTCGTTTTGGCGTCGTTCGACCCACCGAATCGGTTGTCCAGCGACGCCAAAACGTGACCGTCGGCGGGTTCAGCCCTGGCCGAAGACGGGGTCGCGCTTCTCGAGGAAGGCACTGACCGCCTCGCGGTGGTCGGCGGTCTCGAAGGTGAGGCCCTCGAGCGCGAGCGCGAGGTCGTAGATCTTGTTGACCCGGTCCTCGAGCTCCTTGTTGACGAGCCGCTTGTTGAACCGGATCGCGATCTGAGCGCCGGCGGCCAGCTTCTGCGCCATCGCCATGGCCGCGTCGACCACGTCGTCGCGCGGCACCACGTGGTTCACCAGCCCGATGCGATCGGCCTCTTCCGCAGTGAGCAGGTCGCCGGTCATGAGGTACTCCTTGGCCCGGCTCATGCCCACGAGCATCGGCCAGAGCACCGGGCCACCGTCGCCCGCGACGATGCCGGCCTTCACGTGGGGGTCGCCGATGCGCGCGCCCTCGGCCATGTACACGACGTCGCAGAACAGCGCGAGCGTGGCCCCGAGGCCGATCGCGTGGCCGTTGACCGCGGCGATCATCGGCTGACGCACCGCCAGGATCGATCGGGCCATGCGCGCCGAGCCGTTCATCAGGTCGGGGTGACCGTCCTCGTACCCGCCTCGCTCGAGGTTCGCCTCCATCTGGTCGAAGTCGGCCCCGACGCAGAACGCCTTCCCGGCACCGGTGAGCACCACGATGTCGACGTCGTCGTCGCGCTCGATCCTGCCGAAGAGCTCCCCGAGCTCGTCGTGCATCACGATGTCCAACGCGTTCATCTTCTCGGGCCGGTTGAGCGTGACCTTCAGGATGCGGCCGTCGAGCTCGGTGGCGATGGTCTGGAAGCCGTAGCGATCGGCCATGGGTGGACGTCCCTTCGCGGTCGGGCGGTGCCGGTGTGCGTGCGGTTCTAGAACGGTGAGGGCAGCCGGGGGATCGGGCAGGCGATCACCACGGGCGTGTCGGCGGCGCAAGCCTCGCGCACGGCAGCACCGAGCTGCTCGGGCCCGGGCACGGCGACGGCATCGATCCCGAAGGCGCCGGCCAGGGTTACCCAGTCGGGGTTCCGGAGCTGGGTGCCGACCTCGCGGCCGCCGAAGCGCTCGCGCTGGTCGCGGTTGGAGTTGCCGTAGGCGCCGTCGTCGAACACGACGGTGACGGTGGCGATGCCGTACTGGGCGGCGGTGGCCATCTCCATCGCGGTGAACAGGAACCCGCCGTCGCCCACCACGGCAACGACCGGGCGGTCGGGCCGGCCCACCTTCGCGCCGAGCGCGGTGGGGTACGCGAAGCCGAGCGTGCCCATGAACGACGACGGCAGGTACGTACGCGGCTCGTAGACGCGGTAGTGCATGTGGCACATGTACGAGACGGTTGCGGTGTCGGGGACGAGGATCGCGTCGTCGGGGATGGCGTCGCGCAACGTCTCGACGATGCCGGCCGCGGGGCCGATAGCGCGGAGCTGGTCCTCGATGCCGGCGCGCGTGGCGACGACCTCTGCGCCGCGCGCGGCGCGCGGCGCGACCATCCCGTCGAGCGCGTCGCGCAGCGCGGCGAGGGTCAGGCGCGCGTCGCCGGCCACCGCGACCTCGACCGCGGTGTTGCGCCCGATCTCCTCGGCGTCGGCGTCGACCTGCACGATGCGCGTGCCGGGCCCGAACCCGAAGCCCTGCAGCCGGGTCCCGACCGCGAGCACCACGTCGGCGGCGTCGAGCACGGGCCGCAGACGGGGGTTGTTCCACATCGTGCCCACCGAGAGGGGATTGCGGTCGTCGATCGCGCCCTTGCCCTCGCGGGTGGACACGACCGTGGCCTGGAGCACCTCGGCGACCTCGGTGAACTCGGCGCTCGCGTCGCCGAGCACCACGCCGCCGCCGCCGATCATCAGGGGACGCTCGGCGCAGGCCAGGACGCGCGCGGCGTCGGCCACGCGGTCGGGGTCGGGCACCGTGGGCGCCGCCGGCGCGGGTGCCAGCGTGGACGTGGTGGTCGACTCGGCGAACGCCTCGGGCGGCGCTTCGACGTGGGTGGGCCGGGGCCGCCCGGTCCGCATCTCGCGGAACGCCTCGTTGATCGCGGGGGCCAGTGCGTCGGGACCCAGCTCCCGCGTGGCCCACTTGGTGATCGGCCGGACGATGTCGAGCTGGTCGTGGACGTCGTGGAGGAGGCCGAGGTTCCGGCCGATGCCGGCCCGGTTCACCTGGCCCGCGAGCAGCAGCACCGGGGACGAGCAGGCGTACGCGGTTGCGAGTCCCGACGCCGCGTTGTAGACGCCCACCCCCGGCACCACGCAGGCCACACCGGGGCGGCCGGCGGCGCGGGCGTACCCGTCGGCCATGTAGGTGGTGGCCTGCTCGTGACGGGTGGTGATCCAGCGGACGTCGGCGTCGTAGAAGGCGTCGAGGAGATGCATCGTCTGGTCGCCGGGCAGGCCGAACACGACGTCGACGCCCTCTCGGACGAGCTGCGCCACCGTGATCTCGCCGCCCGTGCGCGCCTCGTCGGGACCCCCGCCGCCTTCCCTGTCGCCTTCCCCTCGGCTCATCTTTGATACATTATCAATCTCATGGGACGCGTCGCCAGCCCCCGGGTCCGACACCCGCTGCCCCGCCGGACCACCGGTGAGCAGGTGGCCGAGCACGTCCGCCAGCTCGTGTTCACCGGCGAGCTGCGCCCGGGCGACCGGATCCCCCAGGCCGACCTGGCCGCCGACCTGGGCGTGAGCCGCCTGCCCGTACGGGAGGCCGTGATCGAGCTCGCCCGCGACGGCCTGGTCACCATGGAGCCCCACAGCGGCGCGTTCGTGGCCCCGTTCGACGCCGAGGTGCTCCGCCACCACTTCGAGATCGTCGGCCTCGTCCAGGGGATCGCGGCCGAGGCGCTGGTGGAGCACCCCGATGCCGAGGCCCACGCCCGGCTCGCGACGCTGGCCGACAAGATCGACGTCGATGCCGACGCCGGCAACGCCCGAGCCGTGCACGCGAGCACGATGGAGTTCCTCCGGGTGCTGAACCTCGCCGGCGGCTCCGCCCGCCAGCAGTCGGTGCTGCGGGCACTGGCCCGCATGCTCCCCACCGGCTTCTTCGCCGAGGTCCCCGGCGCGGCGGAGTCGGAGCGGAGGGGGGCCCACCAGATCCTCCGCGCGATCGAGTCGGGCTCGCGATCCGCGGCGCAGCGCGCGTGCGTCGAGGTGCAGCGCGCCCACGCGGAGCTCGTGATCGAGTACCTGTGGGACCGCGGTGTGCTCGACCCCCCGACCGGCTGGCCGCACGAGCCCGGGACCTGAGCGGTGGGCACCCCCTTCGAGCCCGCGGTCGAGGAGTTCCGGGTCGAGGTGCGCGCGTACCTCGACGACGCGATGGCCGCGACGCGCGTCGACGACCACGGCGACCCCCGCGACCTCACCGGACTCGACGAGACGTTCGAACGCGCGCTCCAGGCCGACGCCGGCGCGCGCGGCTACCTCGCGGTGACGCTCCCCGAGGAGTACGGCGGCGGCGGTCGCTCCCCCGCGTTCCGTGCCGCGTTCGGTCTCGAGGCCGCCGCGCACGACGCGCCCGTGATCGACACCGCCCTCACACTCGGAGGCGCGCCGATCCTGGCCCACGGCTCCGACGCGCAGAAGCAGGCGCTGCTCCCCGCGATGGCGCGCGGCGAGCTGCTGCTGTGCATCGCGTACACCGAGCCCGGCGCGGGCAGCGATCTCTCCGGGATCGCGACCACGGCCCGGCGCGTCGTCGTCGACGACCCCACGAGCGACTGGGTGCTCACCGGCACCAAGAGCCTCGTCACCGGCGCGCACAAGGCCGACTGGTGCCTGCTCGTCGCCCGCACCGCAACCGACCCCGAGACGCCCGCCCGGTCGGCGATGAGCATGTTCCTCGTCGACCTGCGCACCACCGCCGGCGCGACCGTCCGCCGCGACCGCACCGCGAACGACTGGACGCTCGACACGATCGAGCTCGTGGACGCACGCGTACCCCCCACCGCGCTGCTCGGCACCGAGGGTCGCGGGTTCGCCCAGATGGCCGCCGCCCTCGCCGACGAGCGTTCGGGCTTCTTCTGGGTCGGCTGGGCCGAGCAGCGCCTCGCCGACCTCGTCGACCACGCGCACACCGTCGGCATCGACCACCTCGCGGTCGCGCCGGCGGTCGCGCGCGACGCCCTCGCCCGCCTGTGGATCGACGTCGCGCTCGCGCGCCGGCTGGCGCACGCGGTCGTCGCGGTGCAGGCGCAGGGCGGCGACGCGACCGTGCCCGCGGCGCTGAGCAAGGTGTTCGTGACCGAGCTGCTGCAGCGGATCGCGTCCGCCGGGATCGCCGTCCTCGGCCCGGCCGGGCTGCTCACCGGCCCACTGTTCGGGCCGGTGCAACCGGGCGCGCCGCTGCGCGGCCGCTTCGCGTACGAGTGCGTCGAGCGACTGCACCCGACGATCAGCGTCGGGTCCAACGAGATCCAGCGTGACCTGCTGGCGCATCGGGCCCTCGGGCTCCCGATGGCGTGAGCCCGTCCGAACGCGAGAGGAGCACCCGATGAGCGACGGCCTGCAGATCGAGCGGCAGGAACCGAGCGGCGGCGGCATCGTCACCGGCATCGACGTCGCCGACCTCGACGACACCACGTTCGCGACGATCCACGCCGCGTTCCTGGAGCACCACGTGCTCTGCTTCCGCGACCAGCGCCTCGCTCCCGACGAGCAGCTCGCGTTCGCGGCGCGGTGGGGCACCATCTCGCACCACCCGTACGTGCCCTCGCTCGACGGCCACCCGGGCGTGATGGAGATCTTCCAGGTCACCGGGATCACCGAGACGTGGCACGCCGACACCACCCAGGTGGCCAACCCGCCCAAGATCACGATGCTGCTGGCGCGCGAGCTGCCCGAGCTCGGCGGCGACACCATGTTCGCCAACATGCACATGGCGTACGCCGGGCTGTCCGACGGGCTGCGCACGGCGGTCGACGCGCTGCGCGCCGTCCACTACGGCACCGAGCTCGCCGCGCAGGCCGGCGTCGACCGCACGGCGGTGACCCACTCCCACCCCGTCGCGATCACCCACCCGGAGACGGGGCGCAAGACCCTGTTCGTCAACGACAACTACGTCCGCCACTTCGACGGCTGGACCGAGGCGGAGAGCCGGCCGCTGCTCGAGTACCTCTACTCGCTCGCGGGGAGCCCCGAGTACCAGTACCGGCACCGCTGGCAGGTGGGCGACCTCGTCATGTGGGACAACCGGGCGGTGCAGCACCGCGTGGTGCACGACTACGGCGACGCCCGCCGCTACCTCCACCGCGTCACCCTCGAGGGCGACCCCCTGGAGTAGCCCCCGCGCCCGCCCGAGCTCAGGTTTTGGCGTCGTTCGACCCACCGTTTCGGGTGTCGAACGACGCCAAAACCATCGATTACGGGCGGGTGGGGAGCTGGTAGGTGGCGCGGTCCTCGACCGCGGGCTGGCGGCCGGTGCGCAGCGGGGACAGGGGCGCGTCCACCAGCAGGAAGCGATCGAGCTGCTCGACGAACGGCTCGGTGACGCGCGTCCAGTCGACGAGCTCGGGGGCCCGGAGCTGGTCGGCCTCGAACTGCCCCCAGGTGCGCCAGTCGGGGATCGCCCACATCACGATCACCTCGCGCTCGCCGCACATCGCGGTGCGCCACGCGCCCGCGAGCTCGAGCCCGCGGTCGCGGTAGGCGTCGACGGCGACGTCGCGCACGGCGTCGAGGTAGTCGGTCGCGGTGCCGGCACGCACCTTCACCAGCTCGTGCGCGTACGCCACGCCGGTCACACCGTCGGCACAGAGCTCCTCGATCGAGCGGGTCCACGGCGCGGCCACCAGGATCCGGTCCAGCCCTCGGCTGCGGAAGTTCTGGGCCTCGGCCCACCACTCGGCGAGCGCCGGGTCCTGGAGCGTGGGGTGGGAGAACTCGTGCTCGAACGCGTCGGCGAGCCCGGCCCAGCTCGTGTGCTCCCAGATGTTCACCACCTCGGGCCAGATCCGCGTGCTGCCGACCGTGCCGAACACCCCGAAGCACAGCTGCCCGCGCTCCTGCTGCCCGATCGGGCTCCAGTTCGCGGTGATGTGGTGCATGTAGTTCGCACGGTTGTGGCCGATGATGTCGATGAACTCATGGATGTACACGCGCTCGTTCACGGGAGCCTCCGGAGCAGGGATGGCGGGATCAACGGGGGAACGGGCCGGCGCCGAACTCGCGTCCGAGCCGGTCGAGCTCGTCGACGAGCGCGGCCGCGAGCGGGATGCCGTCCGCGAGCCGGTCGGCCCGACGCCGGTGCTCGAGCTCGCCGGGCACCAGCACCCGGTCGACCCCCTCGGCCGGCTCCGACGCGTGGATGTCGCGGATCAGCCGGTCGACGTCGGCGCGGAACTCGTCGAGCGGCACGTAGTGGGACGGGTCGAGCGCGACGAAGAGGTAGCCCCGCGTCACCCGGTCGAACCCCGTGAGCTCACCCGGCTCGCGGTCGACGAGCCCGAACGACGCGCCGGTGAGCACGCCCGCGAGGATCTCGATCAGCAGGGCGATCCCGTAGCCCTTGTAGCCCCCGAACCACTGGAGGTTGCGCACCGATGCCTGGGCCGGGTCGGTGGTGGGACGGCCGCGGTCGTCGTTGGCCCAGCCCGGCGGGATCTGCGCGTCGCCGCGCTTCTGGGCGAGCAGCACACGGTTGCCCGCCACGGCGGTGGTGGCCATGTCGAGCACGAGCATCGGCTCGTCCCCCGCCGGCACCGCGTACGACATCGGGTTGGTGGAGAAGATGCCCGTCACCCCGCCGAACGGGGGCACGAACGGCGGACCGTTCTGCGCGGCGAGGGTGATGCAGCCGGCGCCGGCGCCGCGCATCGTGTACCAGCCGAGCGCCCCGAGGTGACTCGAGTTGCGCACCGCGACGGTGCCCACGCCGTACTCGCGCGCCTTGGCCACGGCGAGGTCGACTGCGGCGAGCCCCGAG
>JBAZYX010000066.1:0-23028 GCA_041659105.1 Acidimicrobiia bacterium
GAACGCACGGACGACACCATCCACCTCCCAGCTCACTCGGACGACACCCACGCACGGGGAACTCGGGGAAGTGGAATGCTGCGCACAGCATACTCGAACATATGTTCGTTCTGCAAGTCCTCGTTGCGGATCTCCCCCGACTCGTCGTTGCGGCTGGCACGGAGCTGCGCCAGTTGCCGGGGATCACGGGCGACGCCCGATGGGCCGGAACTAGGGTTGGGAGGTGCCCAGTACGACGCGGTTGATGCGCCCGATCTGGTGGCTTCTCACAGCGATCTTCGGCTTCCTCGTTCTCGCCTCGGTCGCGGCAGCCGCAGGGAGCGCCCTTGCCGGCGACATCGGACGCGCCGGATTGATGCTCGTCTTCGGGTGCGTCCAAACGGGGTTTGTCGTTGGTTCGTTCACTGCGGCCCGAGGTGCCGACCCGCTCACGATGGCGGATGACGCCGCGGAGTGACGCCCGTCGCCGCCCCGATTACGCGAGGTCGAGCGGTGAGGTGGTGAGGATCTCGGGGCCGGTGTCGGTGACGTGCACCACGTCGCCGAGCAGCACCTGGTCGACGAACACCTCCACGTAGACGACGTCGGCGGCGCGCAGCGCGTCGTCGTCGGCGAGCTCCTCGTGGCCGAGGCCCACGCCCTCGAGCGCGGTCACCTCGGGCCGGGCCCGCAGCTCGCCGATCACCTCGCCCGGGCGGCAGGCGACGATCGCCTCGCCGAGCGCCGCCGATGCCCGTTCGCCCGCGGCGCCCTGCGGCCCGGTGGCGCCGTCGACGGCCCGGGTGCGGGCGAGCACGCCCTCCCAGCCGTCCACGAGCACGCCGCCGCGCAGGTGCACGAGGTCGCCGGTGCGCAGGGCCCGGTCGGTGACGATCGCGCGGGGTGTGGTCCCGGCCACGCAGGTGGCGGCCTCGAACGCGGGGGTGGTCACGCCGAGCTGGCCCATGCGGGCCTCGAACCGCCCGAGCAGCTCCCGCTCCGTGGTGCCCGCAGCCACCGCGGCCACCACCGCGGCGAGGCACTGCTCGGCGACGGCCACGGCGTTGCGGATGCCGTCGAGGTCACCCGCCGACTTCGGCCGCCGGACCTCGCGCAGGAAGGTCTCGCCGTCGACGAGCTGCGCGCCGGGGAGCACCCCACCGAGGATGGCTTCCATCATCGGGGTCATGCCGTCCACGCCGATCGCGGTCGCGTCGGCGAGGCCCGGGATCGCGGCCACGTTGCCCGCGATGGTCATCGGGTTCCAGCTCATGTTGTAGAGCTGCTCGTGCGGGATGTCGGCCGGGATGCCGGAGTCGGTGGTGCTCATGAGGTGGACCTTGCCGGTCGACCGCACCACCACACAGCCGGGTGCGAACGCCCGGGTTCCCGTGAGGGAGAGCCGTTCGGCGTCCGACACGAAGCGGGCGTTGCCGTCGCGGCCGAGGACGAGCGCGTCGATGCCGGCGTCGGCCATCGCCGACAACGTGCGTCCGAGGTGTTCAGGCATGAGTGCGGATCCTCATTCGTAGTCCTCGTAGGTCAGGGACGACAGCGTCTCCGCGCCATCCTCGGTGACGGCGACGATGTCCTCGGCGCGAAAGCCCGACTGCCCGTCGTCCCAGATCACGGGCTCGAGCACGAGCACGTTGCCGGGCGCGAGCACCTGGGTCTCGTCGAACTCGTCGCCGAGGTCGGTGCCGACGAAGGGCGCTTCCGCGCTCTCGGTGCCGGTGCCGTGCGCGAGGTAGAAGTGCGCGAGCCACGGAGTGCGCCGGCCGGCCTCCACCTCTTTGGCGACGCGGGTGAGGTCGCGTGCGGTGACGCCGGGCCGCATCGCGTCGACCACCGCCGCGATGACGGCGCGGTAGCGCGCGCACTGGTCCTTCTTCACCGCGTCGACGTCGCCGCCCACGATCCAGGTGTGGCCGTAGTCGGACTGGTAGCCCTCGTAGTTGATCCCGTTGTCGACCCAGATCACGTCACCGTGCTCGAAGGGCCGGGCCGTGGTCACGAGCGGGAAGATGACGTCGCCCGTCATCGTGAAGGGGCCGTCGGCGATCGACGGCGGCATGGCCTGCCAGATCGGGTCGACGGTGTTGGCCGACGCGCCGAGCTCGAAGATCCGCTCGAGCAGGCGTCCGGTGAGCTCCGTGCCGCGCACGCCCGGCTTCACCATCGTCTTCACGTCGGCGATCGCGGCCTCGTTGATCTTCTGGGCGCGCCGGATGCACTCGAGCTCGTCGCCGGTCTTCTCGAGCTTGGCCCGGCCGAGGCAGACGCTGGGGTCCATGAGGGCGCGGCCGGCGAACGCGGCGCGCAGCGGCATGGTCAGCTCGTCGACCGCGAGCACCCCGGAGGGGCACACGTCCCGGACGAACGCGGCGAGCGCGCGGGCGCCCTCGGCGAACTCGAGTCGCAGGCCGTCGTGCACGTGGTCGGCGGGGAGCTCGGCGGGCGTGCCCTCCGGGTACCACGTCCACACGTGGGGGTCGGCGCCGTCGGCGGTGACGAGCGCGACCGGCCGGCGGTGGATCGCGAGGTTCTGGTCGGACGCGGGGACGCGCAGGCCGCTGGCGTAGCTGATGTTTCCCTGGCCGAGCAGGAGGAGCGCCTCGATGCCGTCCGCCTGCATCGACGCGACGAGCCGCGCGTGGCGCTCGCGCCGCATCCGCGCCAGGTCGAGGGTGGTGTCGAAGGTCAGCGTCATGGTCCCAACTCGTAGACGGCGGCCGCGTTGCGGCCGAGGATGTCGGCCTGGTCCTCGGCCCGGAGCGACATGGTTCCCCCGTCGCGGCCGGGCCGCTCCGAGGCATCCTGACACGCGTGTCAGTCCCCCGGCGAGCGCCCACCTCGGCGCAGGTCGGACGGGTCAGCGGTGGAGGAGGGGGGCGACCTCGGCGCCGAAGGCGGCCATCTGGTCGAGCTGCTCCGCGAGGTCGCGCGACCGGAAGCGCACCTGGAGGTGGTCGACCCCCATGGCGCCGAGCTGGTTGAGGCCGTCGGCGATGCGCGTGGGGTTCCCCGAGCGCGTGGCCGCGCCGACGTCCCAGCCGGGGGTGCCGACGTAGATCCGCTCGGTCACCGCGCCGAGGTCGATCGGCTCGTCGCCCCGGGTCTGGCGGCGGTGCTCGAGCAGGAACGCGATCTGGCCCGGCATCTCGTCCCGGGGCGTGCCCTGGGGCAGCCAGCCGTCGCCCCGCTCGGCCGCGCGGCGCAGCGCCGCCTTCGACGAGCCACCGACCCAGATGGGCAGGCGCGCCTGGACCGGCCGCGGGGCCAGGCCCGCGTCGGCGATGGACCCGTAGCGCGCCGAGTCGATCTCGGGATACTCGTGGGCGAAGGCCTCGCGGAGCACGTCGATGGCGTCGTCGGTGACCCGGCCCCGGTCGGCGAAGTCGAGGCCGAGCAGGTCGAACTCGCCCTCGAGGTGGCCGGCGCCCACACCGAGGATCGCGCGCCCCCCGGACAGCGCGTCGAGGGTCATGAACGACTTCGCGGTCTGGAGTGGGTGGCGGTACGCGAGGACGTACACGTACGACAGCAGTCGGACGCGCTCGGTGATCGCGGCCAGGTAGCCGAGGGTTGCCACGGTGTCGTACCAGGTGGTCTGCATGTGCGCGTCGTGCGGCTTGGTGACGGCGACGTGGTCGCTCACCGCGACGTAGGCGAAGCCGGACGCGTCGGCCTGGCGGGCCATGGCCGCGATCTCCGCCGCGCCCGCGTCCTCCTCCCAGTCCTCGCGAAACGTCCGGGACCGGCACTGCACGGGGAGCTGGATGCCGTAGGCGAGCTGTCCGTCCGGGACGATCGAGGACACGCGGCCGTCCCGGTTCAGCGGGCTGGGCCGTGGATCGCCGGGCGCATCGCGGCGAACGCGACCGCCTGCGCCTCCGAGGCGCCTTCGAGGACGGCGTCCATGTTGAAGAAGCCGTGGAACATGCCCAGCGCGCGGTGGACGGTGGTGGGGACGCCGGCCTCCCGGAGCCGCTCGCCGTAGCGCTCGCCCTCGTCGCGCAGCGGGTCGTACTCCGCGGTCAGCACGAACGCCGGCGGCAGGCCCGCGAGCGACTCGGCCCGGATCGGGGAGCAGTAGGGGTGCTCGGCGTCGGCGTCGGAGGCGAGGTACTGGTCGCGGTACCACTCCATCGCCGCGGCGGTGAGGAAGTAGCCCTCGGCGTTCTCGGTCCGGGAGGGGTACGCGTCGCGCTCGGTGCTGACATCGGTGACCGGGTAGATCATCAGCTGGTACACGAGCTCGGGTCCGCCCCGGTCGCGGGCCACCAACGCGGTCACCGCGGCGAGGTTCCCGCCGGCGCTGTCGCCCGCGACCGCGAGGCGGGATTCGTCGACCAGCAGGTCGGGCGCGTTCTGGGCGACCCACTGCAACGCGGAGTACGCGTCCTCGGCGGCGGCCGGGAACTTGTGCTCCGGGGCCTTGCGGTAGTCGACCGACACCACCACCGCGTCGAGCGCGTTGGCCATGCGCCGGCAGAGGCCGTCGTGCGAGTCGAGGTCGCAGATCACCCAGCCGCCCCCGTGGAAGAACACCACGCCGGGCCGGTGGGCGCCGTCGTCCGCGGGCCAGTACACGCGCACCACCACGCCCGCGCCGTCGGCGCCGGGCGCGACGTGGTTCTCCACGCGCGCCACCTCGTCGACGGGCAGGGGGGTGCGGTTCGCAGCGAGGAAGGCGCGCGCCTCGTCGGCGACGCGGTACTCCTCGACCTTCGGGAACACCTGGTCGAGCATCTGGATGAGGGTGGCGGCGGTGGGATCGAGCGGCATGGCGCGGGAGCGTAGACCGTGCCCGCGGAATCCGGATGCCCGGCCCCGGTCCGGCGTCGTAGGGTCGCCGAATGACCGTGACCCACCGACGACCGCACCTTCCGCTGGTCGCGGCGGTGGTCGCGGTGGCGGCCTGGGGCTTCGGCCCGCTGTTCGTGCGCGGCATCGACGCGCCGGCGCCGGTGATCATCCTGTGGCGGGTGCTCGTCGCGCTCCCGATCGCGATCGGCGTCGCCTACGCGACCGGCGGTGGGCTCTCGGTGCAGCTGATCCGGCGCGCCTTCCTGACCGGCGTGTGCTTCGCCCTCAGCATCATCGCCGGGTTCATGTCGTTCCAGAAGACGTCGATCGTGAACGCGACGTTGATCCCCGCGCTGTCGCCCGCGCTCGTGCTCATCGTCGCGTCGCGCATGTTCGGCGAACGCCGCTCGCGCACCGAGATCGTGTGCGCGGTCATCGCATTCCTCGGCGTGGCGGCGGTGGTGGTCGGATCGCACGCCACCGGCGGGTCGGTCTACGGAGACCTGCTCGCGGTGGCCAACCTCCTCGTGTTCACCGGCTACTTCCTGCTGGCGAAGCAGATCCGCGGCGGCGACGTCCACTCCTGGTCGTTCCTCGCTGCGATCTTCGTGGTCACGTCGTTCGTCGTCACGCCGTGGTCGATCCTGGTGAGCGGCGGGGTCGACGTCGTGCACGGGAGCGACTGGCTCCTCATCCTCGGCCTGGTGCTGATCCCGGGGATGATCGGACACGGCTTCATGACCTGGGCCCACCACTACGTGGACGTGTCGGTCACCTCCACGCTGACGCTGGCCAACCCGGTCGTGTCGATCGTGGGCGCGTGGATCCTGTTCTCCGAGTCGCTCGGGCTGCTGCAGATCGCGGGCGCGATCGCGGTGCTCGCCGCGTTGGGGGCGATCGTCCGCCGCCAGCGGGGCGACCGCGCGCTGGCGGCCGAGGCGGCGATCGGGGGCGACCTGGTCGACGCGGTCGAGGTCGCCGACGTCGTCGACGCCCGGGGCGCGGCCCCGGACCCGGAGCAGTCCGGCCGATAGCCTCGGGCCATGCGCTTCGACGAGCAGTTCGTGAGCATTCCGCGCCTCGCGTTGGCCGGGGCCGACCGCTTCCCCGACCTCGAGGCGATCGTGGACGGCGACCTCCGGATCACGTACCGGGAGCTCGCCGACGAGGTGGTGCGGTCCACCCGGGCGGCGATGGCCGCGGGGATCCGGAAGGGCGATCGTGCCGCGGTCTGGGCCCCCAACAGCGCCGAGTGGGTGATCGCGGCACTGGGCGTGCTCGGGGCGGGGGGCGTGCTCGTGACCCTCAACACGCGGTTCAAGGGCGCCGAGGCCGCGTACGTGCTCGGGAAGTCGGGTGCGAAGGTCTTGTTCACGGTGAACGGGTTCCTCGACACCGACTACCCGGCGATGCTGCGGGACGCGCTCGCAGAGACGGGGGAGCGCCTGCCCGACCTCGCGGAGGTCGTGCTCCTGACCGGCCCGGCGATCGGTGGCGACCAGGCGTGGGAGGAGTACGTCACCGCGGGCGAGTTCGTGAGCGAGGCCGACGCCCGCGCGCGCATCGACTCCGTCACCGGCGACGACCTCGCCGACATCATGTTCACGTCGGGCACCACCGGCCGCCCGAAAGGGGCGATGTCCACCCACGCGCAGAACCTGCGCGTGTACGAGGTGTGGAGCGAGGTGGTCGGGCTGCGCGAGGGCGACCGCTACCTCGTGGTCAACCCGTTCTTCCACGGCTTCGGCTACAAGGCCGGCTGGTTCTCGTCGATCATGCGCGGCGCCACCATCGTGCCGATGCCGGTGTTCGACGTGCGCGCGGTGCTCGACAAGGTGCAGTCCGAGCGGATCACGGTGCTGCCCGGGCCGCCCACCCTGCTCGCCGGCATCCTCGAGTTCCCCGACCGTGAGCAGTACGACCTCTCGTCGCTGCGACTCACGGTCACCGGCGCGGCCGTCGTGCCCGTCGAGCTGATCCGGCGGCTGCGCTCGGAGATGAGCTTCGAGACGATCATCACCGGCTACGGCCTCACCGAGACCACCGGCACGGTATCGATGTGCCGCTACGACGACGACCCCGAGACCATCGCCAACTTCTCGGGCCGCGCCATCCCCGACACCGAGCTGCGCGTGATCGACGAGCAGGGCAACGAGGTGCCGCGCAACGAGCCCGGCGAGATCGTGACTCGGGGCTACCACCTGATGAAGGGGTACTTCGGTGAGCCCGAGGAGACGTCGGCCACGATCGACGCCGACGGCTGGCTGCACACCGGCGACATCGGGATCATGGACGAGCGCGGCTACATCCGCATCACCGACCGGCTCAAGGACATGTACATCGTGGGCGGGTTCAACGCGTACCCGGCCGAGATCGAGGGCCTGCTCCTCGGCAACGAGAAGGTCGCCCAGGTCGCGGTGGTCGGCATCCCCGACGCGCGGATGGGCGAGGTCGGCATGGCGTTCGTGGTGCCCCGCGCCGGGGTCACGCTCGAGGCCGACGAGGTGGTCGCGTGGGCCCGCGAGCACATGGCCAACTACAAGGTGCCGCGCCACGTCGAGGTGTGCGACGACCTGCCGGTGAACGCCAACGGCAAGGTGGTGAAGTACGAGCTGCGCCGGCGAGCGAGCGGCGCGTGAGCGAGCTCGACCGCGTGGTTCGCGGGGGCACGGTCGTCGACGGCACGGGTGGGCCGGCGCGCCGGGCCGACGTCGGGATCCGTGACGGCCGCATCGTCGCGGTCGGCGAGGGCATCGGCGACGCCGCCGAGGTGATCGACGCCGACGGGCTGGTCGTCTGCCCCGGCTTCGTCGACCCGCACACCCACTACGACGCCCAGCTCTTCTGGGACCCGGCCGCGTCGTCGTCGAGCCTGCACGGCGTCACCACGGTGATCGCGGGCAACTGCGGCTTCACCCTCGCGCCGCTGCACGGCCGCGACGCCGACTACACCCGCCGCATGATGGCCAAGGTCGAGGGCATGCCGCTCGCCGCGCTCGAGGCGGGCGTGCCGTGGGGCTGGTCATCGTTCGGCGAGTACCTGGATGCGCTCGACGGGAGCGTCGCGGTGAACACGGGCTTCCTCGTCGGCCACTGCGCGCTGCGGCGGTACGTGATGGGGGAGCGGGCCGTCGGGCACGAAGCCACCACCGACGACGTCGCGGCCATGGTCGCGCTGCTCGACGCGTCGATCGCCGCGGGCGGGCTCGGCTTCTCCACGACGCTCGCGTTCACCCACTCCGATGGCGACGGCCAACCGGTCGCGTCGCGCTGGGCCGGCCGCGACGAAGTGCTCGCGCTGTGTGCCGCGGTGCGCGGCCACGAGGGCACCACGCTCGAGTACGTCACCGACGGCGCGATGCGCGGCTTCACCGACGACGAGGTCGACCTGATGGCCGCGATGTCGCTCGCCGGCCGCCGTCCGCTCAACTGGAACGTCCTCACCGTCGACGCGAAGGAGCCGGAGCGCTACCGCGCCCAGCTCGCGGCGTGCGAGCACGCGGCGGCGCTCGGCGGCAAGGCCGTCGCCCTGACGATGCCGGTGCTCGTCGAGATGAACATGAGCTTCGGCGCCTACTGCGCGCTGTTCATGCTGCCCGACTGGTCGCCGGTGATGAGCCTGCCGGTGCCGGAGCGGATGGCGAAGCTGCGCGACCCCGCGGTGCGGGCCCACCTGCGCGAGCGGGCCCGGGCCCCCGAGGCCGGCGTCTTCCTGCGGCTCACCGAGTGGGACCGGTACCGGATCGGCGACACGTACTCGGGTGCGAACGAGGGACTGAAGGGCCGGGTCGTGGGCGACGTCGCCCGCGAGCGCGGTCGGGACCCGTTCGACACGCTGCTCGACATCGTGCTGGCCGACGACCTGCGCACGGTGCTGTGGCCGCTCCCCACCGACGACGACGCCGAGAGCTGGCGGATGCGCGCCGCGGCGTGGGACCACCCCGACGTGCTCATCGGCGGCAGTGATGCGGGCGCGCACCTCGACCGGATGTGCGGCGCGCCGTACACGACCGGGTTCCTCGCCGACGCGGTCCGGGGCCGCCGGCTGGTGTCGCTCGAGCGGGCGGTGGAGCTGATGACCCGCGCGCCGGCCGCGCTGTTCGGCCTGCGCGACCGCGGGGTGGTGGCCGAGGGCGCCCGGGGCGACCTCGTGTGCTTCGATCCCGGCACCGTCGGCACCGGCGACGTCTCCCTCGTGGCCGACCTGCCCGGGGGCACGGAGCGGCTGTTCGCGCCGGCGGTGGGGATGCCCCACGTCCTCGTGAACGGCACCGTGATCGTGCGCGACGGCGCCCCCACCGACGCCCGGCCGGGCACGGTGCTGCGGGCCGGTCGTGACACCACGACGGTCCGGGTTCCGGCCGGTCCCTGACCGGTCCCGGCGGGGTGCTGCTCCACTACGCTCCCACCTGACGCCGCGTCAGATTGGGCGCTTCGTCGTACGGGAACGACCGAGGAGCTACATGGCCACGGCCACCAGGGAGTACCAGAACCACATCGGCGGCGAGTGGGTCGCCGGGTCGGTCGGCAGCTACGGGATCACCAACCCGGCCACCGAGGAGACGATCGGCGAGGCCCCGGAGGCCTCGGTCGCCGACGCCGACGCCGCCGCGGCTGCTGCCCGCGCCGCCCTGCCCGGGTGGAAGCGCACGGCCCCCGAGGCGCGGGCCAACCTGCTCCAGAAGCTGGCCGACGCCGTCCGGGCCCGGGGCGACGACCTCCTCCCGCTGATCATGGCCGAGACCGGCGCGACGCTCGCGGTGGGCTCCGCGCTCCAGGTGCCCCAGGCGCTGAACCGGTTCGAGACGTACGCGCGGATGGCCACCGCCGACCTCTCGATCCCGTTGAGCCCGTCGGTCGCGCCGTCCACCCCGCTCGCGCCCGGCGGCCTCGTCGGCGCAGTCGTCAAGCGCCAGCCCGTGGGGGTGGTCGCCTGCATCTCGCCCTACAACTTCCCGCTGGTGAACATGGCCGGGAAGATCGGTCCCGCGCTCGCCACCGGCAACACGATCGTGATGAAGCCTGCCCCCCAGGACCCGCTCGCCATCATCGAGCTGATGCGCATCATCGACGAGGTCGGCTTCCCGCCCGGCGTCGTCAACCTCGTGGTCGGCTCGACGCCGGAGGTGGGCCAGGCCCTCGTCACGTCGCGCGACGTCGACATGGTCAGCTTCACGGGTTCCACCAACGTCGGCGCCGCGATCTTCGAGGCCGGCGGGGCCACGATGAAGCGGCTGCTGCTCGAGCTCGGCGGCAAGGGCGCGTGCCTCGTGCTCGACGACGCCGACCTGGACAAGGCCATCGCGGCCCTGGTGTCCGTGTGGGGCTTCCACTCGGGCCAGATCTGCACCGCGCCCACGCGGGCGATCGTGCACCGCTCGAAGCACGACGAGCTCGTGGCCGGCCTCCGGGCCGCCGCGCCCACCCTCACGATCGGCCCGCCCGAGTCGTCCGACACCGTGGTCGGCCCGGTGATCTCCGCCCCGCACCGCGACCGCGTGGAGTCCTACATCCAGGCCGGGGTCGACGAAGGCGGCGAGCTGGTCGTCGACGGCCGGCGGCCGGCGGACATGGAGCGGGGCTACTACGTCGGTCCCACGCTCATCGCCGGCTGCCACAACGGCATGCGCGTCGTGCGCGAGGAGATCTTCGGCCCGGTGATCGTGGTCGTCCCGTTCGACGACGACGAAGAGGGCATCGCTCTCGCCAACGACTCCGACTTCGGCCTCTACGACTATGTGTTCTCGGAGGACACGGCGCGCGCGTACGCGGTGGCGCAGATGCTCGAGGCCGGCAACGTCGGGATCAACACCGCCCAGCGCAACCACGAGACTGCGTTCGGCGGCTGGAAGATGAGCGGCGTCGGGCGCGACGGTGGCGTGTTCGGGATGCACGCCTACACGGAGATGCAGAGCATCGTCTGGCCCGGTTAGACCATCGTGCTCGGACCGTTTGTGGGCCTCTGGCCCGACAAACGGTCCGAACACTCGAGGGGGGAGTCCCACAACGTGCTTGGTTTGGTGTTCGACGGCGAGAAGGCCGAGATCCGCGACGACCTCGACGTGCGGGCCCCCGGCCCGATCGAGGTCAAGGTGCGGTTGGTGGCGGCGGGCCTCTGCCACAGCGACGTGTCCGTGATCAACGGCACGATCCCCTGGAACTACCCGTGCGTCCTCGGCCACGAGGGTGCGGGCATCGTCGACGCCGTCGGCGAGGCGGTCGACCACGTGAAGCCGGGTGACCACGTCGTCCTGCACACGCTCGCGTTCTGCGGCCTGTGCAAGTACTGCGTCACCGGCCGCCCCGCCCACTGCCGCAAGAGCATGGGCAACGCCAGCCAGCCGTTCACGGTCGGGGGCGAGCCGGCCTGGAACTTCGCCGGCGCATCGTTCTTCTCCGAGTACAGCGTCGTGCAGGCCAACCAGTGCGTGAAGATCGACGACGACATCGACCTCTCCGTCGCCTGTCTCATCGGCTGCGGTGTGCTGACCGGCATCGGCTCGGTGTGGAACCGCACCGACCTCGGCCTCGGCAGCACCTGCGCGGTGATCGGCGTGGGTGGCGTGGGCCTCAACGTCATCCAGGGCGCGCGGGCCAAGGGTGCGAGCCGGATCATCGCGATCGACACGTTGCCCGAGAAGGAGCCGTTCGCCCGTGACTTCGGCGCGACCGACTTCATCCTCGGTGGCCCCGACGTCGACCTCGCGGCCGAGGTCCGCGCGCGGGTGCCGTTCGACGGGCCGCCGTCCAACCTCGAGCACTCCGGCCCGTTCAACGCCGGCGGCGTCGACTACGCGTTCGAGTGCGTGGGCCACCCCGCCCTGCTCCAGGCGTCGCTCGACATGCTCGACTGGGGCGGGACCGCCGTGGCCGTGGGCGTTCCCGCGCCGACCGCGACCGTCGAGACCCGGGTGGGCCTCTTCACCCACGTCGAGCGCACGCTCACCGGGTCGCGCGCCGGGTCGCACCGGCCGCAGTACGACATCCCGCTGATCGTCGACATGTACAAGCAGGGCATCGTCAAGCTCGACGAGCTCGTGAGCGCCCGGTACCCGCTGACCGAATGGGAGCGCGCGGCCGACGACCTGCACCACGGCAAGCTCGCTCGCGGCGTGCTCCAGATCTCCGCGCAGTAGCACGGGCCGTGAGCGCACCGGCGGCCGGCTCCGCACCCGACCCCGTCGGGGGTGCCCGCGCGCTCGTCACCGGGGCATCCTCGGGTATCGGCGCGGCGCTCGCCGTCGCGCTCGCCCGCGCGGGCGCCACGGTGGGGATCTGCGCGCGGCGGGCCGACCGGCTCGAGGCGGTGCTCGACGAGTGCCGCATGCACGCGCCCGCCTCGCGCATGTGGGTGTTCGACGTGGGCGACCTCGACGCGGTCCCCGCGTTCGCGGCGATGGTCGAGGCCGAGCTCGGCGGCGTCGACCTCCTGGTCAACAACGCCGGCATCCCCAAGCGGCGCCGCATCCCCGAGCTCAGCGCGGCCGACCTCGACGAGGTCATGCGGGTGAACTTCTTCGCGCCGGTTGCGCTCGTGCGCGCGCTGCTGCCCGGGATGCTCGAACGCGGCCGGGGTCGCATCGTGAACCTCTCGTCGATGGGTGCGCACTCCGCCGCCGCCCGCGTCGGCGCGTACGCGGCGTCGAAGGGCGCGCTCGAGCTCTACACCGAGGCGTTGCACCTCGACCTCGTCGGCACCGGGGTCGACGCCCACCTCTTCGTCCCCGGCACGACCCGCACCGAGTTCTCGCTTCCCCGCGAGGGCAACGATCCGCCGTTCGGGCCGCCCGCGGGGATGGAGCCCGACGCCGTGGCCGCGGCGATCCTCGCCCAGCTGCGGTCGGGGCAGTTCGAGGCGTTCGCCAGCGAGGAGTACGCGGCGATCGCGGCGTCGAAGCGGCGCGATCCCAACGAGTTCCTGGCCGCCATGGCCGCCCACCTCGCGCCGGAGCCACCCCCGACCCCGGAGTAGCTTCGGGTCATGAGCGAGCGGAGCGAGCGGGGCCCGAGCGGCCCGTCGCCGCAGGCGCAGGAGCGGGAATCATGAGCGAGCGGAGCGAGCGGGGCCCGAGCGGCCCGTCGCCGCAGGCGCAGGAGCGGGAATCATGAGCGACGAGGCGAAGGCCTTCGGGCACGGCGTCAACCAGCGGGACCTGATCCGGATGACGCCGGCGGAGATCGACGAGTTCTTCGCCGGCGTCCACACGATGAGCTGCGCGACCCTCAACCCCGACGGCACGATCCACCTCGTGGCCATGTGGTACGGATTCCTCGAGGGCTGCCCGGCCCTCGAGACGAAGGCGAAGAGCCAGAAGGTCGCCAACCTCCGCCGCAACCCGCAGATCACCTGCCTCGTCGAGCAAGGCAAGTCCTACGACGAGCTGGTGGGGGTCGAGATCGTCGGTCGGGCCGAGATCGTCGACGACCCCGAGCGCATGTTCGAGCTCGGCATCAGCGTGCTCGAGCGGCACAACGGCGTGCGGTACACGCCCGAGCTGAAGCCCTTCGTCGAGCAGATGCTGCACAAGCGCGTCGTGGTGAAGATCGTCCCCGAGCGCTACGTCAGCTGGGACCACCGCAAGCTCGGTCTCGCGCCGATGAAGCCGCACATCGACTGAAGCGGCGGGGTCGACTCCAGCTCGCTCGTGGTCGGTCCGCGGCACGAGAACGTGCTGGTCGACGTGGCCCGCGTCCCTGCGCTCCTCGCTGCCGAGGGCGTGGACGCCACGGTGCGCGCCGCGTTCGGGGCGGAGGTCCTGGCGCTCGGCTTGCTCGCGGTCGTCGGCGTCCGCCGCGCCGAGACCTAGATGCAGGTTGCGATCCGGGTCTGGTCCTCGATGTCCTTGCCGGTGTCGACGTAGAGCGCCGACACGTATCCCACCCCGAACGGCCCGAGGTTGATCCGGAGCCACAGGTTGGTGGAGCCGCTCGCCCCGGTGACGTCCTGACCCTCCATCCGGCACTCGACGATCACCGTCTTGCCGTCCTCGAACTTGGTCATGACGGTCGTGTTGGTGGCCGGGCCCTGGCGCACGTTGACGCCACCCACCACCTTGTACTTCCGGGGCGGCGGCAGGGTGGCAGGGATGAGGGGATCGGCGGTCGTCGAGGTCGTGGCCTCGGCCGTGCGGTCGTCCGGCGGCTTCTCGTGCAGGACCAGGGCCCACACGAACGCGAATCCGATCACCGCCGCGAACAGCAGCAGGATGACCACCTCGGCCCAGCCGTGCTCGCCCGCCGCGCGTCGGCGCGCGTCCCCGTGTCGGTGCGTCGTGTTCATCGGTCGAAGCGAGCGTACTGCGTCGTCTCCCGTGCTCTGCGGTGGGGCAGCGACGCGATCGCGTCCGTTAGCGTTCCCCCATGACCGCATTCCACCTGCGTGGCGACGACGAGCACCGGCACCTCCCGGGGACCGACGGCACCTGGGGCGAGTCGTGGTACCACGACTTCGCCGCGTCCGACGGCTCGTACGGGGGCTGGGTGCGCCTCGGCCTCTACCCGAACCTCGGGGTCGTCTGGTACTGGGTCGCGATCGTGCGCCCGGGCCGTCCGCTCGTGCTCATCAGCGACACCACTGCGCCCTGCCCCGACCGCAGCGCGCCACTCGCGGTGCAGACCGACCGGTACTCCACCAGCTGGGAGTGCACGGAGCCGCTCATGGCCTGGCGCATCAAGGGTCGGGGGACCGCCCGCACCTACGCGAACCCGGCCGACGTGTTCGATCCCGGGCACCCCGGCGACGGCGACGTCGACCTCCACTACGACCTCGAGTGGCGCGGGGCCTCGGTGGTGTTCCCGTACACCCAGACCACCCGGTACGAGCAGTCGGCCTGGGTGCAGGGCGACGTCGCGATCGGCGCGGAGCACCTCGACGTGTACTGCCCCGGCCAGCGCGACCACTCCTGGGGCACGCGGGTGTGGAGCTTCCCGTGGCTGTGGACGTCGGGGCACCTGCCCGACAACCACTGGTTCCACGGCGTGCGCACGCTGATCCCGGGCGTGGCCAACCTCCAGACCGGCTACCTCGTCGAGCCCGGGCACGACCTCCGGCCCGTCGACTCGCTCGACATCGACTACGAGCTCGACGCGGACGAGCTGCTCACGTCGGCGTTCGTCCGCATCGGCGACCTCGAGGCCCGCGTCACCGCCGAGCTCCACGCGCCGGTCATGATCCAGTCGCCCGACGGCGTCGCGTCGAGGTTCGGGCGGTCGCTGTGCCGGTTCGAGACCTCGGACGGCCGGTCGGGACGCGGGTGGCTCGAGTTCAACTTCCCGGTGGGCGCCACCCGCCTCACCGACACGCGCAACCCCTGACTCCCGATTCCTCCGAGCCTGTGACGCCGGGCGCACGTCGCGCCGCAGCTCGTCACGTGCTCGGTTTCAGGAGCTGCCGCCGCGGGGGAGGTCGAGGATCGCCTCGGCCTCGGCGATCGACGCGACCGGGCGGCCGGCTTCGCCACACAGGCCGACCGCGGCCTCCACCAGCTCGAGGTTGCTCGGCGTGGTCTCGCCCACGTGGTCCTCCAGGCCCACGTGCAGGTGCGCGCCGCGCCCGAGCGCCTCCAGCATCACGTCGCGGTGCGCGAAGAGGTCGCCACCCACCACCGCGACCGACCAGGGGACCGTGCCGCCCTCCATCAGCTCGCAGTACGCGTCGAGGGCCGCCATCGTGGGCGGCAGGCCGAACGCGGCGCCGCCCCGCGACGAGCCCGAGGTGAGGTAGCCCGCGTGGCCGCCGAAGTAGAGCTTGATCATCGCTCCTCGCGGGAGCATCCCGGCGAGGTGGTACCGCATCGCGGTGCGCAGGAACCCGGGCTCGAAGATCGCGATGCTCGGCCCGAGCCGGAGCTCCTCGCACAGGTCGCGCTGGTGGCGGATGTCGCCGAACGAGTTCGTGTAGACGATCCCCGGCGCGGCGGGCACGCCGTCGTCGTCGAGCTGGCCGAAGTTCACCGAGCCCGGGTCGATGATGCCGACCTTGAGCTTCCCGGTCGCGGCGAGCGGCGCCATGTGCGAGTACGCGCCCTCCACGCCGGGACCGAAGTTGGTGGTGGGGTAGAGGAGCGCGTCCGGTCGCTCGGCGAACACCGGCTCCCAGCCCTCGAGGTAGCGGGCGGCCGACTCCTCGCCCGGCACCATCACCCGGTCGATGTGGTTGTGCACGATCGCCGCGCCCGCGGCGATGCACGCCAGCGCGTCCGCCGCGATCTCCTCGGGGGTCAGGGGGGTGTTCGGGTTGCGGGCCTTGGTGCTGCCACCGTTGATGGCCGCTTCGATGATGACCGGCGCGCTCATGACTTCCGCTCCTGGCCCTGACGGGCCGGGCCGCTCGGGCCCCGCTCGCCGAGCGCGATCGTGGGTTCGGTACGGGGCTCGCTCATGTCGTCATCATGGCCCAATCGCGGGGCGACGCGGCGGGTCAGGCCGGGGCAGGGACCGGTTGGGGGGCAGGCGGTCCGATGTAGCGGGCGCTCGGGCGGATGATCGCCGTGTCCTGGGCCTGCTCCATCACCTGGGCACACCACCCGATCACCCGGCTCGCGGCGAAGGTGGGCGTGAACAGCGTGCGGGGCAGGCCGCAGCGCTCCATCACCACGCCGGCGTAGTACTCGACGTTGGTGTGCAGCTCGCGGCCAGGCTTGAGCTCGGCCAGCACCTTCTCCACGGTGACCTCGACCTGGCCGGCGAAGTCGACGAGGGGGCCTCCGAGCGATTCGGCGATCTCGTGCAGCAGCACCGAGCGCGGGTCGGCCGTGCGGTAGACGGGGTGGCCGAAGCCCATGATCCGCTCGCCCGACTCGATGGCGTTGCGGACCCACGGCTCGGTGTTCTCGGGCGTGCCGATCGCGTCGAGCGTGTCGAGCGCCCGGCTCGGGGCGCCGCCGTGCAGCGGACCCGACAGCGACCCGAGCGCGGCCACGATCGCGGAGCCGACGTCGGCCCCGGTGGAGGTGACGACTCGCGCCGTGAACGTCGACGCGTTGAAGCCGTGGTCGATCGTGAGGATCAGGTACTGCTCGATGGCGCGGGTCCGTTCGGGATCGGGTTCCCGGCCGTCGATCATGTAGAGGTAGTTCGCGGCGGTGGCGAGGTCGGGCCGCGGCGCGATCGGCGTCTTGCCCACGGAGTAGCGGTGCAACGCGGCGATGAGCACGGGCACCGCCGCACTGAGGCGCATGGCGTTGGCCCGGATGGTCGCGGCGTCGGCGTCGTAGGTGGGTGGCATGTCCTCGATCGCCGCGAGCTGCGACAGCCCGGTGCGCAGCCCGGCAAGCGGGACGGTGTCGCTGCGCGCGATCGCCGGGAGCAGCTCGAGCAGCGACGCGGGGAGCTCGCGCAGCGCGGCCGTCTCGCGCGTGAACCGCGCACGCTCGGCGAGCGAGGGGAGCGTGCCCTCGAAGAAGAGGTGCCACACGTCCTCGAACGTGCGGGCCCGGGCGAGGTCGGGCGCCGAGTACTGGCGGTAGTGGTAGAAGCCTTCGAGCCCGCGGACGTCGCCGAGCTCGGTGTCGGCGACGACGACGCCCTTGAGCCCCTTCGGTGCGACTGCGGGCTCGGGGGTGGGCGGGAGTGTGGAATTGTTGGCCATGCCTCGAGGGTCGCGCCGATGGGCGCACATTGTCAACGTTGATCAAGGATCAATGTATACTGGGCCATGGCCGCACGAGCGCCCCGCGCCGCCGGGGACGAGCAGGACTGGCTCACCGCGGGCGAGGCCCTGGCCCGCCTCGGGGTGAAGCCGCAGACGCTCTACGCGTACGTGAGCCGGGGGCTCGTCCGCAGCGAGCGCGTCGCCGGCTCGCGCACGAGCCGCTACCGCCGGGCCGACGTCGAGCGGCTGGCGACGCGCACCCGCGGCGCGCCGTCGGGGAACGGCCCCGAGATCGTGGTCGACTCCGCGCTCACGCTGCTCGACCCGGTGGGCCGGTTCGCGTACCGGGGTTGGGACGTGACCCGCGCGGCCGAGGAGGCGTCGTACGAGGTCGTGGCCGAGTGGCTGTGGGGCACCGACCCCGGTCCCGAGCAGCCGTGGACGGCGCCGCGCGACGCCGTGAAGGTCGCGCGGCGCGCCCAGGCCGCGCTCCCGGGCGGCGCGACCATCCCCGACCTGCTCCGGGTGGCCGCGTCCGCGGTGGCGCCGTGCGACCCGCTGCGCAACGACCGTCGCCGCAATGCGGTCGCGGCGCGGGCGCGTGCCCTCATCGCCACGTTGGTCGAGTCGCTCCCGCTGGTGGGGAGCACAGCTCCGCCCGAGGGGGCGCCGATCGCCGACCGGCTCTGGCCCCGGCTGTCGCCGCTCCCGGCCACACCCGCGCGCGTCGTCGCGCTCGACCACGCGCTCGTGCTGCTCGCCGACCACGAGCTCGCCGCGTCCACCCTCGCGGCCCGGGTGGCCGCGTCGGCCTGGGCCGACCCCTACCTCGTCGTGTCGGCGGGCCTCGCCGCCGCGGGCGGTCCCCTGCACGCGGGCGCGTCGGAGGCGGTGCGCCACCTGCTCCACGAGATCGCGGGTGGCACCCAGGCCGCGGCCGCGGTCGGGCTGCGCCTGCGCGACCTCGGCGCGGTACCCGGGTTCGGGCACAAGGTCTACGAGGGCCCCGACCCGCGCGCCGTCGTGCTCCTCGCCGCGGTGCGCCGGGCCCGTCCGCCGCGCGATGTGATGCGGGCCGCCGCCGATGTGGAAGCGATCGTCGCGGAGGACGGCGACGAGCACCCGAACATCGACTTCGCGCTCGGCACGTTCACCGAGGCGGAAGCGATGGTGCCGGGGGCCGGAGAGGCGATCTTCGTCCTCGCCCGGTGCGCGGGATGGATCGCGCACGGCCTGGAGGAGTACGAGCACCGCCTCCGTTACCGTATCCGTGCGGCCTACACGGGGCCCGAGCCCGACTGGGCGTAGCCAGACGTGACGAGGATCGAGCCGGCGTGCAGATCGAACTGACTCCCGAGCAGCGCACGCTCCAGCTCGAGCTGCGGGCCTACTTCGAGGCGCTGATGACGCCGGAGCGCCGGGCCACCCTGCGCGGGGGCGAGGCGGGCGGGCCCGCGTACCGCGAGCTCGTGCGGCAGATGGGGGCCGACGGCAAGCTCGGGCTGGGCTGGCCGAAGGAGTTCGGCGGCCAGGGCTACACCGCGCTCGAGCAGTACCTGTTCTACGACGAGGCGAACCGCGCGGGCGCGCCGCTGCCGCTCGTCACCCTCAACACGGTCGGCCCCACACTGGCGCGCTTCGGGTCGGAGGAGCAGAAGCGCCGGTTCCTGCCGGCGATCGTGGCGGGCGAGGTCCACTTCGCGATCGGCTACAGCGAGCCCGGCGCGGGGACCGACCTCGCGTCGTTGTCGACCCGCGCGGTGCGCGACGGCGACGAGTACGTGATCAACGGGCAGAAGATCTGGACGACCGGCGGTCACGACGCCGACTGGGTGTGGCTCGCCTGCCGCACCGACCCCGACGCGCCGAAGCACAAGGGAATCTCGATCATCCTCGTGCCGACGAGCGCGCCGGGCTTCTCGCACTCGCCGATCTGGGTGCTCGGCGGCGGCCACACGAACGCGACCTTCTACACCGACGTGCGCGTGCCGGTGGACAACGTCGTGCTCGGCGAGAACCAGGGCTGGAAGCTCATCACCGGCCAGCTCAACCACGAGCGCGTGGCGCTCGCCCCGGCCGGTCGGCTCGAACGTCCGTACCAGCAGGTGCTCGCCTGGGCGCGGGCGACCACGTTGTCCGACGGGTCGCGCCCGATCGACCACGAGTGGGTGCGCATCACCCTCGCGCGCGTGCACGCCACCACCGAGGCGCTGAAGCTCGCGAACTGGCGGGTCGCGGCCGACCTCGATGCCGACAGCCTCAGCATGGCGGACGCGTCGGCCATGAAGGTGCTCGCGAGCGAGCAGCAGTGGAAGTGCCTCGACCTCCTCATGGACGTCGTCGGCGAGTACGCCTACCTGCAGGAGGGAACCGCAGGCACCCAGCTGCGGCTCTCGCTCGAGCAGGCGTACCGCGCGGCGCCGGTCATCACCTTCGGTGGCGGGGTCAACGAAGTCCAGCGCGAGATCATCGGCATGGCCGGCCTCGGCCTCCCGCGCGCACCGAGGTGACGACGCTCACGAGCTCCTGCGGCGAGGGAGAGGGCGCGGCGCAGCGCAGCATCGGGGGAATCGATTCCCGGGTCAGTCGGCGCGCCGGAAGTCAGGTGTGCGCTTCTCCATGAACGCGGTGATGGCCTCGACGAAGTCGCCCGAGTGCGACGCGAGGATCTGGGTCCGGTTCTCGAGGTCGATCGCGGTCTCCGCGCTCGCGGCCTGGAGGTTGGCCCAGAGCACCTCCTTCGTCATCACCACGCCGAAGGGCGAGTAGCCGAGGATCTCGTCGGCGACGTCGAGCGCGGCGTCCACCACGGAACCGTCGGGCACGACGCGGCTCACGAAGCCGATGCGGTCGGCCTCGGCCGCGTCGAACACGCGGGCGGTGAGGATCAGCTCGGTGGCGCGCGACGCGCCGATGAGCCGGGGGAGCGCGTAGCTCACGCCCACGTCGCAGCCCGACAGCCCCACCTTGATGAACTGCACGCCGAAGCGAGCCGACTCGGCCGCGAGCCGGATGTCGCTGTAGCAGCCGAGGGCGAACCCGCCGCCGACGGCCACGCCGTTGATCGCTGCGATGACCGGCTGGGGGATCGCCCGCAGCTTCAGCATCAGGTTGGCGATGTGCTCCTGCGTCCGCATGCCCGCGGCGGGGCCCGTGAGCCCGGCCGAGCGCGACGAGCCGCCGCCCTCCACGAGGTCGAGCCCGGCGCAGAAGCCTCGGCCGGCGCCGGTGAGCACGACGGCGCGCAGCGTGTTGTCGGCGCCGATGGCGTCGAGCACCGCGTGCAGCTCGTCGACGAGGGCCCAGCTCAGCGCGTTGAGGCGGTCGGGGCGGTCGAGCGTGACGAGGGCGACCTGGGGCCGGGCCTCCTCGACCCGGAGGAGCTCGAACTGCGAGGGATCGACGTTCACGGCGGGCTCCGGGTGGGCGGTCGGGACGAGACGGTGGAAACATATCCACTTCTTCCAGGAGGGCAGCGATGGGGTCACTCGACGGGTACTCGGTGCTGGTCACCGGCGGTGGAACCGGCATCGGCCAGGCGTGCGCCGCGGCGCTGCTCGCCGACGGAGCCGCGGTCACGATCTGCGGCCGGACGGCCGAGACCCTCGACGCCGCCGCCGCGGCGCTCGGGGTGACGCCGGGCGGCGGTTCCGTGGCGTGGGTGACCGCAGACGTGACGTCGGAGCCCGACGTGGAGGCCGCGGTGGCCCACGCCGTCGCCCACGGCGGGGGCCGGCTCGACGGCGTGGTGGGCAACGCCGGCGGCTCGCGCCACCTCGGCCCGATCGTCCTCGCCGACGTCGAGGCGGTCCGTGCGACGCTCGACCTGAACATCATCGGGGCGTTCCTCAGCCTCAAGCACAGCGCCCCGCACCTCGCCGAGTCGGGACGGGGCTCCTACGTGGGGATCTCGTCGCACGCGGGTCGGGACACGTTCCGGTTCATGGGCGCGTACGGCGCGGGCAAGGCCGGCATGGACCACCTGCTTCGGGTCGCGGCCGACGAGCTCGGCGGCGCGGGCATCCGGGTCAACTCGGTGCAGCCGGGCGTCATCGCCACCGAGATCATGGGCGCCATCACCGGGGGCAGCCCCGTGCTCGACTCGTACCTCGCCGAGATCCCGCTCAAGCGGGTGGGCGAGCCCGAGGAGATCGGGGCGCTGGTGCGGTTCCTCATCGGCCCCGAGTCCGGGTACGTCACCGGGCAGAGCATCTCCATCGACGGCGGGCAGTCGCTGCGCAAGGGCGCCGACTACGGCGCGTTCGCCCAGGCCGCGTACGGGACCGATCCGTTGTGGCGACTCGTGGCGGAGGACTGATGCAGATCACCGATTCGGTCGCCGTCGTCACCGGCGCGGCCGGCGGCATCGGCCGGGCCACCGCCTCGAGGAGCCTGTTTGGACGTTCTGTAGGCCTATGGCACGACGAAACGTCCAAACAGAGGCTCAGGAGACGCGCAGGGGGATGTGCTTGATGCCGTTGATGAAGTTGGAGCGGAGGCGGCTGACGTCGCCGGCGATCTCGAGGCTCGTGAAGCGGTCGAGCAGCTCCTCGAACATCACCCGGATCTCCATGCGGGCGAGGTTCGCTCCCAGGCAGTAGTGCGGGCCGCCGCTGCCGAACGCCACGTGCTCGTTGGGGCTGCGCGCGATGTCGAACGTGTACGGGTCGTCGAACACCGACTCGTCGCGGTTCGCCGAGATGTGCCAGAAGACGACCTTGTCGCCCTCCTTGATCTGCTGCCCGCCGAGCTCGGTGTCGTGCGTCGCGGTGCGGCGGAAGTTCATCACCGGCGTGCCCCAGCGCAGCATCTCCTCGACGGCCGGGCCCATGAGCGAGCGGTCGGCCCGGAGCTTCGCGAGCTGGTCGGGGTTGTCGATGAGGGCGAGGATCCCGTGCGAGATCAGGTTGCGGGTCGTCTCGTTGCCCGCGACCGACAGGAGCAGGAAGAAGAGGTCGAGCTCCAGCTCGGAGAGCTGCTCGCCCTCGACCGAGGCCTGGGTGAGGATGCTGATGAGGTCCTGGTGGGGATCGAGTCGGCGCTGGGCCGCGAGCTCGGACGCGTACGCGTAGAGCTCCATCGAGGCCATCTGGCGGTCTTCCTCGGTGAGGCCGTACTCGGGGTCGTCGCCGCCGATCATCCGGTTCGACCAGTCGAAGATCTTGTGCCGGTCCTCCTGGGGCACACCCACCATGTCGGCGATGACCTGGAGGGGGAGCTCGGCGGCGACGTCGACCACGAAGTCGCACTCGCCCTGGACGGCCACGCGGTCGAGGATCTCGCGGGTGCGCTCGCGCATCTGCTCCTCGAGGGCGTTGATCATGCGCGGGGTGAAGCCCTTGTTGACGAGGAGCCGGTACCGCGTGTGCAGCGGCGGGTCCATGTTGAGCATGATCAGCCGCTGCTGCTCGAGCTCGGCCTCGGGCAGGTCCCAGAGGTAGACGGCGCCCTTCATCGACGAGAAGGTCTGCCACTCGCGGTTCACCGTCACGCAGTGCTCATAGCCGGTGACCGCCCAGAAGCCGCCGCCGACGGACTCCTCGTCGGGGTGCCAGTACACGGGGGCTTCGCGCCGCAGGCGCTCGAACCACTCGTGCGGGACCCCCGGAACGAAGGCGTCGGGGTCGGTGAGGTCGATGTCGGCGAGG
>JBAZYX010000067.1:0-22680 GCA_041659105.1 Acidimicrobiia bacterium
TGGCCTGCGCCGCGAGCAGCAGCTCGTTGGCCGCCTTGACCATGTGCTCGGCCACCTCGGGACCCGCCTCGATCAGGGCCGCGACGAACGACTCGACCGTCGTGAGCGGGAGCTCGTCGCCCCACGTCGGTTCACCCATCGCGGTCTCCCCTGGTCCGTGCCGGTTCCGTGCCGGTTCCGTGCTGGTCGGGACGCCGCGGCGTTCCCGGAGCCCGGAACGCTAGCGGGGGCCGCCGGTCCGCCGCGGCGGGAACGTGCCGTGGCGCGCGCCCCAGAGGCCGATGAGCCCGAGCGGGTACATCGGCACGAGCACGCCGAACGGATTCGCGGCTGCGGTCGCCACGGTGACCGCCAGGCACACGGCGAGCGACCCGTAGAGGAGCCATCGGGCTCGCCCGGGCACGCGGCCCTCGAGCAGGAAGAGGGTGGTGACCGCGACGTCGTCGCCCTGGGCCGTGCGGGCGATGGCGACGAGCAGGGCCCACACCCACACCACCAACGACGCGAAGAAGAGGGCCAGCGCCACGGCGATCGCGGCATCCTCGAGCGCGGTCACGCCGAGCGCGGCCAGAACCGCGGTGACGAGGAAGGCGACGTTGCCCGCCCACGACGCGCCGATGATCACGCGCCCCGCCAGGGCCGGCGCGGTCGTGTCGGGCACGCCGTCGTCTGCGGGCATGGACGGAGCGTACCGACCGCCACCTGCCGCGAAGTGTCCGATCCGAGCGGTTCGGGGGAGAATGCACGGACCAGTGCCCACAGGGAGGTGCCCATGGCCCGCTTCGGGATCGCGATCGTGCGGGAGTACGAGCGGGGGGTGGTGTTCCGCCTCGGCAAGCTCCGCAACACCCGGGATCCCGGGATGCGGTTCATGATCCCGCTGGCCGACCGCATGGTGAAGGTGAGCCTGCGGACGGTCACCCGACCGATCGAGTCACAGCAGGTCATCACCAAGGACAACGTGTCGATCAACGTCGCAGCCGTGGCCTACTACCGGCGCACCGACCCCGTGCGGTCGATCATCGAGGTGGAGAACGCCGACGCCGCGATCTACCAGATCGCGCAGACGACCGTCCGCAACGTCGTGGGCTCGTCGTCGCTCGACCAGGTGCTGAGCCACACGGGCGTGCTCAACGACGCGATCAAGGTGATCCTCGAGACCACCAGCGAGCGTTGGGGGGTCGTGGTCCAGATCGTGGAGCTCAAGGACATCGTCCTGCCCGACTCGATGAAGCGGGCGATGGCCCGGGAGGCCGAGGCGGAGCGCGAGAAGCGGGCGAAGATCATCGCGGCGGAGGGTGAGGCGCTCAGCGCGGGCAAGCTCGCCGAGGCGGCCGACGTGATCCGCGCCCATCCCATCTCCCTCCAGCTGCGCAACCTCCAGGTGCTGAGCGAGATCGCGATCGAGAAGAACTCCACGATCATCTTCCCGGCTCAGTTCATGGACACCGTGCGGGGGCTCACGCAGTTCGTCGAGAGCGAGTCGGCGGGGAGCGAGCCGATGCCGGCGCAGACACTCGCGGCGGTGGAGCCCACCCCGTCGGCCGGCCTGCCCCCGGTCAGTCCAGCGGTCTGAGCACGCCGAGGTCGCCGGCCGCGAGCGGGGCGAGCCGCGCCGCGAGCGCGTCGTACGACAGCTCGGTCGCCGCGCGGGCGCGCGCCGCGGCGCCCATGCGCTCGCGCCGCGCGTCGTCGCGCAGCAACCGGTCGAGCGCGCCCCGCACCGCGACCACGTCGCGCGGCTCGACCACGAACCCCGTCTCGCCGTCGACCACGGCTTCGTGCGAGCCACCACTGTGCCCCGCCACCGACGGCACCCCGCAGGCACCGGCCTCGACGAACACGATGCCGAAGCCCTCGGCCTCGAGCCCGCCCCAGCGGTCGCGGCACAACATGGCGAAGACGTCGGCGCAGCCGTAGAGCGCGGGGAGGTCGGCGTCGGAGACGCGGCCGAGCATGTGGGCGCGCGGCCCCAGCCGCTCGGCGTGCCGGTCGAGCCGTTCGCGATCGCGTCCGCCGCCCGCGATCGCGACCTGCACGTCGGGGTCGAGCCCGGCCACGGCGTCGAGCAGCACGTCGAACCCCTTGCGGGGAACGAGCCGGCTCACGCCGAGCACGAGGGGCCGGTCGGGGTCGAGCCCGAACCGGACGCGCGCCGCGCGGCGCGCCGCGGCGTCGAGCGGCACGAAGCGCACCGGGTCGACGCCCGGCGGGACCACGAGGGTCGGGACGGGCCCGCCCGCGACGCGGGCGGCGATCCGGGCGACGTGCTCCCCCGCCGCGACGAGCCCGGCCGCACCCCGCAGCACCGAGCGCGACAGCGCGTGGCTGCCCGGCACGCGGCCGTACACGGTGACCTCGGCGCCGTGGCCCACGATCACGTGCGGGGCGTGCGTGAGACGCGACCCGATCCGCCCGAGCGGGAGCATCGGATCGAGGAACACCACGCCCGCCCCGAGCGCGGCGGCCCGCGCGTCGACGTGGCGGGCCAGCGCGCGTGTGGGCAGCAGCACCCGCTCGGGGTACCGCTCGACCGCGAGCTCCTGCGTGCGGTCGAACACGCCCGCGCCGGGGTAGGTCGTGGTCAGCACGTGCGTGGACTCCGGCGGCAGACGCCGCCACAGCTCGTGGAGGTACGACTGGATCCCGCCGATCTTGGGCGGGAAGTCGTTGGTGACGAGCAACGAGGTCACGCGGCGTCGACCAGGCGCTGGCGGGTGAGCCTGGGCACCACCCGCTGCCAGAGGATCGCCGCGCCGACCACCGCCCCGACCGCGCCGGCCGCGAACGCGCCCTGGTAGCTCGTGAGCGCGGCCACGCCGCCCACGACGAGCGAACCGACGCCCTGGGAGAGGTCGAAGCAGCTGCTGATCGTGCCCACCGCGGAGCCGCGGTCCTGCTCGGTGCTGCCCTCGAGCGCGAGCAGGAGCATCGCGGGGTACATGAACGCGGACCCGACGGCGAACACCGCGACCCCGACCATGAGGCCGACCGCGGTCGACCACAGCGCCATGAGCGACATCCCGGCCGCGGTCGCAATGAGCGCGACGGTCCCGGCGCGCGCGCCACCGAGGATGTCGGGCAGGCGCGCGCCCAGCACCCGGATCAGGAGCACGAGCCCCCCGAAGACGACGAAGACGATCGCGGCGTCGTCGATGCCCACGTCGTCGACGTAGAGGGGCACGAACGCGCCGAACGCCGCGGTCGCGATCAGGCCCGCGAACAGCACCCCACCCGGTCCGAGCGCACGGCGGTTGATGAGGGGCTGGGGTGGGCCGGTGTGCGGCTCACGCTCGATCTCGGTCGTGAAGCAGCCGAGCACCGCGCTCGTGAACCCGAGCCCCGCGGCGACGAGCCACAGGGTGGTGTAGCCGAAGTGGTGCTGCACCGTCTCGCCCAACGCGGGCCCGAACGCGAACCCGCAGTAGACCGCGACCGACCAGTACGAGATCGCCTCGCCGCGACGCTCCACCGGCGCGAGGTCGGTGATCATCGTCGCGGCGCCGACGAAGAACGCCGCCTCCCCCAGGCCCGTGAGCACGCGAGCAGCCACGAGCTGGCCGAGCGAGTGGGCGAGCGCGTACCCGAGCATCGACACGCCGACCGTGGTCGCCCCCGCGATCACCAGGAGCTTGCGCCCGTACCGGTCGCCGACGCGGCCGGCCAGCGGACGCAGGATCACCGCGCCCACGAAGAGGGCGCCGACCGCGATCCCGACCGCGATGCTGCCGCCGTTCAGCTCGTCCTTGACGAAGCGCGGCACCGCCGGGAGCACCACCCCGATCGACAGGAAGTAGAAGATGCCGCAGACGACGACCAGGGCGAAGCGCGGGGTGACGAGGCGGGGCCGCGCGCTCCGGTCGCTCACTGTTGCGCAAACGCGAGCGCGTCGGCGAACGTCGCGCCCTCCACGAGGAGCCGCCGGTACTGCATGAGCAACCGGGGTCGGCTGAACGCCACCGCCCCGACCAGGCGCCCGCCGCGTCCGAACACCGCGACGAAGCGACGCTCGTCGAGCGCACCGTCGACCACCTCGAGGTCGTCGTCGCCCCGGACGTGCCCGACCACCTGGATCTTCACGTCGTACTGGTCGGACCACACGAACGGAACCGACGAGAACGCCTGGGCCTCGCCGTCGGCCGCGAGCAGCCGCGCCGCGGCGGCCACGCCCTGCTCCGTCGCGTTCGTCCAGTGCTCGAGCCGCATCACCTCGCCGCCGAACGCGGGGTTGGGCCAGCGGGCGATGTCACCCGCCGCCACCACCCCGGGAGCGGCGAGCAGGGTCTCGTCGCAGAGGACGCCGTTGTCGATCGTCAGCCCGGAGCCGAGCAGCCAGTCGGTCGCGGGCACCGCCCCCACGCCGACCAGGACCACGTCGGCGTCGATCGCCGAGCCGTCGTCGAGCAGCACGCGCTCGACCCGCGCCGTGCCCTCGAACCCGGCAACCCCCACGGAGAGCCGGAGGTCCACGCCGTGGTCGCGGTGCAGCGCGGCGAGCGTGTCGCCCAGGACCGGGCCGAGCCCGCGCACCATCGGGCTCGGAAGCGCCTCGAGCACCGTGACGTCGTGGCCGCGAGCGCGACAGGTGGCCGCGACCTCGGCGCCGATGAAGCCGGCGCCCACCACGACCACGCGGGCCGCACCGGTGAGGTCGGCCTTGAGCGCGGCGGCGTCGTCGATCGTGCGGAGCACGTGGATCCCGGGCAGATCGGGCTGGTTCGGGAGCCGGCGGGGCACGGCGCCCGTGGCGATCACCACACCGTCGTAGGGGATCTCGCCCGCCTCGGTGGCCACCACCCGCCCGGCGACGTCGAGCCCCGTGGCCCGGACGCCGAGGCGGAGGTCGAGATCGAGGTCGTCGTAGGGCAGGCGGCGCAGCGCGATCCCGTCGGCGTCGGTGGTCCCGGCGAGGAAGTCCTTCGACAACGGCGGCCGGTCGTACGGGAGGTGGGGCTCGGCGCCCACGAGCGTGAGGGTCCCGGCGAAGCCCAGCCGGCGCAGCTCCTCGACGGCGCGCAACCCGGCGAGCGAGGCCCCGACGACGACGATGCGGTCCGGCGAGGAGGGGACGGGCGTGGGCACCGAGGCACGGTACCGCGCCTCCGCGCCGGTGCGACCGCTCCGGCGCACCCGCTCCGCCAAGCGGGGCAACGGAAATGGCCGGAAACCTGACTCCCATGTCATTCTGTCGGCCCCGCCGACCCGGAGCCCAGATGACCCGCACGCCGCGCACCACCGCGCCCGCACCCAGCCAGGAGTTCGACGTCACCGGCCGCCCGCTGCGCCTGCGCGACGTCGACCTCGACACGTTCCTCCACCCCCGGTCCGTCGCCGTGATCGGCGCGTCGGACCAGCCGGGCAAGGGCAACACCAACATGACGACGGCCGTGAAGGCGTTCTCCGACAAGTACGGAGCCGCGTTCTACCCTGTGCACCCCGTCAGCGACGAGGTCTTCGGCGCCAAGTGCTCCCGGACCATCGGCGAGATCCCCGGCCCGGTCGATCTCGCCGTCATCCTCACCGGCGCCGCGGTCGACACCTTCGAGGACGTCCAGGCCGCGGGCGCCAAGTTCGCGGTGATCTTCGCCGCCGGGTTCTCCGAGGTCGGCAAGGACGGCGAGAAGCTCGAGGCACGGCTGCGCGGCCTCGTCGAGTCGGGCGACACCCGGCTCCTCGGCCCCAACACCAACCTCAACGCGTTCTCCGACTTCCGCGAGGACCTCACCGGCCCCGCGCTCGCCCTCATCACCCAGAGCGGTCACCAGGGGCGGCCGATCTTCCAGTGCCAGGAGCTCGGCATCCGGATGACGCACTGGGCGCCCACCGGCAACGAGGTCGACCTCGAGTTCGCCGACTTCGCGAGGTACTTCGCCGACCAGCCCGAGGTCGGCGTCGTGTGCGCGTACATCGAGGGGTTCAAGGACGGTCGCACGCTGATGCTCGCCGCCGATCACGCGGCCACGCTGCGCAAGCCGCTCGTGATCGTGAAGGTCGGCCGGACCGAGGAGGGCCGGGCCATGGCCAAGGCCCACACCGGCCACCTCACCGGCTCCGACGCCGTCACCTCGGCGGCGTTCCGCCAGTTCGGCGTCACCCGCGTCGACGGGCTCGACGAGCTGCTCGAGACGTCGATGGCGTTCGCCCGCACGAAGCCGCCCACCGGTGACGGCGTGTGCATCTACTCCGTCTCGGGCGGCACCACCGCGCACATGGCCGACATGGCGTCCGCCGTCGGCCTGAAGCTCCCGACGCTCACCAAGGACACCCAGCGCACGCTGCACGACGGGCTCATCCCGCCGTACCTGCGCGTGTCGAACCCGGTCGACTGCGGCGGGCCGCCGGTGGCCGACGAGCGCGGCCGCAAGATCCTCGAGGCGATCGTGGCCGACCCGAAGGTCTCGGCGCTGATCGTGCCGCTCGCCGGCGCGGTCGACATGTTCTCCGAAGGCCTGTCACGCGACTGCATCGCGGTGCAGCAGACGACCGACAAGCCGATCTTCATGGTGTGGGGCGCGCCCCCGGGCACCGACGACCACTACTACCACCGCATGCTCGACGGCGGGCTTCCCGTGTTCCGCACGTTCGGCAACTGCGTGAACGCGGTGAGGGCGTACTTCGACTACTGGGCGTTCGTGCGCCGATACCGCTCGCCCTTCGCCGACGCGCCCACCACGCCGCTCCCCGCGGCCAAGAAGGCGAAGCGCATCCTCGCCGACGCACCGCGCGGGGAGGCGCTGTCCGAGCACGCGTCGAAGGAGATCCTCAAGGCCTACGGCATCAAGCCGTCACGCGACGTGCTGTGCCACAGCGCCGCCGAGGCCGTGCGGGCCGCGAAGCAGCTCGGCTACCCGGTGGTGATGAAGCCGTCGTCGGCCGCGCTGTCGCACAAGAGCGACCTCGGCCTCGTGGAGGTGGGCGTGTCGTCCGACAGGGACGTGCGCGACCTCTACGCCGACCTCGACCGCCGCGCCCGCAAGGCCGTCGGGAAGGCCGGCGAGGTCGAGGGCATCCTCGTGTGCGAGATGGTGAGCGGGGGCGTCGAGATGGTCGTCGGGGTGAGCCGCGACGAGCTGTTCGGACCCGTGGTCATGGTCGGCCTCGGCGGCGTGTTCGTCGAGGTGCTCAAGGACGTCACCTTCCGCGTTCCCCCCTTCGGCGAGGACGAGGCCCGCCGGATGCTGCGCGAGCTCAAGGGCTACGCGATGCTCGAGGGCGCGCGCGGGGCCAAGCCCGCCGACATCGACGCGCTGATCGACGTCATCGTCAAGGTCGGGCGCCTCGCCCAGGACCTCGCCGACGACGTCGCCGAGCTCGACATCAACCCGCTCGTCGTCCGGCCCCGCGGCGCGGTGGCCCTGGATGCACTGATCGTCAGGCGATAGCGAGATGGAAGAGTGGAGGAAGAAGTGAGCGACGGTCCCAACGTCGACGAAGAGCTGCTCGCGAAGATCGAGAACCAGGTCCTCTGGCTCACGATCAACCGGCCCGACGCCGGCAACGCGATCACGCCGATGGTTCGCAACCGCATCATCGAGCACCTCGAGGACGCGAGCACCAACTACGACGTGCGCTGCGTCGTGCTCACCGCCACGGGCGAGAAGCACTTCTGCACCGGCGCCGACCTCCGGGCCGGGGGCCTGGTGATGCCGGCCAAGCCCGAGGGCGCGCCCGACCGCATCGCCGGCGACGCGGCCCGCGCGATCCGCACCGGCATCCAGCGGCTCACCGGCGCCATCGCCGACTGCGAGGTGCCGGTGATCGCGGCCCTCAACGGCACCGTGGCCGGCGGCGGCGCGTCGATGGTGCTCGCCTGCGACCTCGTGCTCGCGGCCGACAACGCCCGAATCATCCAGGTGTTCGTGCGCCGGGGCCTCATCCCCGACGGCGGCGGCACCTACTTCCTCCCCCGGCTCGTGGGCCTGCAGAAGGCGAAGGAGCTGGTGTTCTTCGGCGACGACCTGAGCGCCGCCGACGCCGAGCGCATCGGCCTCGTCAACAAGGTCGTCCCGGCCGGCGAGCTCCAGGCCACCGCCCGCGAGTGGGCCGAGCGCCTCGCCCAGGGTCCGACCAAGACGATCGGGTACTCGAAGCGCCTGCTCAACCGCTCGCTCGACGCCGACCGCGCGACGATGTTCGAGGAAGAGTCGATGACCGTGGAGCTCGTCACCGGGACGGGCGACTCCGCCGAGGGCGTGGCCAGCTTCCGCGAGCGGCGCCCGACCGAGTTCAGAGGGTGGTAGGCGGAGTGAGCGCAGCGAGCAGAGCACTCGGAGTGGGAGTGGGAGTGGGAGCGGAGCAATGTTGAAGGACCAGACCGCGATCGTCGGCATCGGCCAGACGGCGTTCGGCAAGGGCCTGGAGGACTCCGAGCTGTCGCTCGCGTGCCAGGCGATCTCGATGGCGCTCGACGAGTGCGGCATCGCGCCGAGCGAGGTCGACGGGCTCGGGTCGTACACGATGGAGCCCGGCCGCGAGGTCGACGTCGCCCGCAACGTCGGGCTCGGCGACATCACCTGGTTCTCCCAGGTCGGCTACGGGGGCGGCGCCGGCTGCGGCGTGGTCACCCAGGCCGCGATGGCCGTGGCCACCGGCCAGGCGGAGGTGGCAGTCGCGTGGCGCGCCCGCAAGCGCGCGTCCAAGGCGAGCCGACCGTGGGCCAACGTCGCGCAGCGCCTCGAGGACAACAGCCAGTTCAGCCGCCCCTGGGGGCTGCTGCGCCCGGTCGACGAGATCGCGATCCTCATGCGTCGCTACATGCACGAGTTCGGCGCGACGCGCGACCACCTCGCCAACGTCGCGCTCGCGTTCCGCAAGCACGCGAACCGCAACCCCAACGCCACGATGTACGAGCGCACGCTGTCGCGCGAGGAGTACATGAACGGGCGGTGGATCTCCGAGCCGCTCTGCCTGTTCGACAACTGCCTCGAGACCGACGGCGCGCTCGCCGTGGTGGTGGTGTCCGCCGAGCGGGCCAAGGACCTCCCGCAGGTGCCGGCGTACATCCACGCCGGCGCGCAGGGCATCCCGCCCCAGCACAACACGATGACCAACTACTTCAACGACGACCCCCTGATGGGGCCGTCGTGGGCCGCGGCGAAGCAGCTGTGGAAGTACTCCGACTTCGGTCCTGGCGACGTGAAGGTGGCGCAGCTCTACGACGCGTTCAGCCCGCTCATCCCGCTCTCGCTCGAGGGGTACGGCTTCTGCCGGCGCGGCGAGGGCGCGGAGTTCACCAACGACGGCGCGCTGGAGTGGCCAAACGGGCGCCTGCCCACGAACACCGCGGGCGGCGGGATGTCGGAGGCCTACGTCCACGGGATGAACCTCGTCCTCGAAGGCGTGCGCCAGATCCGCGGCACCTCCACCAGCCAGGTCGAGGGTGCCGACGTCAGTCTCGTGACGAGCGGAGAGGGCGTGCCCACGAGCGCGCTCCTCCTGCGGAAGTAGAGGAAGCAGAATGACGGACTTCTTGCTGCCGGTCGACGACGACGAGCTGACGCAGCCGTTCTGGGAGGGCTGCGCGCGCGGCGAGCTGCTCATGCAGCGGTTCACCGCATCGGGCCACTACTGCTGGCCGCCACGCCCGATGGACCCGGTGTCGCGCACGCTCGACTACGAGTGGGTGCCGATGTCGGGGAAGGGCACGGTGTGGTCGGTGGCGATCCCGCACCCGCCGCTGCTCCCCGCGTACAGCGAGCTCGCGCCCTACAACGTGGTGATCGTGCAGCTCGAGGAGGACCCGAACCTGCGCATGGTCGGCAACGTCGTCGAGTCGGCCGATGCCCCGCTCAACAGCGTCGAGCCCCACTCGGTGGAGATCGGCCAGGCCGTGCAGGCGGTGTTCAGCCCGGTCGGCGACATGTTCCTCCCCCGCTGGGTGCGCGCGTAGCGCGACGTCCGAGCGGGCGTCACTCCGTGGCGGCGCCGCTCCACCGCAGCGGGTTCACCAGGAACGACCGCGGGCTGTCGCCCACCACCGCCTCCACGTGCAGGGCCCGGCCCGTCGCGGGGTCGAGGTAGGTCCGGATCGTGACCGCGGGACCGTCGTCGCCCCAGAGGTCCTCGGTGATGACGGGGCACCCGTCGGTCCAGTGGTCGGGCGCGATCGCAAGGGGCGTTCCGCTCGCCGCGGCGAACGCCACGGGGCCGCGCTGCACCACCCCCGGGTAGAGCGGCTGCTCCGACGCGTCGGCGGCACCGTCGGGCACCACGCGCACCGGCGTCGGCGCTCGGCTCGCCGCGCGGAGGCGTGCCGCTCGCTGCTCGGTCCGGGTCGCCTGGGTCGCGGCGGGGTCGACGACCCCGGCGGCGTCGAGCTGCACCCCGTACACGGCGAGCGCGGCGTCGGCGTCGAACCGCCCGTCGCCGACGTCGGCCACAACGAGGTCGGGGTCGCGGTCGAGCGGGTCGCCGAACCCGCCGGCGCACGGAAGCCGGATCTCGTACCAGTCGCCGTGCTCGATGCGCACGCCCGACGTGTGCACAGGGAACGTCTCGCTGGTGCCGTCGGCCCGGTGCACCACCATCTCGGCGGTGGACCCCGGCCGGCCGCCGGCCAGGCCCTGGAGCGGCAGCCAGCGCCGCATCCCGAACAGCGTGCCGTGCATCCCCTCGACCCCGTGGGGCCGGAAGCTGAAGTGGTTGCCCGCACCGGCGCGGTGCCGGCCGGCGCCGTCGGCACCCCGGCGGGTGCGCCGTTCGAGCACGAGGAGCGGGAACCAGGCCTCGAGCACCTCGATGTCGATGAAGCTGCCGTGGCTGCGCACCCCGCGGGCGAAGATCCCGAGGTCGAGGCCGTCACGCGTGTCACCCGGTGGCGCGCCCACCCAGTTGCCGTCGAAGGGGATGAACGCGTCGGTCGAGCCGTCGGGCAGCGACCACGCCCACACCTGGTTGCCGATCGCGGAGTCGCCGCCGGTCGCGGTGACGAACCGGCGGGCCGGAGCGTCGGGCGACGCAGCGAGCGCCAGCGCGAGCGCCGTGAGGGCGATGCTCGACGCGTTGAGCCCCACGTGCATGTGGGCCGCGCTGATCGGCGCGGGCGGCTTCGCGTTCACGATCGACGCCTCGGGGCAGCGGACCTCGAACGCGGCGAGGATGCCGTCGTTGTACGGGAGGTCGCTCGCCATCAGCAGCCAGAGCATGACGCCGAGCTCGCTGGCGACGATGTACGGCTTCGAGTTGAAGAAGTGGTCGGTCTGGGGCGCCGCGCCCTCGAAGTCGAACACCAGGTGGTCGCCGTCGACGGTGAGCGTGCACGGCAACGCGTAGAAGTCCTGGTCGAACTCGGTCCACGACGTCCAGCGGTAGGTGCCGTCGGCGATCAGGCCGACCCGGCGCCGCATCTCGGCCTCGGTCAGGTCGCGGATCGCGCGCAGGCTCGCCTCGAACGTCCCGACCCCCACGGCATCCACCAGCGCGCTCAGCCGCTCGTTGGCGAAGTGGCAGCCGGCCACCAGCCCCCGGAGGTCCATCTCCACCAGCTGCGCCATGCGCAGGTTGGTCCGGAAGATGTCCCACACCTCCGTGACCTCGACGCCCTCGCGGAACAGCCGTACCGCGGGAACGCGCAGCGCCTCCTGGAAGCACTCGGTGGCGTTCGGCGCGAACGACCCGACGACCATGCCGCCCATGTCCATCATGTGGGCCGACACGCCCACCCAGCCGATGCGGCGGCCGCCCGAGTAGATGGGGCGCTGGATCATCACGTCCTGCGGGTGCAGCCCACCGCCGTTGTGCGGATCGTTGGCGATGAACACGTCGCCGTCGCGGATGGTGTCACCGTGACGCTCGATCGTCGCGCGCACGGAGTAGGACGCGGCGGCGTAGTGGTACAGGACCGTGCCCGCACCCAGGACCAGCTGCCCGTCGGCGTCCATCAGCGTGACGGAGTAGTCCTTCGACTCGGTGACCGCGGGCGACACCGCGGTGTGCTCGATCGCGAGGGACGCCTGCTCGGCCACCGTCTCGAGCCGCGACCGGAGGATCTCCAGGCCGATGGGGTCGAGCGCCGGGTTCGTCGCGTCCGCCATCACCGCACCTCCATCACGAGCGTGCCGTACGCATCGACCCGGGCCCGGGAACCGGCCGGCATCCAGATCGTCGTGTCGGACCCGTCGACGAGCGCGGGACCCTCGAGCCCACTGCCCGGCACCAGCGCCGGACCGTCGTAGGCGGGGACGGCGCGGACGCCGCCGGCGCCTCGCTCCACCCGCACGTGCCGCGACCCCACCGGCGCGGCGGCGATCTCGCCCCCGTCGGCCCGGGTGGTGAGCCGGGCCTGCGTGGTCCGGCCCGTGCCGATCGCACGGATGGCGACGAGCTCGATCGACACGTTGAGCGTGATCGAACCGTGCCCGTAGCGGCGCGCGTACTCGGCCCGGAACGCGTCCACGAGCCCGTCCATCGCCGCGCCGTCGAACGGGCCGTCGGCGAACGGGATCCGCAGCTCGAAGCTCTGCTTCACGAAGCGGAGGTCGGCCTCGAACGAGACGGACTGCGCGTCGACCGCCACGCCCTCGTCGGCCAGGTCGGTCCGCATCTCGGCCGCGAGCTCCCCGGCGACCTTCTCGACGACGGTGGGTTCCCCGGGGACGCGCATCGACACTGCCCGCAGGCGCTCACGGCGGATGTCGGTGGTCGCCGCGCCGAACGCCGACAGCACCGAGGCGAGCTCGGGAACGAGCACCGTGGGCGCGCCGATCGCGACGGCGATGTCGGGAGTGAACAGCGAGCCGCTCCCCCCGAAGCTGAGGAGCGCGTGCTCCCGGGGGTCGAGGCCGAGTGCGCCGGTGCGGGCCCGGGTGGCCCGGACCATCCCCGCGAGCGCGAGCTCGCGGATCCCCCACGCCGTCTCGTCGGCGTCGAGGCCGAGCGCGGCCCCGAGCCGCGCACACGCGGCGCGCGCGGCGTCGGCGTCGAGCGCGAAGTCGCCGCCGAGGAACCGGCTCGGGTCGATGTAGCCGAGCACCACGAGCGCGTCGGTGACGGTGGCGCCGTCGCCGCCGCGTCCGTAGCACGCCGGCCCCGGGACCGACCCGGCCGACCGCGGGCCCACGCGCAGCATGCTCCGGGCGTCGACCCAGCCGAGGGAGCCGCCGCCCGCACCGATCGACTCCACGTCGACGTGCGAGAGCGCGGTCCACACCCCCATCAGCTCGCCGCGCGTCCGGCGCTGCGGCTCGCCCTTGGTGACGATCGAGACGTCGAACGACGTGCCCCCCATGTCGCAGGTGATCACGTCGTCGACGGCCGCGGACGCGGCGACCGCGACCGCCGCCGAGACTCCGGCCGCGGGACCCGACACCGCGAGGCCGAGCGGCCGGCGGCGCGCCTCGGGCGCGGTGATCGAGCCGCCGCCCGAGTGGACGAGGAGCAGCGGCACCACCATTCCCAGAGCGCGGAGCCGGTCCTCGAGCTCGCCGATGCCGGCGATCGCACCCGAGACGTAGGCGTTGAGCACGGCGAACGTGGTGCGCTCGTACTCACGCGGCGCGGGATGCAGCGAGGCGCCGGACACGACCGTGACGCCGGGGCACTCACGACGCACCACCTCGACCGCGATCTCCTCGTGGCTCGGCTCGAGGAACGACCACAGGAAGGAGACGGCGATCGCCTCGACGCCCTCCTCGTCGACGAGACGCCGGGCGCAGCGCGCGACCTCGTCGGGGTCGAGCGGCGTGATGACCGTGCCGTCGCGGTCGATGCGCTCGCGGATCCCCGCGACGGCCCGGGCGGGGACGATCTGGCCCGGACGGACGAGCCAGCCGTCCTCGTCGGGCACCCGCGCACCGCGCGCGAAGGCGAGCATCTCCTCGAACCCGGCGGTGGTGAGCAGGCCCACCCGCCGGCCCGTGCCCGAGGCGAGCACGTTGGTGACCGCAGTGGTGCCCAGCCCGAAGCGCTCGACGTGCGGGAGCGTGTCGGCGAGCGAGCGCCCCCGCCGCGCGGCGGCCAGCTCCGCCGCCGCGAGCACGCCGTCGCCGAGGTCACCCGGCGTGGTGGGCGACTTCGCCCGCCAGGTGGTGGTGCCGTCGCTCAGCACGCAGTCGGTGAACGTGCCCCCGACGTCCACCCCGACGCACAACGCCTCCGTGGCCCTCGCCGTCACGCATCTCCCCCTTCGCGAACCCTCCCCCGCAGTCTGTCGCGTCCACCGCCCGAGCGCCCGCGATCAAGCGACGCAGGAGAGGCGTACGGAGCGCAGCGACGGGAGCCGCCGAGCGAGCGAGCGTCCGCGCCTCGCCTTCACAGGCGACCACGGCGGTCGGATCCCCCGCGCCCCGAGGGTGCAATCGGCGAGGCGCAGCGAGCGAGGCAATGGAGGAGGCAATGGAGGAGGCAACCATCACGCGCCAGAGCCCGGCCGAAGGGGGGGAGGCCGGGCTCTGGTTTGGAACACCGGGTGCGGGAAGGGGGGGACCCGCCCGACGGCGTCACATCTTGGTGTCGAGGCCGCTCAGGCGGCGACCTTGTCCTCGCTGGCGACGGCCGGCGACTGGTCCCGCAGCTTCTCGAGCGTGCGCTCCCAGCTCAGCTGGCGGACGATCCACGCGAGGGCTCGCTGGCTCTCGATCGAAGTGGTCGTGCCCATCTGGGTCTCCTTGGGTTGGTGTGCTTCCCGGCCCCAGGGGGGTGGGGCCGGTGCATTGACAGTAAGAGTAATCACTCGTAGAGTCGTAGTGCAAGTACAAACGCTGTGACAGTCGTCACACGTAGACTGTTTCTAGCGTGTTTCCGAGCACGCCAGGTTGCTCGGGGCTTTCCCGGGTCCGTCCCCCTCAGGAGCGATTCGCATGAGCGAGCGTTGGCGGATCGACGACCTCGCCCACGAGACGGGGATCACGGTCGACACCATCCGCTACTACCAGCGCCAGGGGCTCCTTCCGCCGGGTGAGCGCGAGGGGCGACACCGCATCTACGGCGACGAGCACGTCCGCCGGCTCCGCCGGATCAAGGAGCTCCAGGCCCGGCGGTTCTCCATCGCCGCCATCCACGCGCTCGTCGCGGGCGACGGCAACCGGCTCGACGGCGTCTTCGCCGACGACGGCGAGAGCCTCCGCCTCACCTTCGACGAGCTCCTCGAGCGCAGCGGCGCGTCGCGGGAGCTGGCTGCCGGGCTCGAGGAGGCCGGGGTGCTGCGCGACCCGCTCGCGTTCGGCCGCACCGCGTACGACGGCGACGACGTCGAGATGCTGCGGGGCATGGCCCGGCTCGTCGCCGCGGGCGTCCCCCCGTCGGCGCTCGCCAAGCTCGGAAAGATCTACGCCGAGGGCATCGAGCAGACCCAGCGCCGGGTGGTCGATGTGTTCGTCTCCGGCGGCGGCCTCGAGTGGGGCGAGGGCGAGCTCGACCAGCTCCGTGTGGTCGCGGCCGCGGACTCGAAGACGCTGTTGCCCGCGATGCGCCGCCTCGTCGACTACACGCACCACCGCACGATCCAGCGCCTCACGCTCGACGCCGTGCAGCGCGGCACGTTTCCGGATCCCGACGCCGTCGATCCCGACGCGACGGAAGAGCTCGCGATCACTCCCGGCGCCGAGGACGACGCCGACTGACGGCGGGTGAGCGGGCGGGCCAGGGGGGCGGTCAGTCGTCGAGGTGCCAGATGCGGGCGGCATTGCCACCCGTGATCAGCGCGCGCTCCTCGGCCGCGATGTGGCCCATGGTCTCCTGGATGACCTTGCGGGAGTAGGGCCAGTCGTTGCCGTGGTGCGGGTAGTCGCTCGACCACATCATGTTCTCGATCCCGACGGCGTGGCGCAGCGCGACACCCGAACGGTCCGTGATGTACGAAGCCGCGTTGTTGCGGTACCAGTACGTGGACGGCGGCTCCTTGATCGGGAGGTCGCCCCACACCCGGTTGCGCCAGTAGCGGTCGTCGATCGACTCGATCAGGTGCGGGATCCAGCCGACGCCGGTCTCGATCCAGCAGATCTGCAGCTCGGGGAAGCGCTCGTACACGCCGGTGAACAGCATCGACGTCATCGCGCCCGCGGTCATCGCGAACACGTGGCTCATGCCGCCGATGGCCTTGGCCCGGGTGGCCTCGCTCGTCATGTCGTAGAGCTTGTTGCCCGACGCGGCCGAGGCCCTACGGCCCGCGGCCCGCTGCGCCCGGCTGATGATGTTGATGTGGATCGAGACCGGGATGCCCTCGTCGCACGCGGCCGCCCAGAACGCGTCGTCGTCACGCGAGAGGCTCTCCCCGCCCGAGGGCCAGTTGGAGATGATGACGCCCTTGGCCCCGCGCGCCTTGGCCTTGCGCAGCGCGTCGACCGACTGGTCGATGCCGAGCGACGGCATCTGCGCGAGGCCGATGAGGCGGTTGGGGTCGGCGGCGCAGAACTCGTCGAACAGGAAGCTGTTGTACGCCTCGACCCCGGCCAGGACGAAGTCCTCGTCGTCGTCGCCGAGGAAGTGGCTCATCGTGCGCTGCGGCGGGAACAGGATCTCCGCCCACACGCCGTCGGCGTCCATGTCCTCGAGCCGGGCCTGGCCGTTGTAGCAACCGGTGCGCGCCTCCTCGTAGGTGACGCCGAACCAGCGGAACTGGTCGTACGGCATGCCCGGCGTGGACACGAGCCCGATCGGGTCGGGGTCGCCGCCCACCGCGGTGAGCCACGCGTCGCCGCCCATGTGGTCCTTCACGAGCTTGGGCGCCTTGTCCTGGTACCGCTCGGGCAGCCAGTTGGCCCAGATGTCGGGCGGCTCGAGGATGTGGCAGTCGGAGTCGACGATGCGCTGCTCCATGGAACGCTCCTGAGGGTTGGGTGGCCGGATCGCGGGCGGGTGGACGTTTCCGGCCCGAGACTACGCTGACGCCCGCGTCAGGAACAGTGCCCGTGCGCGGTGCGTGCGGGCCCGACACACGTCTCTCTGGGGGGATCTCTCGTGGCCACGCCGCTGCTCGACGGAATCCGGGTCGTCGACCTCGCCGGGGAACCGGCCGCGATCGCCGGGCGCGTGCTCGCCGACATGGGCGCCGACGTCGTCCTCGTCGAGCCGCCCGGGGGCGTGCCCCTGCGCGCCCTCCCCCACACGTGGGCTGCGTGGGGCGCGGGCAAGCGCAGCGCGGTGGTCGACGGTCCCGACGACCCCCGCCTCGACGCGCTCCTCGCCGACGCCGACATCGTGATCGACACCCCCGGATTCCCCGGGGCGTGGACGCTCGACCCCGGCCGCGCGCCGCGGGCGGTGTGGGTGAGCGTCACCCCCTTCGGGCTCGACGGGCCCCGCGCCCACTGGCGGGCCGCCGACCTCGGCGTGATGGCCGCGAGCGGGAACATGTGGGCCACCGGCGATCCCGATCGCGCGCCCGTGTGCTGCACGCTGCCCTCCGGGTACGCGCACACCGGCGGCGAGGTCGCGTTCGCCGCGCTGAGCGCACTGTGGGCCGGCGGGCCGCGCCGGGTCGACGTGTCGATGCAGGAAGTCGTGCTCGTCGCCAACATGTCGGCGCAGGCCGACTTCGCGGCTTCGGGCTCGCGGGGCCAGCGGTCCGGCGCCCGCATCGGCCGGACCGTCGAGATCTGGCCAACCCTCGATGGGTGGGTGTCGTGCGGCATCCGGGCCGGCGCGGCCCGCGTGAAGCACTGGGCACTGCTCCACGAGTTCCTCACCGCCGAGGGCATCCCCGGCGCCGAGGTGATCGGCGCCATCGACTGGACCACGTACAACCCCACCCACGGGACCGACGAAGAGCTCGCCGCGATCTCCGGGGCACTCGGCGAGTGGTTGTCGCGCCACACGAGCCAGGAGCTCTACGACCTCGCGTGCGAGCACAACCTGCTGCTCGCGCCCGCGATGTCGCCGCGCGAGATGTTCCAGAACCAGCAGCTGTACGCGCGCGACTTCTTCGCGTCGCTCGGCGGCTTCGAGCACTTCCCCCACCGATTCGCGATCGCGCGGAGCATCGACGGCGAAGTGGCCCCGGCTGCCGCGGCACGCCCCGCGCCGGCGCTCGGCTCGAGCGAACCCACGTGGGCCGGCAAGCCGGTGCCCACACCCCGCTCCGGCACCGGTCCGGGTGCGTGGAGCGGGGTGAACATCCTCGAGTTCGGCTCCGGTGCCGCGGGCCCGATCGCGAGCCGCTACCTCGCCGAGCACGGCGCCACCGTGCTGCGCATCGAGTCGGCGAGTCGCCCCGACTTCCTGCGGGTCATGGCCCTCGGCCCGAAGAACCCGCACGGCCTCGAGGGCTCGCCGCTCTACGACGTCCTCAACGTCGGCAAGCGCAACGCCACCTTCAACCTCAAGGACCCGCGCGCGGTCGAGCTCGTCAAGAAGCTCATGCTCGAGTGGGCCGACGCGGTGCTGGAGAACTTCGCGCCCCGCGCCATGAAGGGATTCGGCCTCGACTACGAGTCGCTCGCGCCGTCGAAGCCGAGCCTGGTGATGGTCAGCGCGTGCCTGAACGGGCAGACCGGGCCGCACAAGGACTACCCCGGGTTCGGCTCGCAGGGATCCGCGCTCTCCGGGTTCACCTTCCTCACGGGCTGGCCGGACCGCGCACCCGTCGGTCCGTTCGGCACGATCACCGACTCGCTCGCACCCCGCTACGTGGTGACCGCGATCGCGGCCGGACTCCACTACCAGCGACGCACGGGCCGGGGCGTGTACCTCGACGTCGCCCAGGTGGAGTCCGGGATCTTCGCCCTGTCGCCGTGGCTCCTCCAAGCCGACGCCGACGGCGAGATCGTCGAGCGGGCCGGCAACCGATCGCGGCGCGCGGTGCCGCACGGCGCGTTCGCGTGCGCCGCCGAGACGCTCGCCGACGGGTCGACGCTCGGCGATCGCTGGGTGGCGCTCGCGTGCTGGACCGACGCCGAGTGGGCGACGGTCGCGGGGATCCTCGGTGTCGACGACCCGACCCTCGCGACCCTCGACGCCCGCCTCGCGCGCGTCGACCAGGTGGAGGCCGCGGTCGCGGCCTGGACCGCCACCCGCACGCGCGCGGAGGTGGCCGAGACGCTCCAGGCCGCCGGGATCGAGGCGGTGCCGGTGAACGACTTCGGTGACCTCCACGCCGACCCGCAACTTGCCCACCGCGGGCACTTCGTTCCCCTCACCCACCCCTTCATGGGTCCGCGCGCCTACGAGCACAACGGCTTCCGCGTGGAGGGGCTGACCGCGGGCTACCCCCGGTCGGGCCCGACCCTCGGCCAGGACAACGAGTGGGTGCAGGCAGACGTGCTCGGGCTGTCGGCGGAGGAGCAGGCCGCCCTCGCCGAGGACGGCGTGTTCAAGTAGACCAACGCACCTTGCGTGCAACCCCAATGACCTTTGGGGCATGATGCGGGGCGTGACCGCCGAGACGATCCGCCCCGCCCCGCTCCTCACCGAGGACAACCACGCCTTCTGGGAGGCCGCGGCCGCGGGCCGCCTCGTCGCCCAGCGCTGTTCCGACTGCGGACGCTTCCGCCACCCGCCCCGGCCCATGTGCCCGCAGTGCCACTCACTCGCGGTCGACATCGTCGACCTCAGCGGCGAGGGCACCATCTACAGCTTCTCGATCCTCCACTACCCCACCACCCCGTACTTCGACTACCCGGTGCTGGGGCTGCTGGTGGACCTCGACGAGGGCATCCGGCTGGTCTCCAACCTGGTGGACGTGGATCCCGCGTCGATCACCGACCTCTCGCTCGTGGGGCGGCGCGTCACGGTGACGTTCGTACCGACCGCCGACGCCATGGCGGTGCCGGTGTTCCGGCTCGCCGACGGCGGTGCGCGATGAGGCGGCCGACCTGGGGCGGCCGGACCGCGATCGCGGGCATCGGCCAGACCGAGTTCTCGCGCAAGGCGGGCCGCAGCGAGCTCCAGCTCGCGGGCGAGGCGATCAGCGCCGCGCTCGCCGACGCGGGGCTGCGCGCTGCCGACGTCGACGGTCTCGTCAGCTACACGGTCGACCCGGTCGAGGAGACCGAGCTCGTGCGCACCGTCGGGTTCGAGCGGGTGAACTTCTCGGCCCGCATCCCCTACGGCGGCGGCGGCTCGATGGGCACGATCTACACCGCCGCGCTCGCGATCGCGTCGGGCGCGGCCGAGGTGGTCGTCGCGTATCGCGCGATCCGGGCCCGCTCCGGCGCCACCCGGTTCGGTGGCGCCAAGCTCGCCCCCACGCCGACCTCGGGCCACGGCGGCACGACCGCGTTCCAGTGGTGCATGCCGTTCGGGGTGATGACGCCCGCGTCGTGGATGGCGTTCAACGCGGTGCGCTACATGCACACCTACGGCGTGACCAGCGAGGACTTCGGCCGCGCGATCGTGCAGTTCCGCGAGTACGCGGCGGTGAACCCCGCGGCGTGGGGCTACGAGAAGCCGATCACCCTCGCCGACCACCAGGAGTCGCGCTGGATCGTGGAGCCCTGCATCCGGCTGTTCGACTGCTGCCAGGAGACCGACGGCTCGGTCGCGGTGATCCTCACCTCGGCCGAGCGGGCCCGGGACCTCCCCCACCACCCGGTGCTCGTCGAAGCCGGCGGGGTGGCGAGCCTGTTCGAGGCCGAGATCGCGACCGACCACTACCTCCCGGACCTCGCGGAGATGGCAGCGTCGTCGGTGCTCGCCGACACCCTCTTCGGCGACTTCGGGATCTCGCGCGACGACATCGACGTCGGCCTGATCTACGACGCCTTCACGCCCATCTTCCTGATGCAGCTCGAGGGCCTGGGCTTCTGCGCGAAGGGCGAGGCCAAGGACTTCATCGCTGCCGGAAACCTCGCGCTCGACGGGCGGCTGCCCTGCAACACCAACGGTGGGCTCATCGGCGAGGGCTACATCCACGGGCTCAACCTCGTGACCGAGGCGACGCGGCAGCTGCGCGGCGACGCCATCAACCAGGTGGCCGGCGCGGAGCACGCGCTGGTGTCGGCGAGCCGCACCGGCATCATCCTCGGGCGCGCGTAGCCCGTGCGCGGTGAGCGCACCTCAGGGCGCGTCGACCGCGCGGAGGTACACGTTGGGGTCGGAGTACTCGGTCCAGCGCGCGACCATGCCGTCGTGGAAGCGAACGAACATCACGGAGTGGTTGCGGGAGTGACGGTCGGACCCGAGCACCTCGCCGTCGTCGCGTCGCCGGATCCCGAGCCCGGCCCGAAAGGGCGATGTTAGATTCCCAATCCCTTTCGAGGAACTCCCAACCCGGAGGCGACGATGGCCACGACCTACCTCGACCGCGACGAGCTCATCCGGGTCGCGGCCGACGCGGCCGACCGCGAGGGGTGGATCAACCTCACGATGTCGGGCGTGGCCAAGGAGGTCGACCGGCACGTGACCTCGCTCTACGGCCACGTCGACGGGCTCGACGGCCTGCGCCGCGAGGTGCGCGCGCTCGCGCTCCGCGAGCTCGGCGACCTGTGCTGGGAGGCCGCACTGGGCCGGTCCGGCGACGACGCGCTCGTCGCCCTCCTCGACGTCTACCGGGGGTACATGCGCGACCACCCCGGACGGTGCGAGGCGCTCCAGGCCGTCGACGTGCGCGACCCGGAGGTCGCCCGGCTCGGGCTGCGGGTGGCCGAGCCGTTCTTCGCCACGCTGCGCTCGTACGGACTCGACGACGCCACCGCGATCCAGGCCCAGCAGATCATGAGCGTGGCGGTCCGGGGTTTCGGGGTGAGCGAGGCCAGCGGGCGGTTCGGGGACCGGGCCGCGGCCGACGCGACCTTCGCCCAGATGCGCGCGCTGTTCCTGTCCGCGCTCGCGAGCGGGCGGTGGCCCCTCCGCTGACCGCGACGCGCGTGCTCACTCGAGCAGCGCGCGCGGGACGTCGACCAGGCGGCTGCGCACGTACTCCCCCAGCCCCTTGGCCTGGGGGTCGTACCGGGTGGACGACGCGACGCCCTCGCCGAGGATGCCCGCGAACACCACGTTGAGGGCGCGCAGGTTGGGGAGCGCGAACCGGCGGATCTCGAGGCCCGCGGCCTCGGGCACCAGCGCACGGAGCGCGTCGACCGTCAGCGTCTCGACCATCCACGCGTACGCGTCGTCCGACCACGTCCACAGCCCGACGTTGGCGTTGCCGCCCTTGTCCCCCGAGCGCGCCCCGCACACCCGCCCGAGCGGCACCCGCGCCGTCTCGGCACCCACCCCTCCCCCCGTTCTGGCGTCGTCTGACCCACCGCGCGGGTTGTCAGACGACGCCAAAACGGGGGTGGGGGGAGGTTCGATCAGCTCGCGGGTGCCGTCGGGAAGCACCACCGCGTGCTCGACCTCCCCCGCGGGAACGAGGCAGGGCCAGTAGCGACCGAACGCGCTCGCGTCGGTGGGCGGCGTGGTCGTGTAGAACCCCGCGTAGCTCGCGAGCGACAGCTCGACGACCGCGTTCGAGAAGCGCCGGCCCACCTTCTGTGCGTCGGGGTCCTGCACGGTCACGCGCAACAGCGCGGTGGCCTGTGGGTTCGTGGGCGCATCCGCGTGATCGGTACGCAGGAGCTGCACGTCGACCGCGGCGAACTGGTCGGTCCCGCCGAGCACCTCGAACAGCAGTGACTCCGCGCGCGCGGCCTTCGCCTCGACGTCGAGCCCGGTGAGCACCATCGTCATCGTGTTGCGGTACCCGCCGTCGCCGTTGACCGCGACCTTGAGGACCGGCGGCGCGGGCGAGCCCCGCGTCCCCGCGATCTCGATCCGGTCGGGGCCGACCTCCCGCAGGGTGAACGAGTCGAAGTGGGTGACCACGTC
>JBAZYX010000068.1:0-22322 GCA_041659105.1 Acidimicrobiia bacterium
GCACCCGCTCGCGGCGACGGTGGGGGCCGAGGTGGTCGGTGCCGACCGCGACCGACTGCTGCACGACGACGACTTCCCGGCGTGGTGCCTCGCCGCGCTCGCGGCGAACGGCGCGCTCGTCTTGCGCGACCTCCACGTCGACGACGCGACCCAAGTCGCGTTCAGCAAGCGGCTCGGGGAGGTCGAGACGTTCGGGCGGGGCGAGTACCCGGAGATCTTCCGGATCACGCTCGACCCCGCGAAGAACCCGTCGGCCGACTACCTGCGCGGCACGTTCGACTGGCACATCGACGGCATGACCGAGGACATCCCGATCATGGCCACGGTGCTGAGCGCGCGCGCCGTTGCCGAATCGGGGGGCGAGACCGAGTTCGCCAGCACGTACGGCGCGTACGACGCGCTCCCCGACGAGGAGAAGGCGCGCTTCGAGGCGTTGCGCGTGGTCCACAGCTTCGCGGCGGCGCAGCTGCTGGTGAACCCCGACCCGGCGCCGGAGGAGCTCGCGCGCTGGCGCCGGCGCCCGCCGAAGGAGCACCCGCTCGTGTGGCGCCACCGCGACGGCCGCCGCTCGCTCGTGCTCGGCGCCACCACGGAGTCGGTGGTGGGAATGAGCCCGGAGGAGGGCCGCGCGCTGCTCGACGACCTGCTGGCCCGGTCGACCGCGCCCGAGCGCGTGTACCGCCACGTCTGGGCGGTCGGCGACCTCGTGATCTGGGACAACCGGGGGGTGCTGCACCGGGCGCTCCCGTACGCCCGATCGTCGGCCCGGGACATGCACCGCACCACGATCACGGGCGACGAGCCCGTCCGCTAGCCGCGCCCCCTTTTGGCGTCACCAGTGCGCGCGAAACCACCAGATGTAGTGGTCCTCGGACGCCAAAACGGGGGACGGGGGACTTCGGCCGTGCCGAGTGGAAACGGTCTTCTCCATTTTGGAGATTGGTGATATCGTTCGCCGACGAGACCGTGAAGGAAGGAACCGAGGCACATGGCCGCCGCCCACTTCGCCAAGCCCCCCGAGGGCTCCTGGACCGAGCACTACGCCGGGCTCGGCACCGAGCCCGTGTCGTACGCCGACTCGATCTCTCCCGAGTTCTACGAGCTCGAGCGCGACGCCATCTTCTCGAAGACGTGGCTGAACGTCGGCCGCGTGGAGCAGCTGTCCAGGGTCGGCAGCTACTTCACCAAGGAGCTCGACGCCGCCCGCACGTCGATCGTGGTGGTCCGCTCCTCGGCCGACGAGATCACGGCCTTCCACAACATCTGCCGTCATCGCGGCAACAAGCTGGTGTGGATGGACTACCCGGCCGAGGAGACGAGCGGCGTCTGCCGTCAGTTCGCCTGCAAGTACCACGGGTGGCGCTACGCGCTCGACGGTGAGCTCACCTTCGTGCAGCAGGAGTCGGAGTTCTTCGACCTCGACAAGTCCGACTACCCGCTCGCGTCGGTGCAGTGCGAGGTGTGGGAGGGGTTCATCTTCGTGAACCTCGACTCCGCGAACACCACGTCGCTGAAGGACTACCTCGGCGAGACCGGCGCGAGCCTCGCGGGCTACCCGTTCGGCGAGCTGACGCAGGTGCACAAGTACCGGGCGGAGGTCGGGAGCAACTGGAAGCTCTTCATCGACGCCTTCATGGAGTTCTACCACGCACCCGTCCTGCACGCGCGCCAGGCCGTCGCCGATGAGTCGCAGAAGCTGCAGGGCTACGGCTACGAGGCGCTCGCCTACAAGATCGACGGTCCGCACGGTCAGGTGTCGTCGTGGGGCGGCATGTCGCCGCCGAAGGACCTCTCGATGGTGAAGCCGATCGAGCGCGTGCTGCGCAGCGGCCTGTTCGGCCCGTGGGACGGCCCCGACTGGCCGCAGCCGCCCGGGGTCAACCCGGCGGACCACAAGGCGTGGGGGATCGAGTCGTTCCTCTTCTTCCCCAACTTCATGCTGCTGATGTGGAAGCCGAACTGGGTGCTCACGTACCACTACTGGCCCACCTCGTACAACACCCACGTCTTCGAGGGCACCTGCTACTTCGTGCCGCCGGAGAACGGCCGTGAGCGCCTCGCGCAGGAGCTCGCCGTGGTGACGTTCAAGGAGTACGCGCTGCAGGACGGCAACACGCTCGAGGCCACGCAGACGATGCTCGAGTCGCGTACGCCGGTGGACCGGTTCCCGCTGAACGACCAGGAGATCATGCTGCGGCATCTCCACACGGTCACCCAGCGCTCCGTGCGGGAGTTCCAGGAGCAGGCGGCCGCGGTGCCGGGCCGGGCTTGATCGAGGAGTTGCAGAGCATGTCGAACGTTGCATTGCCGGCCGAGTTCGCCGACCTCGAGCCCTACGCCGACTGGGTGCTGCCCACCGAGCGCGCGCGGTACAACAAGCGCATCGCCAGCTCGATGGATGTGCTGCAGGCCTTCTACGACGCCGCGTTTCCCCGCCTCGAGGCCGCGTGCGAGTACTTCGACCAGTACCCGATGGACGAGCTGTCCGACGAGGGGATCAACCTGCTCTGGCTGTGCTGCTCGCTGGTGACGGTCTCGTTCCCGGTCGAGGTGTGGCGCCAGCCCCGCGTCCCCGACAGCGGCGCGGCGACCTTCGACGCGGTCCTCGAACCCGTCATCTGAGCTCCCAACTCCCCGTTTGGCGTCATCCGTGCCGCTGTCAGCGGGTCGCGTGACGCCAAGACGGACGGGGGGGCGGCGCCGCGTGCTTTGTGTCGCCCCGACGGCGACACACGTTGCACTGAAAACGGGATTCTCCTAGATTGCGAGCACAATAATCACGCGGAGGGGACCGATGCAGGACGAGGTGCGGGGCGAGCTCGGCTTCACCTACGACGAGATCATCGAGCACACGGTCTCCGGAGCCGTCCTGTGAGCACGCGCGAATCCATCGACTACGACGCCCTCGACTTCTTCCTCGGCGACGCGCTCGTCGACGACCCGTACCCGTACTTCGCCTTCTTGCGCTCGGAGTGCCCGGTGCGACGCGAGCCGCACCACGACGTGGTGATGGTCACCGGGTACGACGAAGCGGTCGCGGTGTACAACGACTCCGCGGCGTTCTCGTCGTGCAACGCGGTGACCGGCCCGTTCCCCGGCTTCCCGGTCGCGCTCGACGGCGACGACGTCTCCGAGCTGATCGAGCAGCACCGCGACGAGCTGCCCATGAGCGATCAGATCATCACGATGGATCCGCCCGTGCACACGGCGCACCGCGCGCTGCTCCTGCGGCTGATCACGCCGAAGCGGCTCAAGGAGAACGAGGACTTCATGTGGCGGCTCGCCGACCGCCAGATCGACGAGTTCTTCGGCACGGGGGAGTGCGAGCTCATCTCGGAGTTCGCGACGCCGTTCGCGATGCTGGTCGTGGCCGACCTGCTCGGGGTCCCCGAATCCGACCACGCGATGTTCCGCAGCGAGCTGGCGCGCCCGCACGGTGGCGGGGTCGGGGCCACGGACGGCGAGGCGATGGCCCACAACCCCCTGGAGTTCCTGTACCAGCAGTTCGCCCGATACGTGGAGGACCGGCGCGCCAACCCGCGCAGCGACGTGCTCACGGGGCTGGCGACCGCCACGTTCCCCGACGGCTCGCTGCCCGAGGTGATCGACGTCGTCCGCGTCGCGGTGAACCTGTTCGCGGCCGGGCAGGAGACCACGGTCCGCCTGTTCGGGACGGCGTTCCAGTACCTCGCCGAGCAGCCCGACCTCCAGCACCGGCTGCGCGCCGACCCCGGTCTGATCGGCAACTTCGTGGAGGAGGCGCTCCGCATCGAGAGCCCGGTGAAGGGCGACTTCCGGCTCGCCCGCGTCAGCACCACGGTCGGCGGCATCGACATCCCGGCCGGCACGACCGTGATGGTCGTCAACGGCGCGGCGAACCGCGACCCGAGTCGGTTCGCGAACCCCGACGTGTTCGACGTCAGTCGGGCCAACGCCCGCCAGCACATCTCGTTCGGCCACGGCGCGCACACCTGCCCGGGGGCGCCGCTCGCGCGCGCCGAGGGCAAGGTGGCCATCGCGCGGATGCTCGAGCGCATGCACGACATCTCGATCTCGGAGGCGCACCACGGTCCTCCCGACGCACGGCGCTACCGGTACCTGCCGACCTACATCCTGCGCGGGCTGGCCAACCTGCACCTCGAGTACACCCCGGCCGCATGATGGCGACCTACGTCCTGGTGCACGGGGGTGGGCACGGTGGCTGGTGCTACCAGAAGGTCGCGCGACTCCTGCGCGCCGCGGGTCACGAGGCGTACACACCGACGCTCACCGGGCTCGGCGAGCGGTCGCACCTCCTCTCGCCCGCGATCGACCTCGACTCGCACATCACCGACGTCGTCGCGCTGCTCACCTTCGAGGACCTGCGCGACGTGATCCTCGTGGGCCACAGCTACGGCGGCATGGTGATCACCGGCGTGGCCGACCGCGCGAGCGACCGGGTCGGCACCGTCGTCTCCCTCGACGCGGCCAACCCGGTGAACGGCCAGTCGCTCGTCGACGTCGCCGGTCCGGTCATCGAGATGACCCGTCCGCACGGGCAGGTGGTCGACGGGGTGGAGCTGGTGCTGCTGCCCGCGCCCGGCGCGGCGTCCACGCTCGCGACGCGCGACCCGAAGCTGACGGACCGGGCCCGGGCGGCCGGGATGCTCTGGGAGATCGACACCGGGCACGACCTCATGGTCACCGAGCCCGAGGCCGTGGCGAGCGCCCTGCTCGAGATCGCCGCCCGCTGACGGCGGGATTGGACCGGGCCGGGGCCAGCGGCCAGCATTCGGTTCTGGTGAGCCAGAACGCGGTTCCGAGACCGCCCGACGACGTCGCGACGCGGGTCGCCCGCCGCACCTTCGACAAGCGCGGTCCGGACTACGCGGGGGAGGTGCGACGCCTGCTCGACGCCGGCCTCGAGGTGATGCGCGCCTGTGGAACCACGTCGCGCGCCCGGGTGGCCGACATCGTCGCCGCGGCGGGCCTCTCGAACGACGCCTTCTACCGGCACTTCCCGTCGAAGGACGCGCTCGTCGCCGCGATCCTCGAGGACGGCAACGAGCGCCTCGGGCTGTACGTCGCGCACCAGATGTCGAAGTCGTCGTCGCCCGAGGACCAGGTCCGCCGGTGGGTGGAGGGCGTGATGGCCCAGGCCGACGAGGAGATCGCCGCCACCACGCTGGCGGTGCTCTGGAACGCGAGCGGCGGGCTCCCGGGGGCGTCGGTGTCGACCGCCGATCCCATCGCGGCGCCGCTCCACGAGCCGTTCGCCGCGCTCGGCAGCGTGGCGCCGGAGCTCGACGCCGCACTCGTCGCGCACGCGACCGTGGGTCGGCTCGCCGAGCACCTCTTCGCGGGGACCCGGCCCGACGTCGCCGAGATCGAGCACCTCGTGGCGTTCTGCCTCGCGGCCGCGCGGGCGCGAGTGGACGGGGTGGAGCCAGTCCGGCCAGAATAGAGTTCTTACAGGGCAGAATGCTGTTCTGTCAGTCGTGCGAGCACCGAGGGGGACCGTCATGGCGTGGGACTTCGAGACCGATCCCGAGTTCCAGGAGAAGCTGGACTGGGTCGACGCGTTCGTGCGGGAGGAGGTCGAGCCGCTCGACCTGCTCTGGCCGCACCTCCAGTTCCATCCGCTGGACGAGAACCGGCGCAAGGTCATCGACCCGCTGAAGGACCAGGTGCGCGCGCAGGGGCTGTGGGCCACCCACCTCGGTCCGGAGCTCGGCGGGCAGGGGTACGGACAGCTCAAGCTCGCGCTGCTCAACGAGATCCTCGGCCGGTCGCAGTGGGCCTCGCTCGTGTTCGGCTGCCAGGCGCCCGACACCGGCAACGCGGAGATCATCGCCCACTACGGCACCGACGAGCAGAAGGAGCAGTACCTCCAGCCGTTGCTCGACGGCGAGTGCTTCTCCAGCTACTCGATGACCGAGCCGCACGCCGGCGCCGACCCGACGCTGTTCAAGTGCCGCGCCACGAAGGACGGCGACCAGTGGGTCATCAACGGCTACAAGTACTTCTCGTCGAACGCGAAGACCGCGTCCTTCCTCATCGTCATGGCGGTCACCGACCCCGAGGTGAGCGCCTACCAGGGCATGTCGATGTTCCTGGTCCCGACCGACACGCCGGGCATCGAGATCGAGCGCAACGTCGGCCTCTGGGGTGAGGCGATCAACCAGGGCTCCCACGCGCTCATCCACTACAACGAGGTGCGCGTGCCCGCCGACGCATTGCTCGGCGGTGAGGGTCAGGCGTTCGCCATCGCCCAGACCCGCCTCGGCGGCGGCCGCATCCACCACGCGATGCGGACGATCGGGATGGCCCAGAAGGCGCTCGACATGATGTGCGAGCGGGCCCTGAGCCGCCAGGTGTCGGGCAGCCTGCTGGCCGAGAAGCAGTTCGTGCAGGGCTACATCGCCGACTCGTACGCACAGCTCGTGCAGTTCCGGCTCTTCGTGCTGTACACCGCGTGGGAGATCGACAAGTACAACGACTACAAGAAGGTCCGCAAGGACATCGCGGTGGCAAAGGTCGTGATGCCCACGATCCTGCACGACATCGCGTGGCGCGCGATGCAGGTGCACGGCGCGCTCGGCACCACGAACGAGATGCCATTCTTCGGCATGATCCACGCCGCGGGCGTGATGGGCTTGGCCGACGGTCCGACCGAGGTCCACAAGGTCACGATCGCGCGTCAGGTGCTGCGCAACTACAAGGCGACCGACGGCATGTGGCCGTCGGAGTGGATCCCGGGCAAGATCGACGCCGCCCGCGCCAAGTACGCCGACTACGTCGAGCACGAAGTGGGGAACCTCTGATGGATTTCGACCGCCTGTCCGCGTGGATGGACGAGATCGGTCTCGCCGGCAAGGGCGAGCCGCTGGAGCACAACTTCCTCTCCGGGGGGAGCCAGAACGAGATCTACGAGCTGCGTCGCGGTGACCTGCACTGCGTCATCCGCATCCCGCCGCCCCACGCGCCCGCCGACCGCGACAACGGCATCCTGCGGGAGTGGCGCATCGTCGAGGCCCTCGACGGCACCGACGTGCCCCACACGGCCGCGGTCGCGATGTGCGAGGACCCGGGGGTGCTGGGCCGGAGCTTCTACCTGATGGGCTTCGTCGACGGTTGGTCGCCGATGGGCATGGTCGACAAGTTGTGGCCGGCGCCGTTCGACACCGACCTCGAGGCGCGCGCGGGGCTCGGCCTCCAGCTCGTCGAGGGCATCGCGCTGCTGTCGCGGGTCGACTGGCAGGCCAAGGGGCTCCAGGACCTCGGCCGCCCCGACGGCTTCCACGAGCGCCAGGTCGAGCGGTGGACCCGCTTCTTCGAGCGGATCAAGGGCCGTGACCTGCCCGGCATCGAGGTCGCGTCGAAGTGGCTCGAGACGCACCGGCCGATCGACTACGTCCCCGGCCTCATGCACGGCGACTACCAGTTCGCCAACGTGATGTACGAGTACGGCGCGCCGGCGAAGCTCGCCGCGCTCGTCGACTGGGAGATGGGCACGGTCGGAGACCCGAAGCTCGACCTCGGCTGGGTGATGCAGTCGTGGCCCGAGGACACGATGGCGCCGGAGGCAGCCACGTCGGGCTATGTCGACATGACCGGCATGCCGTCGCGGACGCAGATGCTCGAGCACTACTCCGCGGTGTCGGGCCGCCAGGTCGACGACATCGACTACTACGTCATCCTCGCCAAGTGGAAGCTCGCGATCGTGCTGGAGCAGGGCTTCCAGCGCTCCGGTGACGACGAGAAGCTCCTGGCCTTCGGCCCGATCGTGCTCGACCTGATGCAGGGCGCGGCCGACCTGGCCGAGAGCACCGACTTCTCGGGCTGACGGGGCGAGCCTCGAGTGCGCGCGGCCGTCTGCCCCGAGCACGGCGCCCCGGAGGTCGTGCGGATCGAGGACGTCCCGTCGCCTGCGATCGGTGCGGGACAGGTGCGGGTGGAGGTGCACGCAGCCTCGGTGAACTTCCCCGACGTCCTGATCGTCGCGAACGAGTACCAGATGAAGTCGCCCGCGCCGTTCGTGCCCGGCAGCGAGTTCGCCGGGGTCGTGCGCGAGGTGGGGGAGGGCGTGACCGACCTCGCAGTCGGGGAGCGCGTGTTCGGCACGCTGTTCGTGGGCGCGTTCGCCGAGGAAGCGGTGGCGGCCGCGAGCGCCCTCACTCGCACGCCCGACGGTGTCGACCACCGCCGGGCCGCCGCGTTCGGCGTTGCCCACCGCACCGCCTACCACACGCTCCGCACGGTGGCGTCGCTCCAGCCGGGGGAGGAGCTGATCGTCCTCGGCGCGGGCGGCGGCGTCGGGCTCGCGGCGGTGCAGCTCGGCGCCGTGCTGGGCGCGACGGTGACCGCGGTCGCGTCGTCGCCCGAGAAGCTCGCGGCCGCGTCCGCGGCCGGCGCGACGCACCTCGTGAACCACCGCACCGGCGATCTGCGCCAGGGGCTGCGCGACGCGCTTCCCGGCGGCGCCGACGTGGTGGTCGACCCCGTGGGCGGCGACCTCGCGGAGCCCGCGTTGCGGTCGCTTCGCTACGGCGGCCGCTTCGTGACCGTGGGCTACGCGGCCGGCACGATCCCGCGGATCCCGCTCAACCTCGTGCTGCTCAAGGGCATCTGCATCCTGGGCTTCGAGTTCGGGTCGTTCATGACCCACGAGCCCGAGGCGATGCTCCGCAACGAGCAGGAGCTCCTCGCGCTGCTCGGCGCGGGCAAGGCGTCGCCCCACATCGGCGCGGCGTTCCCGCTCGCCGAGACGGCCGCCGCGTTGCGCTACGTCGCCGACGGCCACGCGATCGGCAAGGTCGTCCTCGACGTCCGGTCCTGAATTCGCCGCTCTCGGTTCGCACTCGCGTCAGCGAAGCGACATCGAGTGTTCATCGGGATTGTCCGCGGTTGCGCGCGCGGTGGGCGCACAATCGTGGGCAACGATGAGACGAGACAGGAGGCTCGTGAACCATGCTGAAGCGCAAGGGGACCAAGGTCACGTTCGTGCTCACTGACGGAGGGCCGGTCTCGGTGGTCGGCGACTTCAACGACTGGGATCCGATGGCGCATCCCCTGAAGAAGCGCTCGAACGGCACCCGATCGGTGACGGTGCACGTCAGCCGGGGCTCTCACACCTTTCGCTACCTGGCCGACGGTGGAGCGTTCTTCGACGATCCCGACGCCGACGGGTTCGAAGCCAACGGGTACGGCGACACGCATTCGCTGATCGTCGTCTAGCCCCGGACGCCCAGCCCCGGAAGGCCGTCTGGGCGTGCGACACTGCGTCGATGACCGACGTCGACGCGCTGGTCGCGGCGCTCACGCTCGAGGAGAAGGCCGCGCTCACCGCGGGCGAGGACCTGTGGTCCACCGTCGCGGTCGAGCGCCTGGGCATCCCGAAGATCACCGTGACCGACGGGCCGAACGGTGCACGCGGGCCCGGCATCCCCGGGATGTCGATGCAGCAGTCCACGTGCATCCCGTGCGCGTCGGCGGTCGGCGCGACGTGGGACGCCGAGCTCGCGGAGTCACTCGGCGCGCTGGTCGGCCGGGAAGCGCTCGACCGCGGCTGTCGCGTGCTCCTCGCCCCGACCGTGAACCTGCACCGGTCGCCGCTCGCCGGCCGCAACTTCGAGTGCTACTCGGAGGACCCCTTGCTCTCGGGCCGCCTCGCGGCCGGGTTCGTCCGCGGGGTGCAGGGCGAGGGAGTGGTCGCCACGGTGAAGCACCTGGTGGGCAACGAGGCGGAGTTCGAGCGCAACACGATCAGCTCCGTGATCGACGCGCGGGCCCTGCGCGAGCTGTACCTGCTGCCGTTCGAGCTCGCGGTCCGGGAGGGCGGAGCGCTGGGCCTCATGACCGCGTACAACCGGTGCAACGGACGATGGGTCACCGAGCAGGCCGAGCTGCTGCGCGACGTGGTGCGGGGCGAGTGGGGCTTCGACGGCCTGGTGATGACCGACTGGTTCGCGTTCGTCGACACCGCGGTTTCGATCGCGGCGGGGCTCGACCTCGAGATGCCGGGTCCCGGCCGTGCCTACGGACCCGCGCTCGTGGCCGCGGTGGCGGACGGCTCGGTCGCGGAGTCCGACGTCGACGCCGCGGTACGCCGGCTCCTCGGGACGTTCGACCGCGTCGGTGCGCTCGCCGACGCGACCACGTCGAGCCCGACCGCGCCGGGTGCCGACGTCGTCGCGCTCGTGCGGCGAGCCGCCGCCGACGCGATGGTGCTGCTCCACAACGACGGGACACTTCCGCTCGACCGGTCGTCGCTGCGCTCGGTCGCGGTCATCGGACCGAACGCGGACGCAACCTGCATCATGGGTGGTGGCTCCGCCGAGGTCACGCCGTGGGCCGTGCTGACGCCGCTCGAGGCGCTGCGGACCGCGCTCGGACCGGACCTCGACGTTCGCTACGCGCGGGGCTGCGGCATCGACCGGTCGCCGCGACCGCTGGGCTCGCCCGGGCTGCGCGCCGTCGACGGCTTCGAGGTCGAGCTCTTCTCCGCGCCGGGGCTCGAGGGAGAGGTCGTCGACCGCAGCCGCATCGAGACCCTGCGGACGTTCTTCTTCGGGCCGCCCCACCCCGATCTCGCCGGCGACGACTGGTCGATGCGGGTCCGGGGCACGGTGGTCGCGTCGGAGTCCGGCACGTTCACGCTCGCCCTGGCCCAGGGAGGCCGGGCCCGGGTGCACGTCGGTGGCCGGGTGGTGCTCGACGGCGTCGAGCACCCGCCGCCGCCGGGCGGCACCGAGTTCTTCGGCTTCGCCAGCCAGGAGCTGCTCGCCGAGGTGGCCTTCACCGTGGGCGAGCCCGTCGAGGTGGTGGTCGAGCTCAGCCCCCAGGCCGGCGGTGCCCCCGGGGTGCGGGTGGGCTTTCACCCACCCGACGTTCCCGACCTGCTCGACCGGGCCGTCGAGACCGCCGCCGCCGCCGACGTGGCCGTGGTCGTCGTCGGGACCACGCGGGAGTGGGAGTCGGAGATGCGCGACCGGGCCGGGCTCGTGCTCCCCGGGCGGCAGGAGGAGCTGATCCGGCGGGTGGCCGCGACGGGTCGACCGACCGTCGTGGTGGTGAACGCGGGGGCGCCGGTCGACGTGTCGTGGTGCGACGACGTCGCCGCGACCCTCCAGTGCTGGTTCGGCGGGGACCAGATGGCGCCCGCGCTCGCCGATGTGCTGACGGGCGTGGCCGAGCCGGGTGGACGACTGCCGACGACGATCCCGGTGCGGTTGGAGCACAACCCCTCGTACGACAACTTCCCGGGTGAGAACGGGGAGGTCCGCTACGGCGAGGGCGTGTTCATGGGCTACCGCGGCTACGAGCACCGCGCCATCGCGCCGCGCTTCGCGTTCGGTCACGGCTCCGGGTACACGACCTTCACGTTCGGTGCGCCGGTGCCGGCGCGCGACACGTTCGGACCCGAGGAGACGCTCGTGGTGTCCGTGCCGGTCACGAACACCGGCGCGCGGGCCGGTGCCGCGGTGGTGCAGGGCTACGTCACGCCGGGCGCGTCGCGCCTCGCCCGTCCGCCGAAGGAGCTCAAGGCGTTCGCGAAGGTGCGGCTCGAGCCGGGGGAGACCCGGATGGTCGACCTCGTGCTCGACGACCGGTCCTTCGCGTACTGGGACCCGGGTCAGCCCGACGGCGCGGAGATCGACGCCCGGATCGCCGCACTCGGCGGCTTCGCACCCGCGCCGGGCGAGCGCCGCGCCGCAGGCTGGCAGATCGACGCCGGCGACCACGAGATCCTGGTCGGGCGGTCGTCGGCCGACATCACGGGCCGGTGCACGGTCCGGGTCGAGGCTCCCGGATGACCGCGTTCCCGCCGGGGTTCTTCGATCGAGCCGACCCGTCGTCCGACGCCGACTTCTACTCCTGGCCGCGGCTGGTCACCCACATCGACGCCGACGCCATCGCCGCGGTGGGTGCCCTCTACGACGAGCTCGGGATCACCGGCACGGTGCTCGACCTGATGGGGTCGTGGGTCTCGCACTTCCGGCGAGCGCCGCGGCAGCTCACGGTGCTCGGCATGAACGCCGAAGAGCTCGCCGCCAACCCCCAGGCCCAGACGACGGTGGTGCACGACCTCAACACCGATCCGCGCCTGCCGTTCGCGTCGGCGTCCTTCGACGCCGTGGTCTGCTGCGTCTCCGTCGACTACCTCACCCGGCCCGTCGACGTCTTCGCCGACGTGGCGCGGGTGCTGCGCCCCGGAGGCCCGTTCGTGTGCACGTTCTCGAACCGGTGCTTCCCGACGCGGGCGATCCGAGGCTGGCTGTCGTCCACCGACGAGCAGCACTGCGAGATCGTCGCGACCTACTTCCGTCTCGCCGAGGGCTGGGACGAACCGGTGGCCCAACGACTCACGCCGGCCGTGCATCCGGGGGATCCGCTCTTCGCGGTCTGGGCTTGCCGCTCGGCCTGATCCCGCGAGCTCGTTGTCGACCGAACCCGCGTCACGGCATGAGCGACGACGCGAGCTGCTCGGTGTGCGCGAGCCACTCGTGCCGCGTCGGCGCGTGGATCCCGACGGTGGCGTGCGTCGCGCCGAGCGCGCCGAGCGCGGCGACCTCCTCGCGCAGCTGACCGAGGTCGCCGCCGGGGTCGGACGCGGCGGGCGATGTCGGCGCGAAGCAGACGTCGAGCGGTTCGGTGCGCCCGATCTCGGCCGCGTACTCACGGGCGCGCTCGAGGCGGACGCCCAGGTCGTCGAGGGTCTCGAGCTTCGGCGTCTTCAGTGCGACGGACGTGGCGGCCGGGTTGGGAAACGGGCACCAACCCTGGGCCGACTCGACGGCGCGGCGCATCGCCCGGCCGCTGTTGCCACCGATCCAGATCGGCGGGTGCGGCTGCTGCACGGGCCGCGGCTGCATCGTCGTGCCCCGCGAGCGGAAGTGGCGGCCCGTGTAGGCGACGGAATCCTCGGTGAGCGCCCGCTGCATCACTTCGAGCGCCTCGTCGAACAGCTCGTTGCGCTCGTCGTAGTCGACGCCCAGCGCGTTGAACTCGCTGCGCAGATAGCCGGCCGCCACGCCGAGCGTGAGCCGGCCGCCGGACAGCACGTCGAGGCTCAGCACGCTCTTGGCGGTGAGGAAGGGGTTGCGGTACGGGAGGACGAGGATGTGCGTCAGCACTCGCAGCCGCGTCGTTGCCGAAGCCGCGAACGACAGCGCGACGAAGGGGTCGAGGGCGTGGTGACCACCCGTGTCGAGCCACTGCTGGTCGCCGGCCGGGTGGTCGGTCACGTGCACCGAGTCGAAGCCGAGCGCCTCGGCGTGCTGGGCCATCTCGGCGATCGCTGTCCCCGTGAGGAACTCTTCTGGCGCGAACACATCGGTCATCGGGAGACCCAGGGCAAATCTCATGTGCGCACCCTAGGACTGCGCCGACGGCGGGTGCCCGCACTGCGGATGCACACGGGTCGAGGTCGAACATCCTCGGGAACCGGAGCCGTGGTCGCGTCGTCCAAGCCCTCGACGCCCCAGCGGGCGAAGAGGAGGGATCACCATGCGACGGATCGCGCTGCTGCTCGTGCTCGTGACCATGCTGGCCGTGCTGGCGGCCGGTCCCGCCGGAGCGTGTGGTGGGCTCGTCGGCGAGAACGGCACGATCCGGCTCACCCGGACGAGCACGCTCGCCGCCCACCACAACGGGATCGAGCGCTACGTCACCAGCTTCGAGTTCACCGGCACGGGCGAAGAGGTGGGCTCGATCGTGCCCCTGCCCGCCGTGCCGACGAAGGTCGAACGGGGCGGTGACTGGACGCTGCAGCGGCTCGAGCAAGAGGTGCGCCCGCCCTTGCCCGCACCGAGGTTTGCCGTCGAATCCGCCGCGGGGATCGCCGACGCCCAGGTGCTGTACTCCACCACGATCGACGCGCTCGACATCACGATCCTGCAGGGGGGTGGGGACGCGGTCGGCAGGTGGGCACTCGACCATGGCTTCCTGCTCACCCCCGATGCGCCCCAAGTGCTCGACTTCTACTCCCGGCGCAGCAAGATCTTCATGGCCGCGCGGTTCGACGCGACGCGAGCGGAGCAGCTGGGGCAGACGAGCGGCGACGGGACGCCGATCATGCTCACGATCCCGACCGAGGAGCCGTGGGTGCCGTTGAAGATCCTCGCGCTCGGATTGGGCAAGGCGCAGGTCGTCGACGCCGACGTGTTCCTCCTGACGGACACCCGCCCCACCCTGCGATCCGGAGGGACCGGCCTCGAGCTGGCGCGCAGCGAGCAGGCCTCGGACGGCCTGCTCGCGGATCTCCGTTCCGACAAGGGGATGCAGTGGGTGCCGGACGACATGTGGCTCACCTACCTGCGGGTCGACACGCCGGCGCAGGATCTCGACTACGACCTCGCAGTGTCGACGCGCGACGGTGTCGCGCCGTCGGCCCGCATGGTCGGCTTCGGTGTGCCGGGAGGTCCGCACGCTCCGGCTAGCGGTGGCATCCCGATCTGGCCGGCGACGGCGATCGTGGGCGGCGTCCTGGTGGCCCTGGTGCGGGTGGCCCATGGGCGGCGCCGGTCCGCGGCCTCGTCATGAGGGGGTGGAGCGCCGGGCGCGTCGTGGCGGTCGGCGCGCTCGCGTGCGTGCTCACACTCGCGACGTTCGTCACGGTGGGGGTCGCGAGATCGGACAGTGCGTCGGGAGACGCCCGGCCGGACGCGCTCGGACCCGGGATCGTCACCGTGCGGCTCGAGGTGCGGGACAGCCACTTCACGCCATCGCGGATCCACGTCGTCCCGCACACCGAGGTGCATTTCGAGGTCGTGAACCACGACTTCATCAACCACGAGCTCATCGTCGGCGCCGACGAGGTCCACGCCCGCCACGACCAGGGCCACGAACCGTGGCACCCGCCGATCCCGGGCGAGGTGTCGGTCGCACCGCACACGACCGGCTCGACCGCGTACTCGTTCCACGCGCCCGGCACGGTGTTGTTCGCCTGCCACCTCCCCGGCCACCTCGCCTACGGCATGAAGGGCTCCGTCGTCGTCGATGCCGCGTAGCCGGCATCCGCGGGACGGCGTGTGAGAACCTTGCGTCGTGAGGGCGGACATCACCGCGGCAGTTCAGGTGGCGGAAGCGTTCGGTCTGCCACCGACCGATCCGGAGCTCCTGCACGAGACGAACAACACGGTGGTGTGGCTTCGCCCGGAGGCGGTCGTCGCGAAGGTGGCCACTCGTCCGGATGCGATGAACGACATCCGGTTGGAGCATGCGATAGCCGTTGAGCTCGTGGCCGTTGGCGGCGAGATCGCAGGGCCGCTCGCGGGAACCGTGCCGATCACGCACGAGGAGACTGGCTTCGTCGTGACGTTGTGGGAGCGGCTCGACGGCATGGACCGTGCGGAGATTGCGCCCGATGACCTCCTCCGGTCCCTCGGACGACTGCACGCCGCGCTTGCGGAGACGTCGCACGAGCTGCCCTCATATCGCGTGGCATTGACGCGCGCCCGAACCGCTCTCGACGACGACCTGCTGATGGCGGCGATGGCGCCCGCGGACCGGGCGTTCGTACGCGATGTGTACGACGACGGGTTGTCGGCACTCGCACAGACGGCCCCAAACGAGCGACGGCTCCACGGCGAACCTCACGAGGGCAACCGACTCGTGACCGCGGCCGGCCTTCGGTGGATCGACCTCGAGAGCTGCTGCATCGGGCCTCTGGAGTGGGACCTGGCGTTTCAGCCTCGCGACGTCGATACCCACCTTGTCGACATCGACCATGAGCTCGTTGCACTCCTGCGACGGCTCAACAGTGCCCGCGTCGCCACCTGGTGCCTGGCCCAGGCCCGCTTCGCGGAGATGCGCCGGTACGGGGAGCTCCATCTCGCGTTGCTGCGCGGCTGACGAGACCCGCTCCTGGCCCGACGTCCCGCGACCGCCCGCACATGACCGCTCGGCCCCCGGGCGGTGGCCTCGAGGAGGGCCGCTAGCCTTTTCGTCCGTGCTCGGCCTTGACCGTCGGCGTGTCCTGAGCGTCGTGTTGACTGCGGGGTGTGTGATGGCCCTGTTGCTCGTGACCGCGGTCGCGAGCCCTCCGGCGCGTGCCCAGGTCGACCCGGAGGTGACGCAGCTCTCCGACGACCTCGGCGCCGTTCGCCGGCAGCTCGACACCACGAACGCGCAGCTGATCTCGGCTCGGGACCAGCGGGCGGTGCTCGAGTCCCGGATCGCCGACGTCAACGACCAGATCGCTGACCTCCACGACCGCATCGTGGCCGCCCAAGCCGACATCGACGTCCTCGTCGCCCAGCGCGACGCGGTGCTCGAGACGCTCCGCAAGCGCGCCGCCGTGCTGTACACGCTGCGCCAGCCGACCTCGCCGTTGGCGTCGCTCACCGTCGACGCGCCGATGGATCTCGCGCGTCGCCGGGTCCTCGGCCAGGCCGTCGCCAAGAAGGACGACGACACTCGCGCGGCGCTCGAAGCCGCCGGTGACAAGCTCGCGGCGGCGCGCGACGAGCTCGCGGTCCAGCGCACCGCGCTCGAAGCGCAGGAGACCGACCTCCACGACCGCGAGCGCGAGCTCAACGACCTCGACGCGCAGATCCGCGCGCAGCAGGCCGAGCTCGACGCGCGCGCCAAGGACCTCCAGGCCCGGCTCCAGGCCGCGATCGCCGCGGGCGTGCTCCGAGCGGGCGGTCCCAGCCTCCTCGGTCCCACCAATCTGAGCGCGGCCCAGATGGCCGGCTGGTGGCGAGCCCAGGGGTACTCGGGCTACAGCGTCTCGGTCCCGATCGATGCGTTGGCCCAGATCTACGTCGACGAGGCCAACGCGGAGGGTGTACGCGGCGACCTCGCCTTCGCGCAGGCCGTGGTCGAGACCGGTGGGTTCCGGTACACGTCGCCGGGCAACAACTTCGCCGGCATGGGTTGGTGCGACAGCTGCACCAACGGACGCGCGTTCCCGACCCCGCTCGACGGCGTGCGCGCGCAGATCCAGCACCTGAAGAACTACGGAGACCAGACCTCGCGCGCCGCGAACCTCGCCCACCCGGCGTCGGTGTACTGGTACGCGCCGTCGAGCCTCAGCCAGGCCGTCGCGAACGAGAACTTCGACACGTTCTTCGCCAAGGGCTGGGCACTCACCTGGAACCAGATGGGCAACGGCAACTGGGCCACCGACCCCAACTACTCGCAGAAGGTGCTCAAGGTCTACGCGGGCATGGTCGCCTCCGCCCAGAGCGCCTGACCCGAGCCACGGGCTCGGTGGCCGAACCCACTGGCAACCACGACCGGCGGCGCTTCGGATCGTCAGTCGTTGATCCGCAGCGCCGCGGCGGGTTCGATGTGGGAGGCCTGACGCGCTGGGAGCGCGGCGGCGAGGACAGCGGGCACGAGCGCGATCGCGACGATCACGAGCACCTCGACGACGGGGACGCCGAATTCGAAGCCCTGGGCGAAGTCGGCGCCGGATGCGGCCAGCACGTAGGTGGCCACGAGCGCGATCATGACTCCGAGCCCGACGCCGAGCGTCGCGACGAAGGCTGCCTCGATCATGAACATGCGCGCGACGGACGACGGCGAGAAGCCCAGTGCGCGCAGCACGCCGACCTCCCGGCGTCGCTCGCGCACTGCGCGAACCATGATGACTGCGACGCCCGCGATGCTCACGAGGAGCCCCGCGCCCACGAATGTCTGCATGAGCGTGAAGAAGCCGCTGTTCTGCGCCGCTGCGGTCGCGACCACGGCGTGCACGGTGTCGGCGTCGGCGCCGTTGGCGACGAACTCGGTACGGATCCGCCGTACGGTTGCGTCGGGATCGGCGGCGGCGACGAAGTAGCGCGCTGGCACCGCGCGGTCGCCGAAGAGCGCTCGCAAGGCGGGTTGCGCGACGAACGCGCCGTTGCCGAGATAGTCGTTCTCTGCGATCGCGGCGACGCGGAATGTTCGCGAGTGCCCGGTGAGCGGGTCGCTCATCGTCACCGCGTCACCGATCTTCGCTGCCTTGGTCGTCGGCCCTCCTGGGACCTGGAGGAAGAAGTCGTCGACGATCATCAGGTGGCTGTCGGTCGCGACCGCCTTCCATGCGGTCCGGTCCGTCGGGTACGCGCCGCGGTCGAGGAGGTGCGGGGGCGCGGCGGCCAGCTCGGGGCCGATGCCGGTGGCGGGCCACGGGGTTCGGGACCGGGTGGCGGTGGAGAACTCGGCGCCGACGTAGCCCAGTGGGGCGACTCTCGTGACGCCGGGCAGGGATTGGAGCTGCGCTGGAGTGACCGGGCCGCTCGGGTTCGAGAGCAGCTCGATGCCGAACCCGCCGGACAGATTCTGCGCGATTGCGTCGGTGCGCCCGCGGAACATGAACGAGATCTCGCTCATGTACACCAGCGTGAGCACGATCACCGCGAACATTCCCATCGTCATCGCGGTGCGGAACGGTCGCGCCACCGGGTAGGTCAACCCGAGACGCGCAGAGACGCTGCCGGGGCGTCGCCGTTCCAGCCACGAGCCGATGGGCCGGAGGTAGGTGGTGATGAGGTACACGGCCGCGGCGGCGAGCGACAGGCCCTGCAGGAGGAAGATCGGCGTCTCGATCGTGGCGTCGAGCGCCGCGAGCGCGCCGAAGCAGCCGATGGCCCACACCAGCACGAACACGCTCACACCGGTGTAGACGCGCCGGGCCGGCATCCCCCGCGCCAGCGCCGGCGCCAGGCCCACGGCGACCAGCATCGGACCGGCCATGAGGTTGTAGGGCTGGGGCCCGCCGAACCCGACCACGGTCATCGCCGCGCCGAGCACCACGGCGAAGGCGCCGAGCCACACGACGCGTCGCCGTGGCCGCCGCCGGGGTGGTGCGTGGATGTCGCGGATCGCCTGGATCACGTTGAACCGGGCGATGCGCAGGCTGGCGAGCAGAATCGTCACCACCGAGATCGCGAGTCCCACGACGAAGCCGGTGGCGACGGTCGACGCGTCGAAGGTGAAGGTGAGGTTCAGCGCGGTCACCTCACGCCCCGAACCCAGGATCTGATCGGCGCGCCAAGTGATCAGCCATCCGAATCCGATGCCGAGCAGTGCACCCAGCGCGCTGGCGAGCATCGCGTAGAGCCAGCCCTCTCCGGCGAGCACGCCGACCAGCGTGCGGCGCCGCATCCCCATGGCCCGCAGCATTCCGAGCTGGGAGCGGCGCTCGTCGGCCAGCATCACGAACACGTTGACGAGGAGCAGGATCCCCGCTGCCACCGCGAACATGCCGATCGTGAAGTAGAGCTGGCTGAGCGAGCGTCCCGCCTTCACCGCGCGTTCGAGCAGGTCGTGCTTCACCGGCTGGGCGCGTACCGGGAGGTTGCCCAGCCGAGCGTCGATCGCGCGCAACGCGTCCGGCGTGCGTGCCGAGCCTCCTTCGACGCCGCCGGTGTTCGACACCACCACCACCGCTTGCGGCGACTCCGCGTTCGCGCCGTTCGGGGCCGATGCGACAAGCGCTGCGATCGTGCCCGGCGCGACGAACACGTTGTACGACTGTTGGCGCGCGTCGACGGTCCAGAAGCCGGCGACACCGCGGCGTGGCAACACGCGGTCGACGGCGAGTTGCACGCGACCACCGCCCACGAACGCCAGGATCGTCGAGCCAGGGTGCAACGACAGCTTGTCGGCGAGGTCGCGGCTGACGGCCGCGCTACCGGACCGAGGCGTCGCGCCAGTGATCCCGGTGGCGCTCGGATCCCCACCGAAGTCGCGCGCGGCGCGGAAGTCCACCTCGAGAAGCTGCGCGCGTGGTTGCGTTCCGCCCGCGCGGCCGACGTGCACCACGGACGCCGGCGTAGCGGTCAGTGCGAGCGTGCCGTCGATCGCGGGCGCGCGCAGGCCGTCGAGGCGTCCCCGCACTTCCGCACCGTCGGCCAGCGAGACTGACACCACCTCGTCGACCGGCCCGAGCTGCTCGTAGGCGGCGGCGCGAATCGAGCGGTCGATCGTGTCGCCCACGATCAACGACCCGGTGATGATGGCGGTACCGAGCAACGAGCCCGCGACTACGAGCAGCGCCTCGGCCGGGCGTCGCAGGGTGTGGCGGGCGGCGAGACGACGCACGAGCGGCGCGCGGGCGAAGATCAACGCGAACGGAACCGTGATCGCCGCAAGGACGACCAGCGCGAACATCAGCCACGCAACCCGGCCGCGATGCCGTCGTCCACGATCGCGCCGTCGCGCATCCGGATCATCCGCTGCGCCTGAGCGCCGACCACAGGATCGTGCGTCACCAGCATGAGCGTCAGGCCTTCGCGATGGAGCTCGTTCAAGAGCACCATCACCTCGCCCGCGCTCTCCGAGTCGAGCGCGCCCGTCGGCTCATCGGCCCAAACCACCCGCGGACGGCCCGCCAACGCCCGCGCAATGGTCACGCGCTGCTGCTCGCCGCCCGACAGCTCGCTGGGGCGGTGGTCCGTTCGATGGCCGAGCCCGACACGCTCGAGCGTCTCCACGGCACGCCGCCGGGCCTCGCGTGCCGGCACGCGCGCGAGCAGCAGCGGGATCTCCACGTTCTCCACCGCGCTGAGCACGGGAATGAGGTTGAAGCTCTGGAACACGAAACCCATCGAGGTCGCGCGATCGCGGGTGCGCTCGGCGTCGCCGAGATCGTGGAGCGACTTCCCGTCGAGGAGCACCCGGCCACCGTCGATGTCGTCGAGCCCGGAGAGGCAGTTGAGCAGCGTCGTCTTCCCCGACCCCGACGGGCCCATGACGGCCACGAACTCGCCCTCGGCAACGGCGAGGTTCACGTCCCGCAACGCCCAGACCTCGCCGCCGCCGGTGCGATAGATCTTGCGCACGGAATCGACGACCAGCAGGGCTCGACCATCATCGGTCACGGCTCCGTCGCCCACGTCGTTGCCCGAGGGATCCATGGCGTCAGTCTCCGCCTTTCCGGTCCAACTTCGGATCAGGATCGATCCGGAGCGACGAGCGCAGTAGGGCCGAAGGACCCAGGCGCCCTTGCCCATTCTTGTCGGGTCCCCGCGGATGACGCGACGACCGGGCCCACCACAACGGTCTCGAACCGGCATCGTTCGGGGACGGATGGCTCGTCGGCCGAGAGAGGCATCGCCCCAGTTCCCGTCGGCATGGAGACGAGCACATCCGTCGAACATCGCCCCCACCGCACGCGGGGGATCGCCGCGCTACTCCGCCTTCGCCGCGGCCTCGATGAGCGCGACGACCTGTGACGGGCCGAGTGGGAGCTGCGTGATCGTCACGCCGAGGGGCGCGAGCGCGTCGGCGATCGCGTTCACCACGGCCGGAGGTGCACCGATCGCGCCGCCCTCGCCGACTCCCTTGTACCCGCCGGGCCCGGGTCCGGGGGTCTCGACGTGCCCGTACTCGATGCTCGGCACCTCGGCCGCGCTGGGCACGAGGTAGTCCATGAGGCTCGTCGAGATCGGGTTGCCGTCGGCGTCGTACGCCAGGTGCTCGAACAGCACCCCGGCGATCCCCTGCACCGTGCCGCCGGCGATCTGGCCCTCGACCACGCTCGGGTTGATCATCGGGCCGCAGTCCTCGCTCACGATGTAGCGGAGGATCGTCACCTTGCCGGTCTCGACGTCGACCGCGCAGGTGCACACGTGGGTGGCGTTGGCCCAGATCGTGGCGCTCTCGGCGGTGTAGCGCGCGGTGGCCTCGAGCCCGGCGGTCACGCCCGGCGGCAGGGCCTGGGGCTGGAAGTACGCGAGGTCGGCGAGCTCGCCGTAGGTGATCGACGCCGACGGCGTGCCCCGCACGTGCGCGCGGCTCTCGCCGAGCTCGATGTCCTCCGGTGCCGCTTCGAGGCGGTGCGCGGCGATCGCCGCGAGCTTGTCGCGGAGCACCGCCGAGGCTTCGCGCACCGCGCCCGCCGTCATCGAGCCGCTCCGGCTGCCCGCGGTGCCCGCGCCGTAGGGCGTGACCGCGGTGTCGCCCTGGATGGTGTGGACGTCGGCGATGTCGACCCCGAGCGCGTCGGCCGTGAGCTGCACGACGGTCGTCTCGATGCTGTTGCCGGTGGAGCCGCCCGCGACGTAGACGTTGACCGTGCCCGACGGCTCGATGCGGATCGTCGCGCCCTCGGTGCCCATCATCCCCATCCCGCTCGTCGTGGGCTCGACGTAGGTGGACGTGCCGACCCCGAGGAAGCGACCGGCGGCCCGAGCCTCGGCCTGCTCGCGTCGGAACGCGTCGTAGTCGAGGATGCCGAGCGCGTGCTCGAAGGTCTCGAGCGGTGTCACCGAGTCGTAGGTCATGCCGTTGGCGTTCGCGTACGGCAGCTCGTCGTGGCGGAGCAGGTTGCGCCGACGAAGCTCAACCGGGTCGATGCCCATCCGGCGCGCCGCGATGTCGAGCATCACCTCGCGGGCGAGCGA
>JBAZYX010000069.1:0-22020 GCA_041659105.1 Acidimicrobiia bacterium
GGGCGTGGTCGCGGCCCAGCACCGCTTCGACACGCTCGAGATCCAGCTCACCCGCGCGCTCGACGCCGGCGAGCTCACGGTCCAGCAGGTGCGCGACGTCGTCATCCAGCTGATCCCGTACGTCGGCTACCCGTCGAGCAGCGACCTGTTCCGGGTCGGCGAGACCGCGATCGGGAAGCACGAGAGCCGGCAGGGAACGCCGTGACGACCCGGGTCGCGATGATCGGGCTCGGCCGCATGGGGGGACCCATGGCCGACCACGTGATCGCCGCCGGGCACGACGTCCACGTGTACGACGTCGCGCCCGAAGCGGTGGCGGCACGCGTCGCCGCGGGTGCCACGGCAGCTGCGTCGCCGGGCGAGGCTGCCGTGGGCACGACCTTCGTCGGCGTGACCGTGTTCGACGACGCGCAGGCGATGGAGGTCGTGGCCGGCCGCGACGGCGTGTTGCGCACGCTCGAACCCGGCGCGGTGGTCGCGATCCACACCACGGTCACCCTCGACACCATCCACGCGCTCGCCGCCGCGGGCGAGCATCACGGCGTGGTGGTGCTCGACGCCGGGATCAGCGGGGGAGAGGCCGGGGCCCGGGCCGGGACGCTCCTCAGCCTCGTCGGTGGTCCGGCCGCGGGTGTCGAGCAGGCGCGGCCGGTGCTCATGGCCTTCTCGAAGGACGTGCTCCACGCCGGCCCGCTCGGCGCCGGGATGGCCCTCAAGCTCGCGCGCAACCTCGCGGGCTACGCGTGGATGGTCTCCGTGCACGAGGCGATGGAGCTCGCGCACCGTTCCGGGGTCGACCTCGCGCTGTTGCAGCGCGCGATCGCGGAGACCGGCATGTTCGAGCAGGCGTTCACGCCGCTGGACCTCGGTGGTCCCGAGCCGTTGCCCGCCGACGCGCCCGCCGAGATGCGGGCGGCGATGGAGCACGTGAACCGCCTCGCGGACAAGGACCTCGACCACGCGCTCGACCTCGCGGCGCACCTGGGCGTCGACCTGCCGATGCTCGAGGCGGTTCGGCAGAGCTTCCACCGCGCGGTCCGGATCTGATGCGCGCGCTGCCGGTTGCCCTCCACGTCGGCGTCGACGAGCTGCCCTGGGTGGAGAGCCCGAGCGGGCCCGGTGCCCGCATCCGGCGATGAGCGCGCGCCGACCGAGCACGAAGTGTGATGACGAGGGGGATCCCATGACCGCACCGAAGCTCGACCCCGACCGGATGCCGTGGCTGGAGATCGCCGGGAGCCCCGACGGCTCCTACCCGATCCACCACGACCTCGCGATCCTCGGCTGGGACCGCGACGCCGGCACGCTCGACTTGATGATCCGCTTCGACGACCGCGGCGGCCACTGTCATGCCCACCGCCACGTCTCGACCACCTCGGTGCTCGTGCTCGAGGGCGAGCAGCACCTCGACGAGCTGCTGCCCGACGGCACGAGGGTCCACAAGGTGCGCCGGGCCGGGGAGCACCACCTCACGCCCGGCGACGCGAACCCGCACATGGAGCGGGGCGGGCCCGACGGCGCGGTCCTGTTCTTCAGCCACCACACGACCGATGGCCGGCTCTACGAGATCGTCGACGACGACCGCAACCCGGTCGCCGTCGTGACCATCGACTCGCTCGTCGCGATGTGGGAGGGCCGATGACCGCCGACACCGAAGCGCTGCCGTTCGACCCCGACGCGCTGCGGCGCAAGTACCGCGAGGAGCGCGACAAGCGGCTGCGCGCGGAGGGAAACGAGCAGTACCGGGAGATCACCGGTGCGCTCGCGCGCTATCTCGACGACCCCGAGGGTGATCCCGCGTACACGCGCGACCCGATCGCCGACGATGTCGACGTGATCATCGTCGGAGGCGGCTTCAGCGGGCTGCTCGCGGGGGCGCGACTGCGCGAGGCCGGCCTGGAGCGGATCCGCATCGTCGAGTCGGGCGGCGACTTCGGCGGCACCTGGTACTGGAACCGCTACCCGGGCATCCAGTGCGACATCGAGTCGTACATCTACCTGCCGTTGCTGGAGGAGATCGGGTACATCCCGACCGAGAAGTACTCGCACGGTCCCGAGATCTGGGCCCACAGCCAGGCGATCGGCCGGCACTTCGGCCTCGCCGACGACGCGTGCTTCCGGACGCAGGTCACGGAGATGCGCTGGGACGACGGCGCGGCTCGCTGGACCGTGTCCACGAACCGCGGCGACCGCATGACGGCGCGCTACGTCGTGATGGCGATCGGTCCGCTCAGCCGGCCGAAGCTTCCGGGCATCACCGGCGTCGAGTCGTTCGCGGGCCACTCGTTCCACTCGAGTCGGTGGGACTACGGCTACACGGGGGGCGACGCCAACGGGAACCTGGTGAACCTCCAGGACAAGCGGGTCGGGATCATCGGCACCGGTGCGACCGCGGTGCAGTGCATCCCGCACCTGGGGGAGTGGGCCGAGCACCTCTACGTCTTCCAGCGGACGCCGTCGTCCATCGACGTGCGGGGAAACCGCGCCACCGACCCGGAGTGGGTGCAGACGCTCGAGCCCGGGTGGCAGCAGGAGCGGATCGACAACTTCGGCACCCTCGTCTCCGGCGGCTTCGCCGAGGAGGACCTCGTCAACGACGGCTGGACCGACATCATCCGCAACCTCACGAGCCTGGGGATGGCCGAGCTGATCGCGCAGGGCATGGGCCCGCAGGAGATCGCGGCCCGGATGGAGCTCGCCGACTTCGAGAAGATGGAGCAGATCCGCGCCCGCGTCGACGCCATCGTGGAGGATCCCGACACCGCCGAGGCGCTCAAGCCGTACTACCGGCAGTTCTGCAAGCGGCCGTGCTTCCACGACGACTACCTGCCCACGTTCAACCGGCCCAACGTCACGCTGGTGGACACGGGCGGGAAGGGCGTGGAGCGGATCACCGAGCACGGCGTGGTCGTCGACGGAACCGAGTACGTGGTCGACTGCCTCATCTTCGCGACGGGGTTCGAGGTGGGAACCGCGTACACGCGCCGGGCCGGGTTCGACATCGTCGGTCGCGATGAGGTGACGCTGGGCGAGAAGTGGGACGAGCAGGTCGCGAGCTTCCACGGGTTCATGAGCCGCGGCTTCCCGAACTGCTTCTTCATGGGCGCCGTGCAGACGGGTGTCTCGCCCAACTTCACCGAGCTCTACAGCGCGCAGAGCGAGCACCTGCGCTACGTCGTCGGACGGGTGGAGCAGGCAGGGGCGCGCACCGTGGAGCCGACGGCCGCGGCCGAAGCCGAGTGGGTGCGCACGATCGTCGAGTCCTCGGCCGGGCGCGAGGGCTTCTCCGAGGCGTGCACGCCCGGCTACTACAACAACGAGGGCAAGCCGGGCCAGGGCCCGGGCTGGTTCGGCGGCAGCTACGGGGGCAGTGCGCCGGAGTTCTTCCGCCTGCTGCGCGACTGGCGCGACGCCGGCGCGCTGGAGGGCCTCGAGCTCACCTGATCCGGGGGGTCTCGCCACGGCGCGTCGGCACGGCTCGAGCCGAGCGCGGGGCGGTCACGGGCGGGCGATCGGACGGAAATGCCCGCCCCACACGCCCCCGGCAGCGCCGCGTTGGCCCTGGCCCCGGCGCACCAGCAGGACCACGACTCCGAGCAGCAGCGCACCCGAGAGCATCACGATCGCCGGCGCACCGAGCGTCTCGCCGAAGAAGTACCCCAGCGCCCACGGAAGGAACACGAACACCCCGACCACGCCAGGGGCGAGCGCGAACGGCTCGCTGCCCGCGACCCCGACACCCACCCACGCCGCCGCGGTCAGGAGCCCGAGGACAGGCGCGAGCCACTCGAACTGTCCCCCGACGATGCCCGACGCGACCAGGGTGAGCACGGCTCCGAGCGGGAACCCGATGACCGCCGGCGGGACCCGGCGCTGCCACGCGAGCCACGCCCACGCCGCACCGAACAGCCACAGGGCGAGCCCCACGAACGCCGACACGTTGCCCGCCCCGGCCCAGGCGATCCCCACGGCGATCGACACCGCGAGCCCGACGAACGCGAGCGCGTGCTGCAGCGGACGGTCCCGCAGCTCCCAGTACGCGCCCGACAGCACCGCGGTGACCCCGGCCGTCGCCAGCGCGACCGGTTCGCCGCTCGCCTCGACGATCTCGAACACGAAGAGACCCGCAACCGCTCCGGCACCCACCGCCGAGAGCGCCCACAGGAACCCGCGGAGCCGCCAAGCCGCCGGATCGGTCTCGCCGACCACCGCGCCGACTGCGCCGGTCACGACCGCGGCCACGGCCACCACACCGATTCGCCCGCCTGCGCCCAAGCGGTCCCAGAACTGGCCGACGAGCATCCCCGCGCCCACGGCGAGGAGGACGCCACCCACGTACGCGAGTGCTTCGATCGCCGGCGAAACGCGCGGCTTGGGACGAGCCCTGAGCTGCGCCTGCTCGTAGGAGATGATCGCGTGGGCTTGGTCGTCGGTGATCAGGCCGGCCTCGACCCAACGCTGCAACCCGGCGCTGCGCATGTCGACGGGGGCAGCCACGTGGCCCACGTGCTGCGAGGAGTGGTACCTCGACGAGGTATAGGCGACCACGAAGACGACCACGATCACGGCCAACGCGAGCAAGATCATCGGCACCTCCCCACTCGCTCTGCGCTCACTGTCTCGCGCGGGCGACCGGGGCAGAAGAGCCGGAGGTCATAATCCCGTCGATTGCGCGGTTGGGGTGCAGCTCACTCCAAGCGGATCCTTGGGCATGAGCCCTCCTCGAAAGCCGTGGAGGCTCACCGGATTCGGATCTCTCCCGGCATGCTCGGGCGCAAGTCGACCAGACGAGCCGGGTGACCGCTCGGCTACGCCCCGATCGGGTAGATCGGGTCGCCCCGGCGGAGGATGACGTCGGTGCGGGCCTGCACGAGCTCCTCGAAGCGGCCCTCCTCCACCATCCAGAAGCGGTTGGCATGGAGCCCGTCGACCACGGTGTCGGCCACCTCGGAGAGCGGTGTGAACTGCACCGGGTCGCCCGCGGCCTCCTTCATGTCGATCCACATCTGCATCTTCGACGAGGTGTCGATCGGCTGGTCGGGGGCGTACTCGGGCGGGCGCTCGCGCGGCGTCCAGATGCCGGTGTCGAGGATCCCCTCGGTCTTGCCCGACGGGAACAGCACGGACACGCCGATGTCCGATCCGACCGCGCGCAGCTGGCCCCACAGGCACTCGGAGAGCGTCACCACCGCGGCTTTGCAGGTGGCATAGGTCGGGGCCGCCGCGACGGGCGCGAAGCCGCCGTTGTGCGACGACGTGTTGACGATGTGGCCCTCGTCGCCGTGCTCGAGCAGCCACGGGACGAACGCGTTGATGCCGTTGATCACGCCGTAGACGTGCACGCTCATCGCGTACCGCCAGTCGTTGATCTCGTGCTCCCAGAGCTGGCCGTGGGCCCCGGACGCGACGCCGGCGTTGTTGCACACCACGTGCACCGTGCCGAAGTGGTCGATGGTCGCGTCGCGCAGGGCTTCGACGGATTCGAGCTTCGACACGTCGGTGATCACGCCGATCACGTCGGCACCGTTGCCCCGCAGCTCGTCGACCGCGGCGTCGAGCGCCGGCTGGTGCACGTCGGAGAGGACGATCTTCATGCCCTCCTGCGCGAACCGCGCGCCCATGGCCTTGCCGATGCCGCCGCCGCCCCCGGTGATGACGGCGACCTTGCCGTTGAGGTCTTTCACGACCGCGCCGTCGCCTTCGGGTCGGGTACGCCGGGCGGCATCCCCTCGTGGTACTCGATCAGCTCGAGGAGGTATCCGTCGGGGTCCTTCACGAACGCCACGGTGACCGGCCAGCGGTCGAGCCGCTGCGGCTCGGACTGCACCTCGCACCCGAAGGCGACGGCCTTCTCGAAGAGGGTCTGGACGTCGCTGGTGTTGACGTAGATCTTCCACATCGAGGTGCCCATGTCGATCGGGCCCTCGCGCTCGAGCCACTGCGCGAGCTGGATGCGCGACCCTCCCTCGGGGGCCATGTGCACTGCCTCGAGCACGCCCGGGATCTCGGTGCGGCCCTGGAGCGGGACGCCCATGACGTTCTCCCAGAAGTCGATGGACCGCTCGATGTCGGTGACGTTGAAGCAGATCTGCCCGATGATCTGAGGCATGGTGGGTCTCCCCCTTCGGAAATGTCGGGGGAATGTAACACCATTACAGGCGACGGCGACCGGCCGCCGCCGGCCTCGGGGGGCTACTTCGGCGGGAAGCGCACGGCGCCGTCGAGGCGCACGGTGGTGCCGTTGAGGTACCCGTTGCGGGCGAAGTGCTCCACCAGCATCGCGAACTCCTCGGGCGTGCCGAGCCGCTTGGGGAAGGGCACGTTCGCGACGAGGGCGTCGCGCATCGCCTCGGGCACCGACATCATGATCGGGGTGCCCATCGTGCCCGGCGCGATCGTCATCACCCGGATGCCGACCGCCGCGAGGTCGCGCGCCATCGGGAGCGTGAGCCCCACGAGGCCGCCCTTCGCCGCGGCGTAGGCCACCTGGCCGATCTGGCCGTCGAACGCGGCGATCGACGCGGTGTGCACGATGACACCTCGCTCGCCGCTCTCGTCGGGCTCGTTGGCGCTCATCGCCGCGGCCGTGAGCCGGCTGACGTTGAACGTGCCGACCAGGTTCAGCTCCACCACCTTGCGGAACGCGTCGAGGTCGTGGGGGGTGCCGTCGCGGCCGAGCGTACGTCCGGCGATCCCGCCGCCGGCGACGTTGACCACGATCGACAGCACACCGAGGTCCTGCGCCGCGATGATCGCGCTGGCGACCGCGCCTTCGTCGAGGACGCTCCCCCCGACCGCGATGGCACTGGCGCCGATCTCGTCGGCCACGGCCTGGGCGCCGACGGCGTTCATGTCGAACACGACCGTCGGCACGCCGACGCTCGCGAGGTGACGCGCGGTGGCGGCGCCGAGCCCGCCCGCCGCGCCGGTGACGATGGCCGACCGGCCCGCGAGCTCCATCAGCGCTTGGAGGCGCGGAGGCCGTCGGCTTCGGCTGCCGCGGGGTCGCGGTAGCAGCGGTCGGGAACGGTGCGGTCGTACATCTGGCCTCCGGGCGAGTGGAAGATGCCGCTGGCGAGCTTGGCCTTCACGGGGTGTGAGAGGGGGCAATGATCGCCGTCGGGGCCCACCCACGACGACTCGGGGGCCGAGTCGGTGCGTCCCACGGCCGGGGCCGGCCGGGCCTCGGACGGGTGGGGGACGGCGATGGGCGGCGCCGGGAACGGCTGGGGTGTCCACTCGAGGGTGCTGGTGCGGGCCCGCTCGTCGAGCACGCGCCACACCGCATAGGCCGCGCCGGCGATGACCCCGGCGCCGAGGAGTCGCTTGAGCCACTTTCCCATCCGTTCATGCTGGCATGTCGGGGCGCGGGAACCGTGCCATCGGAAAGTGGTGGGCGCGGGCGCCGAACGCGGTACCATGGGCATTCGTATGAACAAGGAACTGCGCCAGACCCACCGCTCCGGCCTCCTCCTTACGTAGACGCGGGCACCCTCCCGGTGCTCGCGGACGCCTCCTCGGCCCTTCGGCCGGGGAGGTTTTTCGTTGCACGAACCCCGAACCGGCAAGCAACGGCGAGCGACCGAGCGACACGACGAACCAGAACACGGCGGCATCCGAGCGAAGCGAGGATGCTCGCCAGCGAGCGACCGAGCGACACGACGAACCAGAACACCGCGGCATCCGAGCGAAGCGAGGATGCTCGCCAGCGAGCGACCGAGCGTCCGGTGGGCACGACCACACCGGAGCGACCGGGGAACCCCGGACAGACAAGAGCGAGAGAGCGAGCGAACGATATGGACCAGGTACGCATCTTCGACACCACCCTGCGGGACGGCGAGCAGTCGCCCGGCATCTCCCTGGACGTGGGGGAGAAGCTCGAGATCGCCGACCAGCCCGCTCGCCTGGGCGTCGACATCATCGAGGCCGGGTTCCCGATCGCGAGCCAGGGCGACTTCGACGCCGTGGAGGCGATCGCCAAGGCCGTCCAGGGCCCGGTGATCGCCGGGCTCTCGCGCACCGGGTTCAAGGACGTCGACCGGGCGTGGGAGGCGGTGCGCCACGCCGAGAAGCCGCGCATCCACGTCTTCATCGCGACGTCGGCCATCCACATGAAGAAGAAGCTGCGGATGACCGAGGACCAGGTGAAGGCCGAAGCCGCGGCCGGCGTGGCCCGGGCGGCGGGCTACACGACCGACGTGGAGTTCTCTCCGGAGGACGGCAGCCGCTCGGACGTCGACTTCATGTGCGAGGTGCTCCAGATCGCGGTCGACAACGGCGCGACCACGCTGAACATCCCCGACACTGTCGGCTTCGGCGTGCCCGAGGAGTACGGCGAGCTGATCCGCCACGTGATCGACCACGTGACGGGCGACTACGTGGTGTCCACCCACTGTCACGACGACCTGGGCCTCGCGGTGGCGAACTCCCTGGCCGGGGTGGCCGCGGGCGCCCGGCAGGTGGAGTGCGCGATCAACGGCCTGGGCGAGCGCGCCGGCAACGCTGCGCTCGAAGAGGTGGTCATGGCCATCCGCACCCGGTCGGACTACTTCGGTGAGGTCGGCGTCAACGTGCGCACCGAGGAGCTGGCCCGCACGTCGCGGATGGTGTCGCGGCTCACGGGCTACAGCGTGCAGCACAACAAGGCCGTCGTGGGCCGCAACGCGTTCGCGCACGAGTCGGGCATCCACCAGCACGGCGTGCTGGAGGACCGCGAGACCTACGAGATCATCGACGCCGCCGCGGTGGGGCAGGAGGCGGCCCAGATCGTGCTGGGCAAGCACTCCGGCCGGCACGCGTTCGCCGACACGCTGGCGAAGATGGGGCTGAAGCTCCAGGGCGACGCGCTGAACCAGGCGTTCGTCCGGTTCAAGGAGCTGGCCGACCGCAAGGTCGAGATCACGGAAGCCGACCTCGAGGCGATTGTGGCCGAGGAGCTGGGCACCGGCGCGGTGCACCGCTTCGAGCTGGTCGACCTGGTGGTGCACGGCGGCACCCAGACCACCCCGACCGCGCACGTGGTGCTGGCCGACGGCGAAGCCACGGTCGAGGCCGACGGCACCGGCAACGGGATGGTCGACGCCGCGTGCAGCGCGATCGCCGCGGCGAGTGGCGTGGCCGGCAAGGTCCTCGACTTCAAGGTGTCGTCGGTGACCGGCGGGCGCGACGCGCTCGGCGACGTCGTGATCCAGCTCGAGGCCGACGGCCGCAAGGCGTCGGGGCGCGGCGTGTCGACCGACATCGTCGAGGCCTCGGCCCGTGCGTACCTGAGCGCCGTCAACAAGATCGTGCGCGCGCACGACCAGGAGCCGCGCGAGCGGACCGTCGGGCCGTGACCACTGCCGGCGGGGTGAACCGCTGGACCGAGCCGGAGTGGGCCCAGCGCTATCTGCGTGAACGCGCCCGGATCCCGCACCGGGCCGAAGGCGTGGCCGTGCTGGTGGAGCTGCTCCCTTCGGCACCGCACCGCGTGCTCGACCTCGGGACGGGCGACGGATACCTGATGGGCGTCATCCGCGCGGCGCGCCCCGGCGTCTCGGGCATCGCGTGCGACTTCTCCGACGAGATGCTCGACCGCGCCGGGTCGCGGTTCGGCACCTCCGCGGAGATCGAGATCGTGCGCCACGACCTGAACGATCCTCTGCCCGCGGCCTGGGGCGAGTTCGACATGGTGGTGTCGTCGTTCGCGATCCACCACGTGGTCGACGCGCGCAAGCGCGCGCTCTACGGCGAGGTGTTCGACCGGTTGGTGCCGGGCGGGCGCTTCTTCAACCTGGAGCACGTTGCGTCGCCCACGCCCGAGCTGCACGACGAGTTCCTCACGTCGATCGGCAAGACGAGCGAGACGGACGACCCGTCGAACAAGCTTGCCTCGGTGGAGGAACAGCTCGCGTGGTTGCGCGCGATCGGCTTCGAGCAGGTCGACTGCCACTGGAAGTGGCTCGAGCTGGCGCTCCTGGCCGGCCGCACGCCCGCCTGAACCGGATCAGGCGGCGGTGCTGGGGAGCCAGTTGGGGCGGGTCGGCTCGTACGCCGTGATCTCGTCCGTGTGCTGGAGTGTGAGGCCGATGTCGTCGAGGCCGTTGATCAGCCGGTGGTGGTGGAACGCATCGAGGTGGAACGGCTCGTCGAGGTCGATCGCCGGGGCGGCCACCCGCAGATTCTGCACATCGACCACGATCTCGACGTTGGGGTCGTCCTCCACCGCGCGCATGAGCCGGGTCACGACGTCCTCGGGGAGCTCCACCGGCACGAGCCCGATCTTCAGGCAGTTGTTGCGGAAGATGTCGGCGAAGCTCGGCGCGATGATCGCGTCGAAGCCGTAGTCCTCGAGCGCCCACGGCGCGTGCTCGCGCGACGAGCCGCAGCCGAAGTTGGGGCCGGCCACGAGCACACGCACGTCGTCGCCCTGGTACTCCGCGCGGTTGAGCACGAAGTCGGAGCTCTCGCGCCACTCCGAGAACAGCCCCTCGCCGAACCCGGTGCGCTCGACCCGCTTCAGCCAGTCGCTGGGGATGATCTGGTCGGTGTCGACGTCGCGGCGGTCGAGCGGAACGGCCCGGCCGATGATCTCCGAGACAGGGTCCATCAGGCGAGGTCCTCCGGTGCGGCGAAGTGGCCGGCCACCGCGGTGGCGGCGGCGACGGCGGGGGAGACGAGGTGGGTGCGCCCGCCCTTGCCCTGGCGCCCCTCGAAGTTGCGGTTCGACGTGGACGCGGCGCGCTCGCCCGGAGCGAGCTTGTCGGGGTTCATGGCGAGGCACATCGAGCAGCCGGGCTCGCGCCAGTCGAAGCCGGCGGCGACGAAGACCTCGTGGAGACCCTCGGCTTCCGCCTCGGCCTTCACCTTCATCGACCCGGGCACCACGAGGGCCCGCATCCCGTCCTTCACCTTCCGGCCCCGCAGCACGTCGGCGGCGGCGCGGAGGTCCTCGATGCGGGAGTTGGTGCAGGACCCGATGAACACGGTGTCGACCGGTACCTCGCGCATCGGCGTGCCGGGCTTCAGACCCATGTAGCGGAGCGCGTGCACGGCGGCGTCGCGCTGGCCGGGATCGGGCAGCGCGGCGGGGTCGGGGACCACGTCGTCGATGTCGACGACCTGCGCGGGGTTGGTGCCCCAGCTCACCGACGGCCGCAACGTCGCGGCGTCGACGACGAACTCCTGGTCGAACACGGCGGCCGCATCGGTGACCAGCCCGCGCCAGTCGTCGAGCGCGGCCTCCCACTGCGCGCCCTTCGGCGCGAACGGGCGGCCCTCGAGGTAGGCGAACGTGGTGTCGTCGGGGGCGATCATCCCCGCCCGCGCTCCGGCCTCGATCGACATGTTGCAGACGGTCATCCGGCCCTCCATCGAGAGCGCCCGGATGGCCGAGCCGCGGTACTCGATCACCGAGCCCACGCCGCCGCCGGTGCCGATCTTGGCGATGATCGTGAGGACGACGTCCTTGGCCGTGACCCCGGGCGGCAGGTCGCCGTCGACGGTGATGGCCATCGTCTTCGGCCGGGCCTGGGAGAGGGCCTGCGTGGCGAGCACGTGCTCCACCTCGCTGGTGCCGATCCCGAAGGCCAGCGCCCCGAACGCCCCGTGGGTGGAGGTGTGGCTGTCGCCGCACACCACCGTCATCCCCGGGAGCGTGAGGCCCTGCTCCGGCCCGATCACGTGGACGATCCCGGTGTCGGGGTGGCCCATGGGGTACAGGCGGATGCCGAACTCCTCGCAGTTGCGCACGAGGACGTCCACCTGCTTGCGGGAGATGGGGTCGGCGATCGGCTGGTCGATGTCCTGGGTGGGGACGTTGTGGTCCATCGTCGCGACCGTGAGGTCGGGCCGGCGGACGGTCCGCCCGTGGAGGCGGAGGCCGTCGAAGGCCTGGGGCGAGGTGACCTCGTGGACCAGGTGGAGGTCGATGTACAGCAGGTCGGGCTGACCGGCCGCGCGGGTCACCACGTGGCGGTCCCAGACCTTCTCGGAGAGCGTCTGCGGCATCCTCCGATTGTGGCACGGCCCCGCACCGCGGCTCCCCGTGAAAGCGGAAGCGCCGGGCGGTGGGGAAGAGAGTGCGTGCGGCGGAGCCGGGCGGGACCCCGCCGCACGCGTCCCGACCCCAGGATTGGGGCAGGGCAGGCCCGTGCCGGCTCGAGAGCCGGCACGGAAGTCCCGGGGCCGGTGGACAGCGCGGGCGAAGTTCCGCCCGCTACCCGAGTAATCGCCGCGACGGCCGAAATGGTTTCGGGTCGGGACGGGCTCGCCGCGCGCTGCGTTCTGGCGTCGCTCGTGCCGCTGACAGCGGCACGAGCGACGCCAAAAGGGGCGCGTCCTACAGCCCTCGGATCTCGACGACCTCGACGGACATGGTGCGCGTGCCGCCGCTGCGGGTCTGGAGCTCGTAGGAGACCTCGGCGCCGACCTCGGCGCCGAGCAGCGCCAGGCCGAGCGGGGACGAGACCGAGAGCACGTCGAACTCCGCGTGGCGCTCCTCGATGGAGCCCACGAGGTACTCGATCGGCTCGTCGTCGCCGTCCATCAGGATCTTCACCACGACCCCGGGGGCCACGACGCTGTCGCCCGTGCCCTCGACGATCACCGCATCCTTCAGGAGCTGGTCGAGGTGACGGATCCGGGCCTCGTTGTGGCCCTGCTCGTTCTTGGCCGCGTCGTAGTCGGCGTTCTCGCGGATGTCACCGTGCTCGCGCGCCCGCTCGATCCACTGGGAGATCTCCTGGCGGCGCGGGCCACCACGCCAGGCGAGCTCATCCTGGAGTCGCTGGTGGGCCTGGGGAGAAAGGTGCGTTCCGTCCACGGCGAGCGAGGCTAGCGGTCGGCTCGACCACCGCGACTTCCCGTTTGCCCGAAGGGCGCCGGGCCTGCGAGACTGGTGGACCCATGGATCCCCGTCCCACCTCCTTCATCGTTATTTGCTGACGAACGCCGACCCCCGGCGTTCGTTCGACCGTCCACCTCGGTGGGCGGTTTTTCGTTGTGAGGCGAGCGCAGCGAGACGAACCATGGAGACGGACCGCAGGGCGCAGGAAGGAGACGAGTGACGCATCGCATCGGCATCATCGGCGGCGACGGCATCGGCCCCGAAGTGGTGGCCGAGGCCCTCAAGGTCGTGGACGCGGCCGGCGTGGCCTACGAGCCGGTGCCCTTCGACCTGAGCGGCGCCCGCTACCTCCGCGACGGCGTCGTCCTCCCCGACGAGGACCTCGAGGCGATCCGCGGGCTCGACGCCGTGATCCTCGGCGCCGTGGGTACGCCCGACGTCCCACCCGGGGTGATCGAGCGCGGACTGCTGCTGCGGCTGCGCTTCGAGCTGGACCTCTACATCAACCTGCGCCCGTTCGTGGCCGGCCCGAGCGCCCTCAACGACGGCATCGACATGTTCGTCGTGCGGGAGAACACCGAGGGCACGTACGCGGGCGAGGGCGGGTTCCTCCGCAAGGGCACGCCCCACGAGGTCGCCACCCAGGGCTCGGTCAACACCCGCATGGGCGTCGAGCGCTGCATCCGGTTCGCGTTCGAGCTCGCGCAGTCCCGCGAGCGCAAGCACCTCACGCTGGTGCACAAGACCAACGTGCTCACCTTCGCCGGGGACCTGTGGGAGCGCGCCTTCAGCGAGGTCGCGCCCGAGTTCCCCGACGTCGCCACCGGCTACCACCACGTCGACGCCGCGTGCATCTACCTCGTGCAGGACCCGGGCCGCTACGACGTGATCGTCACCGACAACCTCTTCGGCGACATCCTCACCGACCTCGGCGGCGCGGTGTCCGGCGGGATCGGCCGGGCCGCGTCCGCCAACCTCAACCCCGCCCGCACCGGCCCGTCGCTGTTCGAGCCCGTCCACGGCTCGGCCCCCGACATCGCCGGGCAGGGCAAGGCGGATCCGCGCGCCGCGGTCATCTCGGCCGCGATGATGCTCGCGTTCCTCGGCGAAGCCCCGGCGGCGGAGCGAGTACGCGACGCCGTCGCCAAGACCGATGCCGTGACCGGCTCCACCCGCGAGATCGGCGACGCGATCGCCGCCGCGCTGTAGTCGCGAACCGAACACCAGCGACCCGTACCCGAAAGGCAGTTCCGATGCCCATCACCCCCACCGAGAAGATCTGGATGGACGGCAGCCTCGTCGACTGGGACGACGCGCAGATCCACGTGCTCACGCACACGCTGCACTACGGGTGCGGCGTGTTCGAGGGCATCCGCGCGTACGAGACCACGCAGGGCCCGGCGGTGTTCCGGCTCACCGACCACATCGACCGGCTGTTCGCGTCCGCGAAGATCTTCATGATCGACATCCCGTACACCGTCGAGGAGATCGTCGAGGCGACGAAGGAGACGGTGCGGGTCAACGGCCTGCCGTCGTGCTACATCCGGCCGATCGTCTACCTCGGCTACGGCGAGATGGGCCTGAACCCGCTGCCGTGCCCGGTGCAGGTGTCGATCGCGGTGTGGCCGTGGGGTGCGTACCTCGGCGACGAGGGCTTGGCGAGCGGCGTGCGGATGAAGGTGTCGTCGTGGCAGCGCCACAGCCCCAACGCGATGCCGCCCGCGGCCAAGGGCACCGGCATGTACATCAACTCGCAGATGGCGAAGATCGAGGCGCTGAAGGCGGGCTACGACGAGGCGATCCTGCTCTCGCCCCAGGGCTACGTGAGCGAGTGCACGGGCGAGAACATCTTCCTCGTGAACGACGGCGTGATCACCACGCCCCCCACCGCCGCGGGCGCGCTCGAGGGGATCACCCAGGACTCCGTCGCGACGATCGCGCGCGACTTCGGCTACGAGGTCCACGCGGCCAACATCCTGCGGAGCGACCTCTACACCTGCGACGAGGCGTTCCTCACCGGCACGGCCGCGGAGGTGGTGCCGATCCGTTCGGTCGACGACCGCGAGATCGGCGAACCCGGCCCGATCACCCGCAAGATCCAGGAGACCTACGCCGCCACCGTGCGGGGCCAGGTCGAGAGCTATCGAGGTTGGCTCGACCATGTCTGAGCGGTCCGACGTCCCCGACGCGCCCAACCCGGGCGAGCGCCCCTGGCCGGCCAAGGTCGAGATCTACGACACGACGCTGCGCGACGGCTCGCAGCTGGAGGGGATCTCGCTCACCGTCGACGACAAGCTCCGCATCGCGGAGCAGCTCGACTACCTCGGCGTCGACTACATCGAAGCGGGCTGGCCGGGCGCGAACCCCAAGGACGACGAGCTGTTCCGGCGCGCCGTCACGGAGCTGGCGCTCGAGCACTCCACGCTGGTCGCGTTCGGCTCCACCCGGCGGGTGAAGGGCAAGGTCGACAGCGACGACACGCTGCGTCACCTGCTCGAGGCGAACACCGGGGTGGTGTGCATCGTCGGCAAGAGCTGGGACTACCACGTCACCGAGGCGCTCCAGACCACGCTCGACGAGGGTGTCGCGATGGTGGCCGACTCCGTGGAGTACCTCACGGTCGAGGGCCGCGAGGTGTTCTTCGACGCGGAGCACTTCTTCGACGGCTTTCGCCGCAACCCGGAGTTCAGCCTGCGCGTGCTCGAGGGCGCGGTGCAGGCCGGAGCCACCCGGCTCGTGCTGTGCGACACGAACGGCGGCACGCTGCCGCACGAGATCGAGCGCACGGTCTCGGCGGTCGTCGACTACTTCGGCAGCGACGTCGGGATCGCCGTGCATCTCCACGACGACGCCGGCACTGGTGTGGCCAACGCGATCGCGGGCGTGCTCGGCGGTGCGATGCAGGTGCAGGGCACCATCAACGGCTACGGCGAGCGGACCGGCAACTGCAACCTCACCACGATCATCCCGAACCTCACGCTGAAGATGGGGATCGAGACCATCCCGGCCGACCGCCTCGATCGACTCACCCCGGTCGCGCACCACGTCGCCGAGCTGGTCAACATGGCGCTGAACCCGCAGGCCCCGTACGTGGGGGAGTCGGCGTTCGCGCACAAGGCCGGTCTGCACGTGAGCGCGATCGCGAAGCGGCCCGACGCGTACGAGCACGTGCCACCCGACTCCGTGGGCAACGGCACCCGCTTCCTCGTCTCCGAGCTCGCGGGGAAGTCCACGATCCTGCTCAAGGCCAAGGAGCTCGGGCTCGAGCTCGACGGGCCGCAGGTGAGCGAGGTCGTCGACACGCTCAAGACGATGGAGCACGAGGGCTACCACTTCGAGGTGGCCGACGCGTCGCTCGAGCTGTTGATGCGCAGGGCCACCGGGTGGAGCCAGCCCTGGTTCTCGGTCGAGTCGTTCCGGGTCATCACCGACGACCGGCCCGGCGAACCGTCCGGGGACGTCGGGAGCGAGATCGGGGGGGTGGCCACCGAGGCCACCATCAAGGTCCACGTGGCCGGTGCGCGGGTCGTCGCGACCGCCGAGGGCAACGGCCCGGTGAACGCGCTCGACGGCGCGCTCCGCAACGCGCTCGGTGGCCGGTTCCCCGGACTCGACCGCGTCCATCTCACCGACTACAAGGTGCGCGTGCTCGACACCGCGAAGGGCACGGGGGCGGTCACCCGCGTGCTCATCGACTCCACCAACGGCGACCGCACCTGGACCACCATCGGGGTGAGCGAGAACATCATCGAGGCCTCGTGGCAGGCGATGTACGACTCCATCGTGTACGGCCTGCTGCTGGCGTCGCAGACGCCGGCCGGCGCCTGAGCGAAACCACCAGCGAACCCCCCGAGACCCGGAGGAACCAGCACCGATGCCCACCGATCCGTTCGTGTACGGGGGAACCCAGGCCGCGCCGCGCAACGAGCCGACCCTCGCGCCCGGTGTGGTGCTGCCGCCCGCCCGCGACTGGCGGGCCGATCGGCCCGGCGACCTCGTCGACGGTGTGCAGCCCGTCGGCGACCTGTTCGGGTCGCCCGGGCCGAACGTGGGGTTCGCGCTCCGGCTCGTGCACCGGGCCAGCGCCGACTTCGTGCTCGAACCGCACGAGCACCGCGAGGACGCCGAGGCCGCGGTGGCCGCGGTGGCGATGAAGCGGGCATCGTCCTACGGCCGCGCGCCGATCGCGGCCGACGTCGACCGTGCCGTGGCGCTGCTCGGCTACCGCGGCGACGCCGACGCCGACTTCGTGGCCTGGCGCGTCGGCGCCGTGGCCGGTGCGCACCACGAGTACGGCGCCACCCGCGCGGTGGCCGACGCGATCCCGCTCGAGGACCTGCACCGCCCCTGACGGCCGCCCGGTCGCGCGACCGGTCGAGCTACCTGACGGATCCGTCAGGCATGCCCGCTACGATCCCGACGATGTCGAACTTCGTCCTGTCGCCCGAGCACGAAGAGCTGCGCAGGGCCCTCCGCCGCTTCGCCGAGGAGGGGATCGCCCCGCACGCGGCCGCGGCCGACGAGGCCGGTGAGTTCCCGCAGGCGTCGTTCGCCGCGTACCGCGACTCCGGCTTCGTCCGGCTGCCGTACCCCGAGGAGTACGGCGGCGACGGCGGCGACATGGTGGCCTACGCCCTGCTCGTGGAAGAGGTCGCCCGCGTGTGCGGGTCGTCCTCGTTGTTCGTGATGATCCCCCGCCTCGCGATCGAGGCGCTCCTCATGTTCGGCAGCGACGAGCTGAAGCAGCGCGTCGTCCCGAAGGTGGCGACCGGCGAGTGGCAGGGGAGCTACTGCCTGTCCGAGTCGAACGCGGGCAGCGACGTCGCGGCGATGCGCACCCGCGCGGTGCGCGACGGCGATTCGTACGTGATCACCGGCTCCAAGTCCTGGATCACCAACGCGGGCGTGTCCGACTTCTACACCGTCTTCGTCAAGACGGACCCCGAGGCCGGTCACCGCGGGATCAGCGCGTTCGTGGTCGAGGCCGATCGGCCCGGGTTCTCGGTGGCCAAGCTCGAGTCCAAGATGGGCATGCGGGGCTCGCCCACGGGTGAGATCCACTTCGACGACGTGCGGGTGCCGGCCGAGAACATGATCGGCGAGGAGAACCGTGGCTTCGGCTACGCGATGGCCGCGCTCGACGGCTCCCGACCGATCGTGGGGGCGCAGGCAGTGGGCATCGCGCAGGGCGCGCTCGACGCCGCCACCCGCTACGTGACCGAGCGGCACCAGTTCGACCAGCCCGTCGCCGAGTTCCAGGGCGTGCAGTTCCTCCTCGCCGACATGGCGACGCGCGTGGAAGCGGCCCGCCTGCTCGTCTACAGCGCGTGCGGCCGCCTCGACGCCGGCCTCGGCGGCACGTCGAAGGCGTCGGCCATGGCGAAGCTGTTCGCGAGCGACACCGCGATGTCGGTCACCACCGACGCCGTCCAGCTCTTCGGCGGCGCGGGGTACACGAAGGACTTCCCGGTCGAGCGCATGATGCGCGACGCCAAGGTGACCCAGATCTACGAGGGGACCAACCAGATCCAGCGGGTCGTCATCGGCCGCCGCCTCCTCGACGAGGTCGGCACCCTCGGATGATCCTCGGCGTCGACGTCCGGGCCGCGTTCGTGCGGGTCGCGACGTCGGCACGAGGTGTGAACCTCGACGCCGGCATCCCCGACGCCGAGGCCGCGACGCTGGTGATCCACTGCCTCGTGGACACGGCCCGCCGCCGCCACGGGGATCTCGCGGTGGTCCGGGCCCTCACCCGGCGCGAGCGTGACGTCCACGACGCGCTGCGCGTGTTCTGATCCCCGCCCCGGGCCGCCGGGGACCGGTTCCTAGACTGGACGGCTCATGACTGGCCCCCGCGTCCGCTTCTCGCCCGCGCCCACCGGCTCCCTCCACGTGGGGTCGGCCCGCACCGCGCTGTTCAACTGGCTGTTCGCCCGCCACCACGGCGGCACGTTCTGCCTCCGCATCGAGGACACCGACCGCGCCCGGTCGCGGCACGAGTGGGTCGTCGGCATCCAGGAGACCCTCCACTGGCTCGGCCTCGAGTGGGACGAGGGGCCGGTGCTGCAGAGCGCGCGGTTCGAGGAGTACCTCGCCGCGGCCGACGAGCTGCGCGACGCCGACCGGGCCTACGAGTGCTACTGCTCCGAGGACGAGGTCAAGGCCCGCAACGACGCCGCGCTCGCGGCGGGGCGGGCACCCGGATACGACGGCCACTGCCGCGACCTCTCGGCCGAGCAGCGTGCGAGCCTCGCCGCCGAGGGCCGGCCGCGGTCGATCCGGTTCCGCACCCCCGACGACGGCGCGAGCCACTTCGTCGACGCAGTGCGCGGCGACGTGCGGGTCGAGTGGACGCACATCCCCGACTTCGTCATCGTGCGCTCCGACGGCAACCCGATCTTCTTCCTCGCCAACGCGGTCGACGACATCGCGATGCGGATCAGCCACGTGATCCGGGGCGAGGACCTCATCGACTCCACCCACCGCGTGCTCGCGCTGCGCGAGGCGCTCGGGGTGACGGAGCGGCCGGTGTACGCGCACCTGCCGCTGATCCTCGGCACCGACCGGGCCAAGCTGTCGAAGCGTCACGGGGCCGTGGCCCTCGAGGACTTCCGCGACGCGGGGTACCTGCCCGAGGCACTGGTCAACTACCTCTCGCTGCTGGGCTGGGCACCCGACGACGGCCGCGAGGTGATGGACGCCGACGAGATCGTCGCCGCGTTCGACCTCGATCGCGTCACCCACGCTGCCGCCGCGTTCGACCACGCCAAGCTCGACTGGATGAACGGCGAGTGGATCCGCCGCATCAGCCTGCCCGAGCTCGAGGCCCGTGCGCTGCCGATCGCGCGGACCCAACTCGGCGAGGGTGTCGACGTCGACCTGCTGCGCGACGCGCTGCGGATCGGTCAGGAGCGCGCGGTGACGGTCGCCGACATCGTGCGCCAGGCCGACTTCCTCTTCGCCGACGACGCCGACCTCACGATCGCGCCCGAGTCGTGGGAGCGGGTCGAGAAGACCGAACGCGCCGCCGAGGTGCTCGACGCCGTGATCGCGCACCTGGAGACGGCCGAGTGGACCGTCGAGGGGGTCGATCTCCGTGGGGTGATCGACGGGCTGGGGCTCAAGCCCCGCAAGGCGATGCCCGCCCTCTACACGGCGGTCGAGGGGCGCCACGCCGGTCTGCCCCTGTTCGACTCGATGGTGATCCTCGGGCGTGAGCGGACGCTGGCCCGGCTCCGCGCGGCGCGGGAGCGACTGACCGGGTGACCTCCCGGGCGCGCTGGGTGATCGGCTCCGTCGCCGCCCTCGCCGCGCTCCTCGTGGGCTACTACGCCGTCACGGTGCTGCAGGTGTGGCGCGCCGCCCGCGCCGACGACACCCGGCCGTCCGACGCGATCATCGTGCTGGGTGCCGCGCAGTACGACGGCCGCCCGTCGGCCGTGTTCCGGGCCCGGCTCGACCATGCACTCGACCTGTACGAGCAGGGCGTCGCCCCGATCGTGGTGGTGACCGGCGGCAAGCTGGCCGGCGACCGCTTCACCGAGGCCGGCGCCGGCGCGGACTACCTCATCGCGCACGGCGTGCCCGACGCCGACATCCTGCGTGAGACGACGAGTCGCAACTCGTGGGAGTCGCTGCGCGCCTCGGCGCGGTTCCTGTTCGCCCGCGACGTGCGACGCGTCGTGCTCGTCTCGGATCCGTTCCACTCGTTGCGGATCCGGCTCACCGCCGAGGAGGTCGGCTTCGACGCGGTGACGTCGCCGACCCGCTCGAGCCCGATCCGCGGCGCGTCCGAGTGGCGACGGTTCCTCGGCGAGGGACTCCGGGTCGCGCTCGGGCGCATCTTCGGCTTCGGTCGAGCGACGCGGTTGCGGGAGTCGCGTGTGGGCCTGGGCGCCGGCCAGTGGCTATCCTGAGCAGGCCCTTCGGGGGTGGTGTAATCGGCAACACAACAGGTTCTGGCCCTGTCATTGGGGGTTCGAGTCCTCCCCCCCGAGCCAGTCGGTACCCAATCCGGCACCCGGCCCCGTCGTCTAGTGGCCTAGGACGCCGCCCTCTCAAGGCGGTAACGGCAGTTCGAATCTGCTCGGGGCTGCAAGGCCCGCACTCCACGAGAGTGCGGGCCTTCGTCTTGTCCGCGTGCCGGGCGCTTCGACGAGGGGTCGACGAGGAGTCGACCGGATGTCACCGAGATCGCACCGTCCGCCGCCGTCCGATCCGCCGCGCGTTCGCTCGTGATCGCGCCGCATGCGAAGCGCACGACCTTCTTCGCGCATTGTGCGCGATGCGTCAACGAGGATGACGCGGCGGTGTCGATGCGATCGATTGCATGCTCCGCGTGCGCGTCATCGAAGCTGCATGCGTGACGCAGGACACGCGCTTATAGCGCGAAATCCACCACACGGGGCAGAATTTGCGTTACGGTTTTGTTGCGGGCTTCACGGTCGCGCACGTCCAAGTAGCGGCAACGTCACTTCGACACCGATGTACGAAAGCAATTGCCGCGAAAGTTGAAGCACAAATGTGCTGAACACGATCCTGGGAGGGAGCGTGAACAAGTCCGAGCTCATCGATGCGATTGCGGACGGTGGAGGTCTCTCCAAGTCACAAGCGGAGAGCGCACTGAACGCGTTGATCGACGCAGTGCAAGGTGCTGTTGCCAAGGGTGACAAGGTCACGCTTCCCGGTTTCGGGTCGTGGTCCCAGTCGCAGCGTTCGGCACGGCAGGGTCGAAACCCGCGGACCGGTGAGATCGTTCAGATCCCCGCGTCCAAGGGCGTCAAGTTCTCGGCGGGTGCCAAGTTCAAGGCCGCCGTGAAGTAGGTCGTCCCTCCGGGTGACCTGCACGTCCAAAACCCACAAGGAAAGAGAGGTGACTGTGCCTCCGGCAAAGAGACGAACCACACGGAAGGCTCCGGCCAAGAAGACCACGGCCCGGAAGACGACCGCTCGCAAGGCTCCGGCGCGCAAGACCACGGCGCGGAAGACTGCGGCGAAGCGGGCACCCGCGAAGCGCAAGGCAGCGGCGAAGAAGACCACTGCCAAGCGGGCTCCGGCCAAGCGCAAGGCTCCGGCGCGCAAGACTGCGGCGAAGCGGGCACCCGCGAAGCGCAAGGCAGCGGCGAAGAAGACCACTGCCAAGCGGGCTCCGGCCAAGCGCAAGGCTGCGGCGAAGCGGGCTCCGGCGAAGCGCA
>JBAZYX010000070.1:0-21818 GCA_041659105.1 Acidimicrobiia bacterium
CTCGCGGGCGAAGGGCACGCCCTGCGCGACGCACTGGTCGATGATGTCGACGCTCACCTGGGCGAGGCGGTACACGTTGGCCTCACGGGCGCGGTAGTCGCCGCCCTTGATGGTGTCGTAGAAGAGCCGGTGCGCCGAGTCGTCGTCGTTGCGGTAGTTCTTCGCCGCGTTGATGCCGCCCTGCGCGGCGATGCTGTGCGCGCGGCGGGGCGAGTCGTGGAACGTGTGGAGCTCGACTCGGTAGCCGAGCTCGGCCAGGCTCGCGGCGGCCGAGGCGCCGCCGAGACCGGAGCCCACGACGATGATCTTGAACCGGCGCTTGTTCGCGGGGTTCACCAGCTTCACGTCGAACTTGTGGTTGTCCCACTTGTCGGCGATGGGGCCGGCGGGGATGTGCGCGTCCATCACCATGGTTCGCTCACTCCGTTCCTGCGTCGATGGCTGCGGCGTGGTGTCGTTCACTCACTCCCATGTTCAGCTCACCACTCCCGTGACGACGAGCAACGGCATGCTCACGTTGCCGATCACGATGATCCCGGCGAAGCCGATCGCGAAGAGTCGGCGCCAGTCGTTGAACTTGCGGTTGTTCCACCCGAGGCTCTGGAACATGCTCCAGGAGCCGTGGTACAGGTGGATGCCGAGCGCGATGTTGGCGAGGATGTAGACGATCGCCACGGGCACGCGCTCGAAGCTCGCGATGACGTTGTCGTACACGTCGCCGCGGGTGAAGTCGGCCCCGGTCTGGCCCCAGGTCAGGTCCAGCAGGTGGAAGATCAGGAAGAGGCCGACGATGACCCCCGTCCAGCGCATGGTGCGGCTGGCGAAGTTGGCCGCCGCGTAGTCGCGCGGCGACTTGTACTTGTCGGGCCGGGCCTTGTGGTTCATCCGGGTGAGCTGCGCGGCCGAGATGATGTGGACCGCGAAGGCGCCGATCAGGCCCACGCGCATGATCCACAGCAGCACGGTGCGCGGGAGGGCGGGCTCGCCCATCTCCCGCAGCCACTCGGCGTAGTGGTTCAAGTCGTCCGCGCCGAGGTACATCTTCAAGTTGCCGATCATGTGGGCGAAGACGAAGCCCATGAGCATGATCCCGGTGATCGCCATCAACCACTTCTTGGCGATGGCCGACCGGTAGAACTCGATGATGAACGGTGGCTTGCGAGCCGGCTTCGGAACCGGATTGGCGGGCCGTTCCAGCCGCGCCTCGGGAGCGTCGTCGACCTTGGTCATCCCAACTCCAACTCGGATGGCTTTCCCTTTGGTGGAACGTTCGCACGCTAGTCCCGTGCCCCGTGAAGGGGCCTATTCGGGCGCGGGTAGCGTGAACCGCATGAGCGAGCGTCATGAGCCCCTGCATCCTCTGTGCGCGACCAGCGAGCGGGGCCCGAGCGGCTCGGCGCGCCAGCGCCAGGAGCGGATGTGATGAGCCGTCCCGGAACCCTCGGTGAGTTGCGTGAGAGCGGCTGGGTGTCGCGCCCGGTCAAGCATGAGATCCGCGAGAACGCCATCGCGAAGATCGCGGCGGGCGAGTCCGTCGTGCAGGGCGTGGTGGGGTACGAGGAAACCGTCCTTCCGCAATTGGAGAACGCGCTGCTCGCCGCCCACGACGTCATCCTCCTGGGGGAGCGGGGCCAGGCCAAGACCCGCATGATGCGGTCGCTCGTGGGTCTGCTCGACGAGTGGATGCCGGTGGTCGCGGGGAGCGAGATCAACGACGACCCGTACAACCCGATCTCCCACCATGCCCGCGTGCTCGTGGCCGAGCGGGGCGACGAGACCCCGATCGAGTGGGTGCACCGGGAGCGGCGGTTCTCCGAGAAGCTGGCCACCCCCGACACCTCGATCGCCGACCTGATCGGCGAGGTCGACCCGATCAAGGTCGCCGAGGGCCGCTACCTCTCCGACGAGCTCACCATCCACTACGGCCTGGTCCCCCGCACCAACCGCGGGATCTTCGCCATCAACGAGCTCCCCGACCTCGCCGAGCGCATCCAGGTGGGCCTCCTCAACGTGCTCGAGGAGCGCGACATCCAGATCCGGGGCTACAAGATCCGGCTCCCGATCGACCTCATGCTCATGGCCTCGGCCAACCCCGAGGACTACACGAACCGCGGCCGGATCATCACCCCGCTGAAGGACCGCTTCGGCGCCCAGATCCGCACCCACTACCCGCTCGACGTCGAGCTGGAGATGGACGTCATCGAGCAGGAGGCCACGCCGGTCGAGACCGGTGGCCTGCCGGTGCGGGTCCCCGAGTACATGACCGAGATCGTCGCCGCGGTGAGCCAGCAGGCCCGCCGGTCTCCGCACATCAACCAGCGCTCCGGTGTGTCGGTCCGCATGTCGATCGCGAACTACGAGACGATGGTCGCCAACGCCACCCGTCGCGCGCTGCACAACGGCGAGGACGAGGTGGTGCCGCGCGTGAGCGACCTCGAGGCGCTCGTGCCGAGCACCGCGGGCAAGGTCGAGTTCGAGACCGTCGACGACGGCCGTGAGGAGCAGATCCTCGAGCGCATCGTGAAGGCCGCGGTGCTCGAGACGTTCCGGTCGCAGTGCCGGCCCGAGCAGCTGGTCGACCTCGTGCACGCGTTCGACGAGGGCACGGTGGTGCACACCGGCCCCGACCTCCCTGCGTCCAGCTACGCGACCGTGCTCACGGATCTCCCGGCGTTGCACGCCACGTTGGCCGACCTCGAGGTGGGGGAGACCCCGGCCGGGGTCGCGTCGGCGGTCGAGTTCGTGCTCGAGGGCCTGCACCTCTCGAAGCGGCTCAACAAGGACGCCGTCGGCACCCGCGCCACCTACCGGGGCAAGAACGCCAACGCGAACTAGATCCCGCTCTGGCGGTCGAACACGCCACAGCCCTGGTTCCAGTAGCGGTTGACGTTGTCGACGGCCTGACGGATGTCGGGGTCGTCCTTCAACGCCTGCTTCGCCGCCTTGTCCGGCGCGGCTTCGAGGTCGCGCAGCGCCTGGAGGAAGGTCTCGGCGTCGGCGCGGACCGCCTTCGGCGCGGTGGCCGCGATGTCCTCGACGTAGCTGATCTGGCGGCCGACGTCGCGCTCGTACGCGATCTGCTGGCGGTCGAGCTCCTTCTCGTAGCGCTCGGCGGCCTTGCAGAAGGCCGGTGGCGCCGGGGGGATCTGGCTGTTCGACTGCCGGCCGGCCCAGGTCATGGCCACCACCGCGATCGCCCCGAAGACGCCGGCCGCCCACCACCACTTGCGAGCCCGGCGCCGCGACACCTTGTCGGCATCGGGGTCGAGCGGCGTCAGCACGTCGTCGGCCACGACGGCCATTGTGCCCCCCGCCCCCACCCCCGCGGCCATCGGCCCGTCGGCCTCGGTCCGGCTGTGGGGGCCCCGGGCGCGGGGTACCCTCCGGGGATGCGCGCTCGCCGTCGAACGCCGGAGGCCCGAGGGTTCCGCTACTCGGCCTGGGACGGCACGCAGCGGGGCTTCGACCTCGACGCCGACGCCCTCCTCGACGAGATGACCGACGACCTGCTCTACCACGGTGATCTCCACGCGGCGCTGCGGCGGATGATGCAGCAGGGCCTGAAGGACCGCAACGGCGACGACCTCATGGGGATGCGCGACATGCTCCAGCGGCTGCGCGAACGCCGCAAGGAGATGCTCGAGCAGTACGACCTCGGTGGCGTCTACGAGGAGATCGCCGACCGCCTGCGCGAGATCGTCGACGAGGAGCGAGAGGGGATCGAGCGCCGGGTCGACGACGCGACGCGCGGGGGCGACGAGCGCCAGCAGGAGATCGTCGAGCAGGTGGCCGACCAGCGCCGCGAGCAGCTCGACCAGCTCCCGCCCGACCTCGCGAGCCGCGTCCAGGAGCTCCAGCAGTACGAGTGGATGGACGACGCCGCGCGGCAGAAGTTCGAGGAGCTCATGGACGAGCTGCGCGAGCAGCTCATGCAGAGCTACTTCAACCAGATGTCCGAGGGCATGCAGAACCTCACGCCCGAGCGCATGCAGCGCATGAAGGACATGATGTCCGAGCTCAACCACATGCTCGAGCAGCGTGAGGCCGGCGAGGAGCCCGACTTCGACGGGTTCATGGAGCGCTACGGCGACTTCTTCCCCGGCAACCCCCAGTCCCTCGACGAGCTGCTCGAGCAGATGGCGCAGTCGATGGCGCAGATGCAGCAGCTCATGAACTCGATGACGCCCGAGCAGCGCGCCCAGCTCCAGGCGCTCGCCGAGTCGCTCATGGAGGACATGGACCTGCGCTGGCAGGTCGACCAGCTCTCCCGCAACCTCCAGCAGGCGTTCCCGCAGCTGCCGTGGGAGCGCTCGATGAACTTCCGTGGTGACGACCCCCTCTCGATGTCGCAGATGCCGGGACTGCTCGACCAGCTGGGCGACATGGACGACCTCGAGCACCTGCTGCGGCAGGCCACCCAGCCCGGCGAGCTCGCCGAGGTCGACATCGACAAGGCTCGCGACATGCTCGGCGACGACGCCGCTCGAGCGCTCGAGCGGCTGGCCGAGCTGGCCAAGATGCTCGAGGAGGCCGGGCTGATCGAGCAGCGCGAGGGCCGGCTCGAGCTCACGCCGCGCGGCCTGCGGGCGATCGGCCAGAAGGCGCTGGGCGACCTGTTCCGCAAGCTGATGAAGGACCAGCCGGGCCGGCACGAGGTGCACTCGGCGGGCACCGGGCACGACCCCGCCTACGAGCACAAGCCCTACGAGTGGGGCGACCCGTTCCGGCTCGACGTGCAGCAGACGGTGAAGAACGCGATCTGGCGCCAGGGGGCGGGCACCCCGGTGCGCCTCCAGCCGATCGACTTCGAGGTCGAGCGCACCGAGCAGACGACCCGCAGCTCGACGGTGCTGCTGCTCGACGTGTCGATGTCGATGCCGATGCGCGACAACTTCCTCCCCGCGAAGAAGGTCGCGATGGCGCTGCACGCGCTCATCACCAGCCAGTACCCGCGCGACTACTTCGGGCTGGTGAGCTTCGGACGGGTGGCCCGCGAGGTGGCACCCGAGAAGCTGCCCGAGATGAGCTGGGACTTCGAGTACGGCACCAACATGCAGCACGCGCTGCTGCTGGCCCGCAAGATGCTCAGCAAGCAGACCGGCACCAAGCAGGTGATCATGGTCACCGACGGCGAGCCGACGGCCCACATCACCGCCGACGGGTACGCCTACTTCAACTACCCGACGTCGTACGAGACCACCGAGGAGACGATCAAGGAGGTGATGCGCTGCACCCGCGAGGGCATCCGCATCAACACCTTCATGCTCGACGACGGTTGGAACCTCAAGACGTTCGTCGAGCAGATGTGCCGCATCAACCGGGGCCGGGCCTTCTACACGACACCCGACACCCTCGGCGACTACGTGCTCGTCGACTTCCTGGAGCAGCGCCGGGCCAACCGCCGCGCCAGCTGAGTCACACCCGCGCGAGCTCCCGCTCGTAGGCCGCGAGCGTCGCGGGGTCGAAGCAGACGAAGCGCACGAGCTCGGCGTCGGTCACCGTGGCCCGCACCGTGGCGACCGCGATCGCGGTCGCCGCCTCCAGGGGGTAGCCGAAGATCCCGGTGGAGATGGCCGGGAAGCTCACCGACCGGGCGGCGAGCTCGTCGGCCACGGCGAGCGACCGTCGGTAGGCCGAGGCCAGGAGCTGGGCCTCGCCGTGCCCGCCGCCCTGCCACACCGGCCCGACCGCGTGGATGATCCAGCGGGCGGGGAGGGCGAAGCCGAGGGTGGCGCGGGCGTCGCCGGTGGGGCAACCGCTGATCCCGGCGCAGGCCTCGGCCAGCCCGGGGCCGGCCGCCGCGAAGATCGCCCCGCACACGCCGCCGCCCCGTGCGAGCCGGGAGTTCGCCGCGTTCACGATGGCGTCGGTGGCCTCCGTGGTGATGTCGCCGAGGCGGGCGTCGAGGACCAGGGGCACGTGACGACCGTATCCCGCAGGGCCCCGGGGCGGCCGCGATGGGGTTTTCGGGGTGGGTTTCTGGACCCCGGAGGGCCAAGAAACGGACAAATCCCCCGAAAAATCCCCGCGCACGGCATCTTCCACTTGCGCAGAGGGGGGTCGAGACGCCAGAGTAACAGCGTTGTAATTCCAAGGGCGTCATTCCCGCATCAATCGGTGGGAGTGTCCACGGGCGTCACGCACATCGGCGTCATACACGTAAGGGGGATGCCGGTGCAGGTATTCGAGATCGTCAGACTCCTGGGATCCGAGGGAGTCGAGGAAGAGCGACGCTGGCAGGAGCGAGCCAACTGCCTGGGCGTCGACCCGGACCTCTTCTTCCCCGAGCGGGGGGCATCCACCCGCGAGGCCAAGGCCGTGTGCCGGGGCTGCGAGGTGCGGGACGAGTGCCTCGAGTACGCGCTCGCCCACGGCGAGAAGTTCGGCATCTGGGGCGGGCTGTCCGAGCGGGAGCGCCGCCGGGTCCGCCGTCAGCGCGCCCTCGAGCGCCGCGGCGCCGCCACCGCCTGAGGGTCAGGCACCCTGCGCCGCGAGGCGCGCCTCGATCGTGAGGTCAGGCCCGAGGCCCGACCACGCGAGGAACTGCGCGCTGCAGCGCGCCAGCTCGGCGGCCGGGAGCAGGCCGACCAGCTCCACCCGCCCGACGCGCGCCCCCGCGGCCTCCACCCGCTCCCGCACCGCAGTGCACGCTTCCTCCACGCCGGTACGGTGAAGCGCCACGAGGTTCATCGAGACCTGGGCCACCCCCCGGCTCGGGAGGGCGAGGCCCAGGGCGCGCACCCCGGGGAGGCCGCCGTCGCGCTCGCGCACGGCGGCGGCCACCGACCTCGCCACGGCCAGGTCGTCGGAGGCCAGCCAGCAGTTGACGGCCACGAGCGGTTCCCGGGCCCCCACGGCCACGGCGCCGAGCCGCGGGTGCGGGTCGACGGGCCCGAGGTCGGGCACCGCGGCGGTGAACGCGGTCCTGCGGACCTCCGGCAGGCTCCGGTTCCCCCGGGCGCACGCGTCGTAGAAGAACACGGGCACCGCGAGCTCGGCCACGATCCACTCGGCGAACGAGCGGGCCGCCTCCGTCGCCGCGGTCAGCGACGCGTCGAGCGGGACGAACGGGACCACGTCGAGCGCGCCGATGCGCGGGTGCACGCCCGTGTGCTCCCCGAGGTCGAGCCGTTCGGCCACGGCCCGGGCGAGCCGCCGCACGGCGGCGAGGGCATCGACGTCGGCCGGCCCCGCGAGGGTGAACACCGACCGGTGATGGTCGGCGTCGACGTGCCGATCGAGGAGCGACCGCCCGCTCGCCGCGCTCAGCGCGTCGAGCACCGCGAGGTCGCGACCCTCCGACACGTTCGGCACGCACTCCAACACCGGCTCAGTATGGGCACGGCCCGCCTCTAGTCTCCAGCGATGCGATTCGGGCTCGCGCTGCCGCAGTACGACTACTCGGTCCCCGGCGAGTCGCCGTTGCGCTTCGAGACGATCGAGGCGCACGCCGCCGCCGCGGAGGCCTGGGGCCTCGACTCCGTGTGGCTGTCCGACCACCTCTTCCTCGACCTGGCGAAGTACGGCGGTCCGGCCATCCGGTTCGGCGCGTTCGAGCCGGTCTCGACGCTGGCCGCGCTCGCGCGCTCGGTGCCGCGGGTCCGGCTGGGCACCCTCGTGCTGTTGGAGGCGCTGCGGCCCGCCGCGGTGCTGGCCAAGTCGCTGGCGACGCTCGACCGCGTCAGCGGCGGGCGGCTCGACGTCGGCCTCGGCGCCGGTTGGTACGAACCCGACTACGAGGCGATCGGCATGGCGATGCCGCCCCCGGGTGAGCGCATCGACCGGCTGCGCGAAGCGCTCGACGTGGTGGGCGGCCTCCTCGGCGGTGGTCCGCACACCTTCGCGGGGCGCTTCCACCAGGCCGACCACGCGTCGGTCGACCCGCCCGCGCTCCAGGTGCCGCGCCCGCCGCTGTTCGTCGGAGGCAAGGGCGACCGCGTGCTGCGCGCCGTGGCCGACCTCGCCGACGGCTGGAACACCTGCTGGGTGTGGACCACCGACGCGTATCGCGAGCGCCTCGGCGCGCTCGAGCGGGCCTGCGACGCCGCCGGGCGCGACCCCGCGACGGTCTGGAGGTCGCTCGGCCTCTACGCGCTGTGTGGAGAGAACGAGGCCGACCTCCGCCGCCGCTTCGAGCGCCTGCGCGACGCAGGCCCTCCCGGCGTGCTCGACGGCATGGATCTCGACCAGTGGCGGCAGGGCCGGCTGGTGGGCACGCCGGAGCAGATCCGGGAGCAGGTCGCCGGGTGGCAGGGCCTCGGTGTGGAGACGATCATCCTCGGCGCTGGAAGCGTGCCCTTCCACGTGGGGGCGCTCGACGACGTCGAGCTCCTCGCCCACGCCCTCGACGCGGCCGACCCCGTGCCGCGGGGTTAACCTGTGGGTTCCCCCACCAGCCGAAAGGGTTTCCATGAATCTGGGCCCGACCGAACTGATCATCGTCCTGCTCATCGTCCTGTTGATCTTCGGCGGCACGAAGCTGCCGAAGCTGGCTCGCTCCATGGGCCAGGCCCAGAAGGAGTTCAAGAAGGGCCTCTCGGAGGGTGCTGCGGCCGACGACGACGAGGCGCCGACCTCCAAGTAGCGGATCCCCGCTCCGCCCCCCGGCCCGATCCGGGAGGGCTCGAGGGAATCTGGCCGACCCGGGAACCTGACCGGGCCGTCAGTTCGTTTCTCTGATGACCGACGGTGTCCCCACCTGGGAGGAAGTCGCCCGCGACAAGGGCCGCTTCATGTACACGGTGGCCTACCGCCTGGCCGGAAACGACGAAGACGCCCAAGACCTCGTGCAAGAGGCGCTCATCCGTGTGAAGCGCGGGCTCGAGCGCTACGAGCCGGGGTCCCTCGAAGGTTGGTTGGCCCGGATCGTGACGAACGTGTTCCTCGACGAGGTGCGGCGCCGCCGACGGCGGCCCACCGACGCGCTCCCCGACGATCCCGAGCGCGTGTTGCCCCCGTCACCGGGCGCCGACGAGGTGTCGACCCAGCTGTCCGACGACATCCAGACCGCGCTCGCTGCACTCCCGGAGGAGTTCCGGGTGCCGGTGGTGCTCTGCGATGTGGCGGACCAGTCATACGAGCAGATCGCCGCGGCGCTGGGCGTTCCGGTGGGGACGGTGCGGTCACGGCTGCACCGCGGCCGGCGCCTGTTGCGATCGATGTTGTCGGAGGGGGTCGCGTGAATCGCGAACCGACGATGCCCGGAGCGGACGTGCTGTCCGCCTACCTCGACGGTGAGTGCACCGACGCCGAACGCGTCTTGGTGGAGGAGCAGCTCGCGTCGTCCGAGGAGCTGCGGGACGAGCTGGCCGAGGCGCGCGCGGCGCGCGACGCCGTGCGCGCACTGCCGTTGCGTGACGCACCGCCCGAGTTCTGGGCCCGCATGCTCGCGGCCGACCCCGAGCCCGAAGCCGTCCTTGTGCCCGCGGCTGCCGCGGCGCCGGTCGACCTGGCCGAGCGGCGGGCGCGCCGGAGCCCGAGCCGCTGGCTCGCCGCCGCCGCCGGAGCCGCCGCGGCGGCGGTGATCGCGGTCGTCGTGCTCGTACCCCAGCCGCAGTCCGCCACCCCGCCGGTCGGCGCGTTCACCGCGGCCCACGCCGTGCGTTCCTCGCTCCAGGACGACGCGGTGAGCTCGCTCGCCCCGCTCGCGGTGTCGGCCGGGTTCCGTCGGTGAGTCGCGTCGCGCGCGTCGTCCTGGCCGCGGTGCTCGCCGCGGTGGTGGGGGTGCTGGTGCTCCCCGGTGCGCGCGCCGACGACGCCGAGTCGGTCCTCGACCGCGCCCGCAACGCGACGGTCCGGGAGGACTTCTCCGGCCTGGTGCAGATCGAGTGGCTCGCCGACGGCGAGTGGCAGACCGCCCGAGTGCCGGTCACGGGCACCGGCGGCACCGTGCAGGTCGGTGAGGGTGTGCGCAAGGCGGAGGGCCGCGGCAACGAGCGCTGGATCGCGGGTGTGAGCGGCTGGCAGGCCGGCTGGGACGAGGCGGTGACCGGCAACGTGCCGTCGCCGTCGAAGCACTGGGATCTGGCCCTGACCAAGGGCACCGAGATCGCCGGCCGCCCGACGCTGGTGGTCACGGCCACCGATCCGCGCACCGACGAGGCGCGGCTGAAGGTCTACTGCGACCGCGACACCGGCGTGATGCTGCGCCGGGAGGTGCTCGACGCGAAGGGCCGCGTCGTGCGCGCGGTCGGCTTCGTCGAGGTCAAGAAGCTCGGGGGCACCCGCGACGCTGCGCCCGCCGATCCGAAGGCGAAGAAGAGCAAGGACAGCACGCCCGACCGCGTCGCTTCGGTGCCCGACGGGTTCGACGCGCCGGCGACCGTGGCCGACCGCTACGTGCTGGCGGGCCGCTATCTGCGCCCCGACGGCATCGTGCAGCTGTACTACACCGACGGGCTGTTCGGCGTGTCGGTGTTCCAGCAGCGCGGCGACCTCGACACGAGCGGCCTCCCGCGCGGCAGCGAAGGGGTCGCGGTGGGCGACGCCCGAGGCCGCGGCTACGAGGTGGCCGGCGGCACGGTGCTCGTGTGGGACCACGAAGCCATGACCCGCACGGTCGTCTCGGATGCGACCATCGCCGACCTGCGCGCGTTCGCCGCGGCGTTCGACGACCGCACCGAGCACCACGGCGGCATCGTCGAGGACATCACCGACTTCGTGCTCGCGCCCTTCCGCTGGAACTGAGCCGACGGGCGTCGCCGTGGGGGCGACGCGTGCTGTCGGTGCGCGGTTGGTCTAGTACGCGGGGACGCGGCGCGAGCGCAGGATGCGGCGGCGCTCACGCTCGGAGCAGCCGCCCCACACACCGTGGTCGATGCGGTAGGTCAGCGCATAGTCGAGGCACGCGGCCTTGACCGCGCATTCGGCGCAGACCCGCTTCGCCACTTCCACGCCGACACCGTCGGACGGGAAGAACTCTCCGGGGCTGAGCGTGCGGCACCGGGCGTGATCCATCCACGCAGGTGTGTGGTGGTCGGGGGAGGGCAGTTCGTCGTTCACGTCTGGTTCAACGTGCACCGGCTCGACCGGGTTCCCAGTCACGGCCGCATACCCTAGTTTCCACTTCCGCTCCTGCGGGGTCGGGAACGCCCGGGGCCGTGCCCGGCGTTGTCCCGGCGTACCGTTCGGTGTGCTGCCGGCGACGGCACCGACCGATCTCCCTCGCTTCCTCCCCCGTTTCGGAGTCTCCGTGAGCCAGCCCACGATCGACACTCCCGGTGTCCCCGAGCCCGAGCCCGGGCTCCCGGTCCCGGCATCGACCCCGGCCCCCGAGGACCCGGCGGCGCCCGCGATGTCGTCGTGGCCGCCGGCCACGGTGGCCGACGCCCCCCTGCCGCCCCCGGCCCCGCCCGTCCCGCCGGTCCTGCCCACGAAGCACCGGAGCGGATCCCGCCCGTGGTTCGTGTCGGGCCTCGCCGGCGGTCTCGTGGGCGCGCTCGTCGCGATGGGGGTGTTCGTGGCCACCGACGACGACAGCCCCCGCACCACGATCGTCCGGCCCGCTGCCGATGCGACGGTGTCGCGCCCGTCGCGCGCCATCACCGGCGGCACCGACATCGCGTCGATCATCGCCAAGGTCGATCCCGGCGTCGTCGCGATCACGACCGGCTCCGGACCGGGGACGGGTGACGGTGGTGCCGGCACCGGGTTCGTCATCACCCCCGACGGGTACATCGTCACCAACAACCACGTGATCGAGGGCGCGACGAAGATCAGCGTCGCGTTCACCAACGGCGACGAGAAGAGCGCGACGCTCGTGGGCCGCGAGGCTGCGTCCGACATCGCCGTCCTCAAGGTGGACGCCACCGACCTGCCCACTGTGGAGCTGGGTGACTCCGACGACGTGCAGGTGGGCGACGAGGTCGTCGCGATCGGCAACGCGCTCGCGCTCGACGGCGGCCTGAGCATCACCCGCGGGATCGTGTCGGGCCTGCACCGCACGGTGAGCACCAACACCGGCTCCACGCTGATCGGCATGCTCCAGACCGACGCCGCGATCAATCCGGGCAACTCCGGTGGCCCGCTCGTGGACGCCCAGGGCCGCGTGATCGGCATGAACACCGCCATCGCCAACCCGCAGTCCTCCAACAACGTCGGCTTCGCGATCCCGATCTCGAACGCGCAGCCGGTGTTCGAGGACCTGCGGCTGGGGCGGCCGGCCGCCTTCCTCGGGGTGTCGAGCCAGTCGGTCACGCCCGCGATCGCCCGGCAGCAGAGCCTCGGCGTCGCCTCGGGTGCGCTCGTCACCCGGGTGACCGCCGGCTCCGCGGCCGAGGCCACCGGCTTGCAGGTGGGCGACGTGATCGTCTCCATCGCGGGGCGGCCGGTGACGGAGGCCTCCGACGTGCAGGCCCTCGTGCGCGCCCAGCGCCCGGGCGACACCGTCGAGGTCGTGATCAACCGCGGGGGCGAGAACCGCGCCCTTCAGGCCAAGCTCACCGAGCGTCCGGCCGCCTAGCGGCCCGGTCCTCTCCTCGGTCCGCCCGGGCCTGAGCCGGTAGGGTGGCGACGATGGCCATCGACCAAGCAGACCTCGAGCAGCTGCCCCCCGTGGGGCACGTGAAGCTCGTCTACCTCGGTCCGACCTCGCCGCACTGGGAGGTGCACGGCGTGTTCGGTGACGGTCGGCTGATCGACGAGTTCCGCCAGCGGGCCCTGGCCCGACTGCAGCTCCTGCCGCCCCACGACCCGCAGTTCCGGCGCAACCGCGAGCGGGTCAACCGTGACGCCGAGCGCGAGCGGCTCATCATCGAGTGGGACCTCGGCTACGAGGAGCCCGAGACCACCCAGGCCTGACGGCCCGGGCCCGACCCGACCGGTCGGGTCAGTGGATCTCGCCCGCGACCTCTTCGCGGTCGCTGTGGTGCACCGGGTGCTCGCCCGTAGCCATGAACACGACGCGCTCGGCGATCGTCACTGCGTGGTCGGCGATGCGCTCGAAGTGGCGCCCCACGAGTGAGATCTGCACCGCCTGCTGCACCGTGGCCTCGTCGGCCGGGGCGAGCGAGAGGACGTAGCGGAACAGGCTCTTCGTGAGCTCGTCCATCGCGTCGTCCATGTCGGCGAGGGCGCGCGCCCAGGTGGGGTCGGCGTCGGCGTAGGCGTCGAGGGCGAGGCGCGTCTGGTTGGTGGCCTGGCGCCCCATCTGGTCGACGATGCCGCGCACCTTGGGGTCGAGCGACGTGGGCCAGAGCCGGCGCGTCGTCTTCGCGATGTTGACGCTGAGGTCCGCGGACCGCTCGAGCTCGTGCGCGATGCGCAGCGTGGCGAGGATCGTGCGCAGGTCGGTGGCCATCGGCTGCTGACGCGCGAGGAGGGCGAAGCACTCGTCCTCCACCTGGTGGGTGAGCTCGTCGATCGCGTCGTCATTCTGGATGGCCCGCTCGGCCATCGCGAGGTCGCCGTCGAGCAGCGACTGCGTGGCCGCGGAGACGAGCTCCGAGGTGAGCGCACCCTGGCGGATCACGGTGGCGCGCAGCTCCTCGAGGTGCTCGTGGAAGCTCCTGCGCATCTCGTTGTCTCCGTTCGTGATGGCCACCGCGCGCTCCTCGTCCTCGGGTCGTTGCCCTTCGACCGCTCACCGATCGTGACCCGAGGAGGTGAACACGAGGTTGCCGGTCGGCGCCGGGATTCCACTGTTTCCGGCCTGTTCACCCTACGTCCATCCGATCGACCGGGCCGCGCCAGACGGCTTCCCTAGGTTTCGGGCCGTACCAAACGTCATCCAGCCAGACCGATGCACGAGGAGGCTCGTCCGAGCATGCAACGACGTCACCGAGTTACCCGCCTGTTCACCGCCGCCGCGGTGGCCGCGGGCCTGGTCGCCACCGTGGGGATCGCCCCCGCCGGGGCCCAGCGGCCCGAGGCGAAGGAGCTTCCCGCCACCACGATCAACGGCTCCGGGGCCACGTTTCCCCAGGGCATGATCGACACCTGCCGGGAAGCGTTCAGCGAGGTTCAGCCCAACCTCACGGTGAACTACCCCAACCCAGGTGGCGGCTCGGGCAAGGGCCGCCAGGAGTTCGCCGACCAGGTGACGGCGTGGGGCGCGTCCGACGCGCCGTACTCGTCGACCGACCTGACGAAGATCAAGGGTGGCCCGTTCCTCTACGTCCCCTACGTGACCGCGCCGATCACGGTGTCCTACAACCTCTCCAGCGTGAAGAAGCCCCTGAAGTTCTCTCCGGCGACGATCGCCAAGCTCTTCCAGGGTGACATCACCTCGTGGGACGACCCCGCCATCGCGGCGGACAACCCCGGCGTGAAGCTCCCGGCGACGAAGATCACGATCGCTCATCGGTCCGACGGCTCGGGCACCACGGAGAACTTCACCAAGTACCTGGTGAAGGCGGCGGGCTCCATCTGGAAGCTCGGTTCCGGCGCGACCGTTCCGTGGCCGGCCGACAGCCAGGGTGGCAACGGCAACTCGGGCGTGTCTGCCATCGTCAAGGGGACCGACGGCGCGATCGGCTACGTGGACCTGTCGGACGCCAAGGCCACCGGGCTCACCTTCGGGTCGGTCCAGAACGCGAGCGGGAAGTTCGTCCTCCCCAGCCTCCCCGCGTCGACCGCGGCGCTCGAGGGTGTCGCCCTGGCTGCCGACGGGCTCTACGACCCGCTGAACTCACCGAACCCGGCGGCGTACCCGATCTCGGCGCCGACGTGGCTGCTCGTCTACCAGAAGTACTCGAACTCCTCGACCGCCAACGCGGTGAAGGCGTGGGCCGAGTACCTGGTCACCGGCTGCCAGAAGCTGGCCAAGAGCGTCGACTACGCGCCCATCCCCAAGAGCTGGGCGAAGCAGACGCTGAGCCGCATCGAGGCCGGCGTCTCGTAGGCGACACCCCCCCGGCCGACCGACGACATCTGGTGGAGGGGCGGGTTTCCCCCGGCCCGCCCCTCCACGCCAGAATCAGGACCCCATGACCCAGGTGCTCGATCCCGCTCCGGCCGACGCCGCCCCGCTGCCCCCGCCACTGGTCGGGGGCCCGCGGCCTCCCGGCTTCGTCGCCGACCGCGTCTTCCGCATCGTCGCGGTGGCGGCGGCCCTGATGGTGTTGGTCATCCTCACCCTCATCATCTGGGTGCTCCTCGACAACTCCCTCGACTGGTTCAAGGAAGAAGGACTCGGGTCGGTCTTCTCGACCACGTGGAGCCCGTCCGAGGGCGAGTACGGCGCCGGCGCCCTCGTCGTCATGACGCTCATGGTCGCGGTCGTCGCGCTGGTGATCGCCGTGCCCGTGAGCGTGGGGATCGCGCTCTTCGTCACCGAGGTCGCGCCGCGGCGGCTGCGGCTCCCGATCGTGTTCGTGATCGACCTGCTCGCGGCCATCCCCTCGGTCGTGTTCGGCCTCTGGGTGCTGCGCCAGCTGGCGTCGCCCTTGGCGGACGTCTACTCCAGCGTGCACAGCGCGGTGTCGGGCATTCCGATCCTCGGCGACGTGTTCGGTGACCCGAGCGCATCGGGCCTCGCGATCATGACGGCCGGGATCGTCGTCGGCATCATGATCACACCGATCATCACCGCGATCACCCGCGAGGTGTTCGCCACCTGCCCGGCGTCGCAGAAGGAAGCCACGCTGGCAATGGGGGCGACGCGGTGGGAGATGATCCGGGGCGCGATCTTCCCCCACAGCCGCAGCGGTGTGATGGCGGCGGTGATCATCGGGTTCGGCCGGGCCGTCGGCGAGACGATCGCCGTGGCCCTGGTCATCGGCTCGTCGCAGCAGCTGACCGAGAACCTGTTCGCTCCCGGCGACACCCTCGCGAGCATCATCGCCAACCAGTTCGGCGAGGCCAGCGGGGTGCAGCGCTCGGCGCTCATCGGATTCGGGCTGGTGCTGCTGGCGATCACGATCGTCCTGGGGATCGTCGCCCGCAGCGTCCTGCGGCGGGCCAACAAGCGCCTCGGGGTGATCTGATGACCGCGGCGCTGGTCCCGCCCGAGTCCCGGCTGCGCCCCCGCAAGGGCACCGGACGCCGCCGCGTGCGGAGCGCCATCGCGACCGGGCTCATCGTGGTGTCGTTCGTCCTCGCGTTCGTCCCGCTCGTGTTCGTCGTCTTCTACGTCGCGCAGCAGGGCATGAAGGTCTTCTCGTGGGATTTCCTCACCACCGACCTCCCGTTCTCGGCCCGCAGCGAGGAGGGCGGCATCGGGCCGGCCGTCGTCGGCACGATCCTCATCACCGTGGGCGCCACGCTCCTTGCCGTGCCCCTCGGAGTGATGGGGGGGATCTACCTGAACGAGTACGGCCAGAAGTCGAAGTTCGCGGCGCTCGTGCGGTTCCTGTCGGAGATCCTCACCGGCGTGCCCTCGATCGTGATGGGGCTGTTCATCTACACCTTCTGGGTGCTGCCCCGGGCTGCGGACGGGTTCAGCGCCTTCGCGGGGTCGCTCGCGCTGGGGTGCCTGATGCTCCCGGTGGTGATCCGGACCTCCGAGGAGATGCTCAAGCTCGTGCCCCACGACCTGCGCGAGGGCAGCCTGGCGCTCGGCAGCCGGAAGTCGCGCACGATCCGGACCGTCGTGTTGCCCCACGCCGCCCCGGGGATCGTGAGCGGGGCGCTGTTGGCGGTCGCCCGGGCCGCGGGTGAGACGGCCCCCCTGCTCTTCGTGATCGGCGCCACGACGACCGTGAACACGAGCTGGTTGCACGGCACGAACACCGCGCTCTCCGTGCAGATCTTCGGGAACGCGAACTCACCGTTCATCCCCGCCCAGGAGCGGGCCTTCGGGGCCGCCTTCACGTTGATCCTGATCGTGTTCATCGCCACTGCCCTGGCCCGGATCGTGACCGTCATCTACACCCGCCGGACCTCAGGTGCCGGCGGATGACCTCGGAGCCCCCCATGACCGACACGTTGATCGCCGACACTACGATCGACTCCGTGGCGACGATGCCGCCCACCGAGGTCGACCAGTCGCTGCCCCCGGAATCCGACCGGCCCGAGCGCGAGCGCGAGGTCGTGTTCCGGCTCGCGGGCGTGGAGATCTCCTACAGCGGGGTCCGGGCCGTCACCGACGTCGACCTCGAGATCGCCCGCAACGAGATCTCGGCCTTCATCGGACCGTCGGGCTGCGGCAAGACCACCGTGCTGCGCTCGCTCAACCGGATGCACGACCTCACGCCCGGCGCGGTGGTGGCCGGCCGGGTCACGTACCACGGCGAGGACCTCTACGGGCCGAAGGTCGATGCGGCCGAGGTGCGGCGCCGGATCGGGATGGTGTTCCAGAAGCCGAACCCGTTCCCCAAGTCGATCTTCGACAACATCGCGTACGGGCCGCGGATCAACGGCACCCGCAAGCGCGCCCAGCTCGACGAGATCGTGGAGCACGCGTTGACGCGTGCCGCGCTGTGGGGCGAGGTGAAGGACAAGCTCAAGTCGAGTGCCCTGTCGCTGTCCGGCGGTCAGGCCCAGCGGCTCTGCATCGCGCGGGCGCTCGCCGTCGACCCCGACGTGCTGCTCATGGACGAGCCCTGCTCCGCGCTCGACCCGATCGCCACCGCGCGCATCGAGGACCTGATGGAGGAGCTGAAGGACAGCCTCACCATCGTGATCGTCACCCACAACATGCAGCAGGCCGCGCGCGTGTCCGACCGCACCGCGTTCTACACCGCGGAACCCGACGAGCAGGGCCGTCGCGTCGGCAAGCTCGTCGAGTACGACGAGACCGAGACGATCTTCACCAAGCCCACGGATCCCCGGACCGAGGGCTACATCACCGGACGGTTCGGCTGAGACGGCGTCGCGGCGCCGACGAGCTCGAAGGGCTCGAGGCCGGGCTCGCCGAGGCCGAGCAGACCCTGGAGACGGTCCGGGCGGACCGCGACCGGATCGCGGCTGCTCTCGTCGCGGCCGACTCCGGCATCATCGTGCTCGACGCCGCCGGCCATGAAGTGCTCCGCAGCGCGGCGGCGGAGCGGTTCCGTGATCCGCGCCACGGTGAGGCGGTCGCGCTCGAGGTGATCGAGCGCCTCCTGCGCGGCGCGCTCGACGGGCTCGCCGGCGCCGAGGAGCTCGCGCTGTTCGGCCCACCGCGCGAGACGCTCGTGGTGCGGGCGACTCCGCTGTTCGATGCCACGGGCTCCGTGGCCGGCGCGGCCGCATACGTGGACGACGTCACGGAGCTGCGGCGGGTCGAGAGCGTCCGGCGCGACTTCGTCGCAAACGTGAGCCACGAGCTGAAGACGCCGATCGGCGCGATGGGGCTCCTTGCCGAGACGTTCCTCGCGTGCGACGACGTCGAGGTGAGCCGGCGCCTCGCCGAGCAGCTCGTGCGCGAGGCCGACCGGCTCGCCCGCATCGTCGAGGACCTGCTCGACCTCAGCCAGGTCGAGGCGCAGGAGCACCCGATCCGCGAGCAGGCACGGGTCCGCGTCCTCGTCGAGGAAGCCGTCGAGCGGGTGCTGGCCGTTGCCCTCGCGAGCAACACCCCGCTCGTGGTGGACCCCATCGCCGAGGACCTCCTGGTGTCGTGTGATCCCGTGCAGGTGGTCGGCGCGCTCACCAATCTCCTCGACAACGCGATCAAGTACTCCGACGCGGGCCAGGCGATCGAGGTCTCGTGCGAGGTCTCGGTCGGGCCCGACGACGGACGCCTGGCGATCCGCATCCGTGACCACGGGATCGGGATCCCGTCGCGGGACCTGGAGCGCATCTTCGAGCGCTTCTACCGGGTCGATCCCGCCCGCAGCCGAGCCACCGGCGGCACCGGGCTCGGGCTGGCCATCGTGCGCCACGTGGCCCAAGCCCACGGTGGCGAGGTCACCGTGGAATCGATCGAAGGGCAGGGCTCGACCTTCCGGCTCGTCCTCCCCCGTGTCGGGGCAGCATTGGAGACCGTGTGATCCCCGAACGGCCGACGATCCTCGTGGTCGACGACGAGGAGTCGTACCGCGACGCCTTGTCTGTCGCGCTCGAGCGCGAGGGCTTCGACGTCGAGACCGCCGCGGACGGCCCCGAGGCGATCGAGCGGTTCGACGCGACCCATCCCGCGCTCGTCCTGCTCGACGTGATGCTGCCGCGCATGTCGGGTGTCGACGTCTGCCGTGAGCTGCGGACGCGGTCGCAGGTCCCGATCATCATGGTCACGGCGCGCAACGCGGAGATCGACGCCGTCGTCGGCCTCGAGGTCGGCGCCGACGACTACGTGACCAAGCCGTTCCGCCTCCGCGAGCTGGTGGCGCGCGTTCGGGCGGCGTTGCGGCGGGCGCCGCGCGTGGACAGCGAACCGGGCCTGCCGGAGGAGCAGATCGAGATCGGTGAGGTCCGGGTCGACGTCGCCCGGCACGAGGTGCTCGTGCGAGACTCGTTGGTGCCGTTGCCGCTCAAGGAGTTCGAGCTCCTCGAGCTGTTGATGCTCAACGCCGGGCGCGTGCTCACGCGTGACGTGTTGATCGATCGCATCTGGGGCCCCAACTACTACGGCGACACCAAGACGCTCGACGTCCACATCAAGCGGTTGCGGTCGAAGATCGAAGCCGACCCGGCGCACCCGACGCGCATCGTCACGGTGCGCGGGGTGGGGTACCGCTACGAGCGCGCCGCGTAGTCGCGCGTTCCCGATTCGATCGCGGCGGCGGCCCCCGCCGGATCGGCCGGTTCGACGCCGACGAGCGTCGTGACCGCGGCGTAGCCGTCGAGCACGAGCGCGAGGTCGCTGCCCGCAGGCGGCTCGCCGCCACGGCCGACGTACTCGAGGTGCACCTCGCCGGGCTGGTGGGCTGCGGTCCACTCCTCCATGTACGGGGCCAGCCGGGCCTCGCGCACGCCCCGCAGGTCGGCGAGGTCGACGTCGGGCACGTTGAGGTTGACCACGCGGGCGGGGCCGTCGCCCCGGGCGGCCCACTCGAGCGCGGCCGGGACGAGGGCCGCCGCGGTTGCCCAGATCGGGTCTTCCTGCCAGGCGATGCTCACCGCGACGCCGGGGATCCCGAGCGCCGCCGCGGTGAGCGCAGCGCCGACGGTGCCGGAGTGCAGCACGAGGTGGCCGGAGTTGAGGCCGGGGTTCACGCCGGACGCGACGGCGTCGGGTGGAGGGCCGAACGTGCCGAGGAATCCGGCGTAGACGGTGGCCGCGGGCGGGGCGTCGAGGGCGAAGACGGGGATCCCGGGCAGGCTCGGCCACTCGACCTCGGTGCACGCGATCGGGCCCGCCCGGTGCAGGCGGCCGATGGCGGCGCCGCTGCCGCTGCGCTCACCCGACGGCGCCACCACGATCACGTCGTGACCGGCCGCCGCGATCGCCTCGGTGAGGGCGAGGAGCCCGGGCGCTTCGACACCGTCGTCGTTGGTCACCAGCACCCGCATACGCGGCACCCTATCGGCGAGGATCAGTGGTCGGCCGTGGCGGCCACGGCGTAGAGCGCGAGGGTCCAGTGGTCGAGGCCGGGAACGATGGTGCCCGGGACCTTCGCCCGGTCGTCGGCCTGGCGCAGTGCGACGAGTGCGTCGCACTCGGGGCGGGCCAAGAACGCGGCCCGCTCCTCGGGGTCGAGGAGGCCGCCCTGATCGCGCAGCGTGGCGATGCTGCGGGCGCTCAGGCGGTCGCGGTAGCGGGCGTCGACGGTGACGAGGTAGCGCTTGGCCTCCTCGTGGCCGGCGACGAGCCCGGCCACTCGGCGGCCGAGCAGCGGGCGCAGCGCCTCACCCCCGGTGGCCGCGTGCGTGGCGGGACGGAGCGGCTCGAGGATCGTCCCGAGGTCGTGGACGAGCCCGGCGACCTGCAGCTCGAGGTCGTCGGGAACGGCGCGTTCGAGCACGGCGGCACACTGGAGTCCGTGGGCGAGCAGGTCGACGGCTTCACCGTCGGTCTCGTGGCGGGCGGCGTCGAGGATCTCGAGCAGTCCGTCGACCCCGGCGATGCGCCGGGCCGTGGTCAGCGGCGGGGCTTCGGCCATGACGCCATTGTGAAGGCTCGGACCCGGCGCGGCGAGGAGGGTCGGCGAGGGTTCACCCGACGGCCACCCGCCGGACGCCGACCGGCGGCGGCGGGTTCACCTCCGGATGCGACGATCGTCTCGTGCCGGTCCCGGCGCCGGAGCGCCGACCTCGTCTTCCCCCCGGGGTCGTGCGCCGGCCGGGACCGCAGGACTACTTCCCAGGCGGGCGGGGCGGTGGGAGGTAGGTGGCACCGATGACCCGGCCGCGCTTGGTCTCGAGCTCCCAGACGGAGCCCTTCTCCATGAGCGGCCGGCCCCGCCGCTTGCCGACGTTGATGCCGTCGGAGCGCAGATGGCCGAGCAGCAGCTCGATCACGTCCCCGTGGGTGCACAGGACCGTGGTCTGGTCGGAGACCTTCTCGAGCACGCGCAGCACCTCGTGGAGGTCGACGCCCTCGGCGAGCCCGTCGACGACCTCGATCGGGGCGTTCAGGCGCCTGGCCAGGGGCTCGACGGACTGCTGGCACCGCACGTACGGGCTCGACACGATCCGGGTGATCGGGGCTTCGCCGAGGACCCCGAGGATCCCGGCGGCTTGGCGCCGCCCCACCTTGGTGAGGGGACGGCGCTCGTCGTCGCCCTTCCAAGTGCTGCGACGGCCCGCCCGAGCGTGCCGCAGCAGGTACACGGTCACTGGTGGCCCCCCGCGTGCCGGAGCAGCGCACGGTCGTGCGCGTAGCTGAGCAGTGTGGCCGCTTCGTCGGGGGCGCACCAGTGGAGGCGGTCGACCTCGTCGTCGGGCTCGAACGGCGCGCCACCGTCGATCGGGGCCATGAGCCAGTACCGGACGACCTTGGGCCGGCCCTTGTGGTCCCGGTAGCGGATCTCGCCCAGCGGCTCACCGAGGGTGCACGCCAGCCCTGTCTCCTCGGC
>JBAZYX010000071.1:0-21766 GCA_041659105.1 Acidimicrobiia bacterium
GGCCGCAGGCCGGGCCGCTCGAAAACGTACGCCTCCACCGCGGGATCGACGTTGCTGTAGGTGCCGACCGCGCCGGACAGCTTCCCCACCGCGATGACCTCGCGCGCGGCGCGGAGGCGGCGCAGCTCGCGCCGGAGCTGGAGCGCCCACAGCGCGATCTTGGCCCCGAAGGTGGTGGGCTCGGCGTGGATCCCGTGGGTGCGTCCGACCATCGGGGTGCTGCGGAACTCGCGCGCGCGGGCGGCGACCGCCGCCTCGAGCGCCTCCACCGACTCGACGATCAGGTCGAGCGCGCGCGTGACCGTGACCGCGAGCGCGGTGTCGACGACGTCGCTCGACGTGAGGCCGTAGTGCACCCAGGTGCCCTCCGGACCGCCGACGTGCGCCTGCACCACGTCGACGAACGCGGCGACGTCGTGGTCGGTCACCTTCTCGCGCTCGTCGACCTCGGCCACGGTGAACCCGGCCCGCTCGCGGATCGCGCGCGCCGCCTCGGGCGGCACCACCCCGAGCGCGGACCAGGCCTCCACGGCGAGGATCTCCACCTCGAGCCACACGGAGAATCGGGCCTCGTCGGAGAAGAGGCCGGCGATGGCGGGCAGTGAGTAACGGGGGATCAAGTCAGGTGACCTCCGTGCCGACACATTAAGCGAGTCGGCTGGGCAGGGACGACGTTGGCGACGGACCGCGCTGCGGTTCGTCGCGCGCGACCGAATTCGTCGGAACAGGAGGAGGGGCGGGGGTGAAGGTGTCGGAACCGGCAGGATTCCTCGGAACCTGCAACAAGCACTACGCGGAGCGCGCCGTGGCCCAGTGCCACGATTGCGGGCTCTTCTGGTGCGCCGACTGCCTCGTTCCGCCCGTCTCGAAGCGCCAGCCCTTGCGCTGCGTCGAGTGTGCGCTCATCGCGGCGGGCGTGCGGACCAAGGGGCCGCGGCGCAACGGCATGAGCAACATGAACCGCGTCCAGAAGAAGACGATCGGTCTCTAGCCGGGATTCAGACACGGGCGGCGATGTCGCTGCGGCGTTGTCGGCCCGGCCACGTGATCCGGTCGGCGGCTTCGTAGGCGCGGGCCCGGGCACCCGCGATCGTGGGTCCGACCGCGCTCACGGCGAAGACCCGGCCCCCGGCGGTCACGAGCGCATCGCCCTCGCGGCGGGTGCCCGCGTGGAACACGAATGCGCCTTCGACCGCGGCAGCGTCGGCAACGCCCTCGATCACGTCGCCCGTGCGCGGCGCGACCGGATACCCGTCGCTCGCGAGGACGACCGTGACGCACGCGTCGTCGGTGAAGCGGATCTCGGGCAGCGGGTCGCCCGCGGCGGACGCGTGGCAAAGATCGCCGAGGTCGCTCACGAGGCGGGGCACCACCACCTCGCACTCTGGATCGCCGAAGCGCACGTTGTACTCGAGCATCTTCGGGCCCGTGGGTGTGAGCATCAGACCGGCGTAGAGCACGCCGCGGTAGTCGATGCCCTGCGCCGCGAGCTCGCGCAAGGTGGGGACGACGGCGTCGCTCATCACCGCGGCGACGAGCGCGTCGTCCACGATCGGCACGGGCGAGTACGCGCCCATGCCGCCAGTGTTGGGACCGGCGTCGCCGTCGCCGATGCGCTTGAAGTCCTGCGCGGGCGCCAGCGCGCGTGCGCCGTCGGGGTCGCCGTTGCACACGACGAGCAACGACACCTCGGGACCCGCGAGCCCCTCCTCGATCACCAACGTGGTGCCAGCCGCGCCGAACGCGTCCCCCGACAGGTAGGAGCGAACGGCGTCGCGCGCGTCCTCGAGCGACTCGGTGACGAGCACGCCCTTCCCCGCCGCGAGGCCGTCGGTCTTGACCACGTAGAAGCCGGGAAGGGTGTCGAGAAACGCGAGCGCGGCGGTTTCGTCCCCCGCGCCGAACGTGTGGTGCGCGGCAGTGGACACCCCCGCGGCCACGAGCACGTCCTTCATCCACGCCTTCGAGCCCTCGAGTCGCGCGCCGTTCGCCGTCGGCCCGAACGCGAGCCGGCCCCGGGCCGCGACCGCGTCCACCACGCCGTTGACCAGGGGCTGCTCGGGACCCACGACCACGAGGTCGACCGCGCGCGCGTCGGCGAGGTCGGCCACCGCGACCGGGTCGTCGGCGGCCACCGCCACACATTCGGCGAGCTCGGCCATGCCGGGGTTGCCCGGCGCACACAGCACCTCGTCGACCGACGCGGCGTCGACGAGCCCCCGCGTCAGCGCGTGCTCGCGTCCACCGCTCCCGAGGACGAGTGCTCTCACGGGTGACGCGGGAGCACGATGGCCTGGTCGCGCGCGGGACCGACCGACACGAAGGACACCGGCACCCCGGCCAGCTCCTCGATCCGCTGCACGTAGTCGCGGGCCGCGGCAGGCAGGTCCTCGAGGGTCGCGGCGGCATCGATGTCGCTGCCCCAGCCGGGCAACGTCTCGTAGACGGGCTTGACCTTGTGCAACACCGATTGGTGGTACGGCACGTGCTCGTAGCGGGTGCCGTCCTCGCCCTCGTACGCGACGCAGATCTTGAGCTCGTCGAACTGGGCGAGCACGTCGAGCTTGGTGATCGCGATCTCGGTGCAGGTGTTCAGCCGCACCGCGTGGCGCAGCATCACGGCGTCGAGCCAACCCGGCCGACGGCGGCGGCCGGTGTTGGTGCCGAACTCGTGGCCCCGCTCCACCAGCGTGTCGGCGACCGGGTCGCCGTCGAACAGCTCGCTCGGGAAGGGTCCGCTGCCGACGCGCGTGGTGTACGCCTTCACCACGCCGACGATGCGCTCCACCGCGCGCGGACCCACGCCCGCGCCGGTGCACACCCCGCCCGCCACCGGGTTCGACGACGTGACGAACGGGTACGTGCCGTGGTCGAGGTCGAGGTAGGTGGCCTGCGCGCCCTCGAAGAGCACGTTCTCGCCGCGGTCGAGCGCCTCGTGGATCATGTGGACCGTGTCGGAGATCATCGGCTCGAGCCGGGGCACCATCGCGAGGTACTGCGTCGCGATCTCGTCGGCGTCGAGCGGGAGCCGGTTGTAGACCTTGGCCAGCACGCCGTTCTTCTCGCGGAGGGCGAGGTCGAGCTTCTCACGGAAGATCTTCGGGTCGAGCAGGTCCTGGACCCGCAGGCCCACCCGCAGCGCCTTGTCGGCGTAGGCCGGGCCGATGCCCCGCTTCGTGGTGCCCAGCTTGTTCTTGCCCAGGTAGCGCTCGGTCACCCGGTCGAGCTCCTGGTGGTACGGCATGATCAGGTGCGCGTTGCCCGAGAGCTTCATGTTGGCCGTGCTCACGCCCTTGGACTCGAGCATGTCGAGCTCGGCGAGGAGCACCGCGGGGTCGACCACCACGCCGTTGCCGATCACCGGCGTGACGTGCGGATAGAGCACGCCACTGGGGACGAGCTGGAGGGCGAAGACCTCGCCGGCGACGACGATGGTGTGGCCGGCGTTGTGGCCACCCTGGTAGCGGACGACCAGCGTCGACTCCTCCGCGAGGTAGTCGGTGAAGCGGCCCTTGCCCTCGTCACCCCACTGGGTGCCGACGATCACCGTGCCCGGCACCGGGGGCTCCTGACTCGACGGTGGGATCGACGACGCGTACACGACGCAACTGCAGTCACGTTGGAGAAAGGGTAGTCGCGACGGCGCCCCACAGGCTTGTGGGAACGGCCCCGTTGGGCCAACATGACGTGTTCGTCAGGAACCGCGACGAACCCGGGCGAGACGACGAGGGGGACCCGATGGCCGTCAACGGATGGCGCGTTGCCGACAGTGACCTGCACGTGATGGAGCCGGCCGACCTGTGGCAGCGGTACATGGATCCGCGCTGGGCCCATGCCGCGCCCATCGGGCTGAGCGAGATGATCCGCGACATGCGGGTGCGGGTGAAGAACCACACCATGCTGCGCACCGGCCGGGTGCGGCCCAGCGCCGGCGGCGTCACCGCGTGGTCCAAGCAGCAGGACAACGTCTACGCGAAGTCCGAGGCCCGCGGGTGGGACGCCGTGTCGCAGCTCGAGGCCATGGACGACGAGGGCCTCGACGTCGCGGTGATGTTCCCGAGCCGCGGCCTGTTCGTGCTCGGGCTCGACACCGTCGGGCAGATGGGCGCCGACGGCCTCGAGGGTGACTACGCCGCCGCGATCGCGCGTGCGTACAACGACTGGCTGTTCGACTTCTGCAAGGAGGACCCGACCCGCCTCTACGGCGCCGGGCTCCTCGCACCGCACGACCCGGCCCTCGCGGTCGACGAGGTGAAGCGGTGCGTGAACGAGCTCGGGTTCAAGACCATGATGCTGCACCCCGGCTGCGTCGACCGGCGGCCGTGGCACGACCCCGCGTACGACCAGGTCTGGGCCGAGTGCGAGCGACTCGGGATCCCGATCAGCTTCCACGGCGGCGGGCAGACCTACCTCAAGCCCGACTACTCGCTCGAGATCTTCGACAAGCTGATGATGTGGCACGTGTTCAACCAGCCGCTCGGGATCATGACCGTGCTCACCAGCTTCACCAGCGGCGGCGTGATCCAGCGCCACCCCGACCTGCGGGTGGCGTTGCTCGAGGGCAACTGCGGGTGGGCGCCCTGGTTCCTCCAGCGGCTCGACGAGCACTGGGAGTGGGTCGGCGCGATGGACGCGCCCGACCTGGAGAAGGCACCGTCGGAGTACTTCCGCACCAACTGCTTCCTCGGCGTCGAAGCCGATGAGGACACCGTGAAGTACTACGTCGACTGGTTCGGCGACGACAACCTCGTGTTCTCCACCGACTATCCGCACGGCGACTCGAAGTTCCCCGACGCCGTGAAGGCGTTCCTGAAGCTCCCGCTCAGCGACGAGTCGAAGCAGAAGATCCTGTGGGACAACTGGGTCCGCCTCTACCAGATCGGGGTTTGACAGTGACCTATTACGACGAGGACCTCGCCGCCAAGGGCAAGGACATCCAGACTCAGCTCTGGGGCGAGATCATGAAGAGCGGCGGGGGCGGGGGCGTGCCCGGGGCCAAGCTCGCGCCTGACTTCTTCAAGCTCGTGCAGCAGTTCTGCTTCGGGATGTTCTGGGCGCGCGAGGAGCTGCCGGTCAAGCAGCGCAGCCTCGTCACCGTCTCGCAGCTCGCCGCGCTCGGCAAGGTCGAGGAGCTCAAGGGCCACCTGCGCGGCGCGCTCAACGTGGGCTGGACCCGCGAGGAGCTGATCGAGGTGCTCATGCACACGGCCGTCTACGCGGGCGTGCCCGCCGCCGTGAACGCGCTCAACGCCGCCGCCGAGGTCCTCGCTCCGCCCGAATAGCGCGCATGACCTCGACAACGCTCGACCCCGACGTCGCGCGCGAGGAACGCCGAGCCGAGATCCTTCGCGAAGCCGCGACCATGATCCTGTACGTCTCGGTCATCGAGATCGCCGAGCTGTTCTCGCTCCCCGAAGAGCACTTCGATCACGGACGGGTGACTGGCCCGGTCGGCACCACGCTGCTGGCGATCATCTGGGGGACTGCGGTCGGCCTCGCGATCGCGCACTGGTTCGCGTTCCGCGTCGCGGCACCCGGATTCCGGGGCGAGCGCCCGAGCAAGCACGACGCGCAGATCGGTCTTGCCCAGCTCGCGGGAGCCACGTTCGTGGCGACGGTGTCGAGCATCCCCGTGCTCCTCTTCTCCGACGTCCGCGCGCAGGAGACCGTGGGGGACGTCCCCGCCCTGATCATCGGGGTGATCGCCTTCTTCGTGGCGCGCGCCGCGGGCAAGCCCCGGCTCCCGGCGGCGTTCTACGGCGTGACGGCGGCGGTCCTGGGCGTGCTCGTGGCCGTGGTCAAGAGCATCCTCGCCGCGCACTAGGAGCGTCGGTCAGACGCTGACGCCGGCACGACGGCTGAACACGAGCTCGCCGTCGGCCGAGGCGTCCACCACCACGACGTCGCCGTCGTGGTACTCGCCCTTGAGCACACCCAGCGCGATCGGGTCGGCCACCTGCTTCTGGAGCACCCGCTTCAGCGGACGGGCCCCGAAGTCGGGGTCGTAGCCGACCTCGGCGATGTGCGCCGCCGCGGCATCGGTGAGCTCGAGGCCCATGCCGCGCTCGGCGAGCCGCGCCCGCAAGTGGTCGACCTGGAGGTCGACGATGCGGCCGATGTGCTCACGACCGAGCCGGTGGAAGACGACGATCTCGTCGATCCGGTTGAGGAACTCGGGCTTGAAGTGCGCCCGCACCGCGTTCATCACCATCTCGTCGGGACCACCGCTGCCGAGGTTGCTCGTCATGATCAGCACGGTGTTGGTGAAGTCGACCGTGCGGCCCTGGCCGTCGGTGAGCCGGCCGTCGTCGAGCAGCTGGAGCAGCACGTTGAACACGTCGGGGTGGGCCTTCTCCACCTCGTCGAGCAACACGACCGCGTACGGCCGGCGACGGACCGCTTCGGTGAGCTGGCCGCCCTCGTCGTACCCCACGTAACCGGGGGGCGCGCCGATCAGGCGCGACACCGTGTGCTTCTCCATGTACTCCGACATGTCGATGCGGACCATGGCCCGCTCGTCGTCGAACAGGAAGTCGGCGAGCGTGCGCGCGAGCTCGGTCTTGCCGACGCCGGTGGGGCCGAGGAACAGGAACGAGCCGATCGGACGGTTCGGGTCGGACAGGCCGGCGCGCGATCGCCGGATCGCGTTCGCGACCGCGCTCACGGCGTCCTCCTGGCCGATCACGCGACCGTGGAGGGCGTCCTCCATGCGGACGAGCTTTGCCATCTCGCCCTCCATGAGCCGGCTCACGGGGATGCCGGTCCACTTGGAGACGATCTCGGCGATGTCCTCCTCGTCAACCTCCTCCTTCAGCATCTGCACGTCGGACTGGAGCTCGTCGAGCCGCACGGTCTTCGCGTCGATCTCGGACTCGCGGTCGCGCATCGTGCCGTAGCGCAGCGCGGCGGCCTGCTCGAGGTCGCCGTCGCGCTCGGCCCGCTCGGCCTCGGTGCGCGCGGCTTCGAGCTGCTCCTTCAGGGCGCGGATCTCGGCGATCGCGTCCTTCTCGTTCTGCCAGTGCGCGACCATCGCGTCGCGCTCCTCGGCGAGCTCCGCGAGCTCGGCGTCGAGCGCGGCGAGCCGCTGCTTCGACGGCTCGTCGGTCTCCTTCGCGAGCGCGGCCTTCTCGATCTCGAGCTGGCGGATGCGCCGTTCCACGACGTCGATCTCGAACGGCATGGAGTCGATCTCGATGCGCAGCCGCGACGCGGCCTCGTCGACGAGGTCGATGGCCTTGTCGGGCAGCTGACGGCCCGTGATGTAGCGGTCGGAGAGCACCGCGGCGCCGACGAGCGCTGCGTCCTGGATGCGGACACCGTGGTGCACCTCGTAGCGCTCCTTCAGGCCGCGCAGGATCGCGATGGTGTCCTCCACCGACGGCTCACCCACGTACACCTGCTGGAAGCGCCGCTCGAGCGCGGGGTCCTTCTCGATGTGCTTGCGGAACTCGTCGAGCGTGGTGGCGCCGACCATCCGCAGCTCACCGCGTGCGAGCATCGGCTTGATCATGTTGCCGGCGTCGACCGCGCCCTCGGCGCCGCCGGCCCCGACGATCGTGTGCAGCTCGTCGACGAAGGTGATGACCTCGCCCTCGGAGTCGACGATCTCCTTCAGCACCGCCTTCATGCGGTCCTCGAACTCACCGCGGTACTTCGCGCCGGCGACCATCGCCCCGATGTCGAGCGAGATGAGGCGCTTGTTGCGCAGGCCCTCGGGGACGTCGCCCTCCACGATGCGGCGGGCGAGCCCCTCGGCGATGGCGGTCTTGCCCACGCCGGGCTCACCGATGAGCACCGGGTTGTTCTTCGTGCGCCGCGACAGCACCTGGATGACGCGGCGGATCTCCTCGTCGCGCCCGATGACGGGGTCGAGCTTGCCCTTGCGGGCCTCCTCGGTCAGGTCGCGCCCGTACTTCTCGAGCGCCTGGTACTGCTCCTCGGGGTTGTCGCTCGTGATCTTGTGGCTGCCGCGGACGTTGGCGAGCGCCTCGAGGACCGCCTCCTGGGTGACGCCGAGCCCGCGCAGGAGATCGCCCACGCCGCCGACCACCTCGGTCATGGCGAGGAGCACGTGCTCGGTGGAGAGGTAGTCGTCACCGAGGGTCTGACGCTTCAGGTCGGCCGCCTCGAGCACCGCGAAGGCGCCGGGGGCGAGCTGGGCCTGCTGGGCCGTCTGACCGTAGGCCTTGGGGAGGCGGTCGAGATCGGCGTCGACCCGGTCGCGGATCGTCTTGGTGGACACGCCCACCCGCTCGATGGTCGGGATCACCACGCTCTCGGGCTGGCTGAGCAGGGCCGCGAGCAGGTGCTCGGGGGTCACCTGGGTGTTGTTCCGCTCGCGGGCCATCGCCTGGGCGCCACCCAGGGCCTCGCCGGTCTTGCGGGTGAAGATGTTGGGGTCGAGCGCCATTCGGCCAGTACCTCACGCGGTCCGGGGATCGGTCAACTTGACAACGGGATTATCAAGTTCTGCATTCCCGCCGTGCCCGGGTGAGAGGATGACCCTCGTGGCACGCCTCGGCCCGATCTCGACCCGTCCCTAGATGGTGTCGGCCCCCCGTCGGGATCCTGATCGGGCGCACATCTGGAGCGCGCTCGCGCACCGAGGCTTCCGCCTCTACTGGTCGGGCGCGTTCGTGTCCAGCATCGGCAGCTGGCTGCAGCTGACCGCCGTGCTCTGGCTGGTGAGGTCCATCGGCAGCGACGCCCTCGTGGGCTTCGTCAACCTCGTGTCCTGGGTGCCCACGCTCTTCCTCGGCCTGTTCATCGGGGCGATGGCCGACCGCATGGATCGTCGGCGCATGGTGCTCGTGAGCCAGGCAGTGATGATGGTCTGCTCCGTCCTCATCGGACTGGCCATCGCGTCGGCCGGGATCCACGAGGGCACGCTGATCGCGTTCCTCTCCGTTTCGGGAATCGCGTACGCGTTCTTCGTGATGGCGTGGATCGCGACCATCCCGGTCCTCGTGCCGAAGGACGACCTCTTGAGCGCGGTCACGTTGAACAACGTGCAGTTCAACCTGGCGCGCTTCGTCGGTCCGCTCGTCGGCGGCTGGCTCCTCGCGGTCGCCGGCGACCAGGTTCCGTTCTACGTGAACGCCCTGACCTTCGGCGCGTTCATGATCCTGATCGTCGTGTCCCACGCCGCGATGCCCCCCGCCGTCCCCGTCGGGGGAAACGTCGGCTCCGCCGTGCTCCAGGCCTTTCGCTACGTGCGGGAGAACGCCTGGATGACGCGCATCCTGGTCGCCGTGTGCGGACTGTCGTTCTTCGGGTTCTCGTTCATCGTGCTCCTCCCGTCCATCAGCACGCGGGTGCTCCACGTGAGCGAGCACGGATACGGGCTGCTGATGGGGATGACCGGGTTCGGGGCGCTCGGGGGGATGCTCGCCGTTGCGGTGCTGCGACCGAGGGTCGGGCTCGAGACGATGATGAGCCTGGGCGCCCTGCTCACCGCCGCGTTCCTCGTGGCCCTGGCGCTGTCGCGCTCGTATTGGCTCTCGTGCCTGTTGGCCGCCGGGGCGGGTGGCAGCTTCGTCCTCTGCAATGCCGCCGCAGGGACCGCGCTCCAGGGCAACGTCACCCCCGAGATGCAGGGTCGGGTGTCGAGCATGTGGACCGTGGCCTTCGTCGGGACGTTCCCGATCGGTGGGCTTCTCCTCGGCGTGCTCTCCGATGCCTTCTCGCCCGAAGCCGCGCTGCTCGCGGCCGGGCTGGCGTGCCTCGCAGTGGGGATCGCCGTGACGCTGTGGGTGTCCGTCCCCGCCGGGCCGCGGCCCGATTGACCGTCCGCGGGTTACGCCTCGGGGTCGAGGACGCGGTCGAGGACGGCGATGGGCTCGTGCTCCCAGATGCCCCAGCGCAGGTGGAACCGGCGCACCGGCTTGGGCGCCCACCAGTTGAGCCGGCCGGCCAGGCGCATGAACGCGGGGACGAGCGTGGCCCGGATCAGGAAGGCGTCCACGAGCACGGCCAGGGTCACGCCCACGCCGAAGAGCTTGAGGATGGCGACGTCGGACGTGGCGATCCCGATGAACACGATCGCGAGGAGCCACGCAGCCGCGGTGACGATGCGGCCCGTGCGGCCCAGACCCACCCGCACCGACTCCTCGTTGTCGCGGTCGAGGTCGTACTCCTCCTTGATCCGCGAGAGGAGGAAGACCTCGTAGTCCATCGACAGGCCGAACGCGATGCAGAACATCAACACCGGCGTGAACACGTCGATCGTGCTCGTGCTCTCGAAGTCGAGAAAGCCCGAGAAGTGCCCGTCCTGGAAGATCCACACCATCGCCCCGAAGGTGGCGGTGAGGCTCAGCACGTTCATCACGAGCGCCTTCAACGGCACCAGCAGGCTGCCCGTCATCAGGAACAGCAGCACGAACGTCGCGAGCGCCACGACGCCGAGCACCCACGGCAGCCGGTCGAACACCGCCGCCTTCGTGTCGACGAGCCGGGCGCTCGAGCCGGTGACCCCGAAGCCGAACGGCTCGGAGAGGTCCCGGATCCGGTGCACCATCTGCTCGCCCTGGGTCGAGAACGGCTCGACCTCGGGGACCACCGAGAGCCACGTGCCGCGTTCGCCGTCTCGCGGGAGGAACCGGCCCGTGCGGGCCTCGCCCACCAGCACCGCCGGGACGATGTATCGGGTGGCGTCGTACTGCTCCACCCCGGGCAGCGTCGGCAGCACCGCCGCGAGCTGGTCGTCGGGGACCACGCCGTAGGACCCGGTGGCCGTGTCGACGCGGGCCACACCTTCGATGGCGAGGATGTCGCGCGCGAACCCGTCGATCGCAGCTTTGTCTCGTTCGACGTCGAGGGTCGGAACCGAGACGCGCAGCGCGCTCGACTCGCGGCTCCCGAAGTTCTCGCGGATGTCGTTGGTCGCGCCCCGGGCCTCGATGGAACCGACCGGCACGACGCGGTCGTCGGTGAGGCCGAAGCTGACCCGGAAGAACGGCACCGCGAGCAGCACCAGGATGACGCTCACCCCCACGGCGTACGGCACCGGGTGCTTCATCACGCGGTCGGCCTGGCCCCGCCAGAACTTCCCGGCGTTGTCCTTGGGCTTGAAGATCCGCCCCTTCTCCACGCGCGCCCCGAGCACCGCGAGCACCGCGGGCAGCACCACGATCGACACCAGCGCGGCCAGGCCCACCACCGCGACGCCCGCGAACGCGAACGATCGCAAGTAGGGCATCGGGAACAGCACGAGCGCGGCGAGCGAGATCATCACCGTTCCCGCGCTGAACGCGACCGTCCGGCCCGCGGTCTGCATCGTGCGGCCCACCGCGACCAGCTGCGTCGCGCCCCGGGCCAGCTCCTCCCGGTAGCGCGAGACGATGAAGAGGCTGTAGTCGATCGCGAGCCCGAGCCCCAGCGCCGTCGTGAGGTTGAGCGCGAAGACCGACACCGTGGTGACCCCGGCGAGGAAGGTGAGGACCACGTAGGTGCCGAGAATGGCGAGCACGCCCACCACGAGCGGCAGGAACGCCGCGACCAGGCTGCCGAACACGATCACCAACGCGATGAACACGAGGGGCGCGGTGAGCATCTCGGACCGCTGCAGGTCCTTCTCGGCGCGCTGGCTGATCTGGGCCTCGATCGGCGACGCACCGCTCACTTCGATCCGCAGCGGACCCCGCGTGCCCAGATAGGTGTCGGTGAGCCGCTCCGCGGTGTCGATCCGGTGGTCGGGCTCGCCACCGAGGGCCGCGAGCATCAGGGCCTGACGGCCGTCGAGGCTCTTCAGCGGCGGAGCGTCGTCCAGGCTCCAGTACGACTGTGCGAGCGCCACCCCGGGCTCCCGGGCGAGGCGGCGCTCGAGGTTCGCCGCCGCGTCCACCACCGCGGGGTCGTCGACCGAGCCGTTGCGCGCGGTGACCACCAGCACGAAGTCGGGTTGGCGGGCCTGGTCGAAGCGCTCGAGCAGCGCTTCCTGGGTCTGCACCGACTCCGAGGCCGGGTCCTCGGTGCCACCGAGGCTGAGCTTCTGCGCCACCCCGCCACCGATCACGGCGCAGGCGACGGCGAGGATCGCGGTGACCACCAGGACCCACACGCGACGCGTCACGATGAAGCGCGAGAGCTGGCGCACGATCGGTACGCTACGCCATGGCCCGACGCAAGGAGCTCGCCGACACCCTCCACGCGGTGCCGCTGTTCGCGAAGTGCACGCCTCGGGAGCTGCGCTCCGTGGCCCGCTTCGTCGAGACCGCGGAGCTCCCCCAGGGGACGCACCTCGTCCGCGAGGGCGAGGAGGGCGACGCGCTGTTCGTCATCCTCGAGGGCGAGGCCGTGGTGAAGACGGGCGACCGGGAGCTCGCCCGCGTGGGCGAGGGCGGTTACTTCGGCGAGCTCGCGATCCTCGACGGCGAGCCGCGCGCGGCCGACGTGGTGGCGGCCACCGACGTGCGGATCGCCGTGCTCGGGATCCGGATGTTCCGCACGTTGGTGCGCGAGCTCCCCGACCTCGCCGAGCAGCTCCTCGCGGGCCTGGCCGGCGAGCTGCGCGACGCGCGCGCCCGGGCGGACGGCCGCTGAGTCAGCCGGTGAAGGTCGGCTGGATCACCGGCGGCACTTCCGTCTGCACCTCGACCGAACCGATGTCGCACTTCTGGTTGACCACGTCCGGTCGGACGAAGCCCCGCTGGTCGGTCGTGATCGCGAAGCCGGCCTCCACGTCGGCAGCGCCGCAGCTCGCCTGCGGGATCGCGTCGATCAACGGGCTGCCCGTCTGCGGGAGCAACGTCTGGGCGGGACCACCGTTGCTCGCGAGGGCGCCGAGCATCGGATCGAACCCGGATCCGGTCCCCTGCTTGTCGGTCGGGTCGGTGAACCCGCAGGTCTCGTCGTCGGCGAAGTTGTAGCCCAGGCTGCTGGTCTCGGCGGAGCAGTTGGCCGCCTCGCCGGGCTCGGCCACCACGGTTCCGAAAGCGAAGAAGTCGAACTCGGGGTTCACGTAGACGTTCGCCGCTGCGATGCCCGCGCCGCTCACGGGCTCGTCGTCGGCTTCGAGACTCACCGGGTCGACTCCGCAGTCACCCGACGGCGTGCCGGGGGTGTTGGCCACGATGTCGGAGTACAGGGCGGTGAAGTTGCCGCCGCGCACGTCGACGCCCGCGTGGTCGTCGGACGTGTTGCCCGTGACGGTGGAGTTGACCATCAGCACGTCACCGGTGTGCGAGTGGCTGAACCCGCCGCCGACGCTGCTCGAGGCGTTGTTCGCGATCGTCGAGTTGATGATCGTCACCTCGCCCTCGACGTTCATCTTGAACCCGCCGCCGTTGCTCGACGTGCAGTTCCCGACGATCGACGAGTTGCGGATCACGAGCTGGTAGCCGGTCTGCTGCGCCGATGGCGCGTCGGCCGACATGAACTCGGAGTCGACCCGGATGCCGCCGCCGCCCCCGCGCGTGGAGGTACCGCCGGTGATCGTGAGGTCGTTCACCGTGAAGTCGGCCTGGGTGTGGATCACCCGCCAGCTCGGGCAGGTCTGCTCGATGGTGGCGCCGTTGCCGTTGATGGTGACCGCTTCGAACACGCTCAGCTCGCCGATCGACCCGGTGACCTGCGACCCCGCGTCACCGCTCTCGACGCACCGCGTGAGCTGGTAGGTCGCGCCGGGGACGAGCTCGATGACGTCGCCGGAGCCGGCCGCCTCCAGCACCGCGCGCAGCGAGGTCTCGAGGCCGTCGTCGAGCGTGTTGGTGACCGTGGTGGTGGTGGCACCCGCCGGGGCGGTCCAGCCGCCGACCGACACCGCGCCCGCGCTCAGCAGGGCGACGGCGAAGCCCACGGAGAGCAACCTGCGAACTCGCGACATCTCGTACCCTTGCTGTAGAGATCTGAGCCCGGGAACCTACAGCGTAGGAAAATGCTGGGTCCATGCCGAGGACCCCGGCGCGAGCAGGTCAGGCTCGGCGGACGTGCACCACAGCCCGGCTCACCGGCACGAGGTCGCGCCGGTACTGGCGGTGGGTCTCCTGGACCGCGGCGGCGACGTCGTCGCGGGCGCGGTCGAGGGCCTGCTCGAGCTCCCGGATCCGGGCCTCGGCCCGGGCCAGCTCGTTCTCGAGGTCGATGATCTTGCGCACGCCCACCAGGCTCACGCCCTCGTTGGTGAGCTCCTGGATCCGGCGCAGGAGGGCGATGTCGCGGTCGGAGTAGCGCCGGCTGCGGCCCTGGGTGCGGGCCGGCTCGATCAGGCCCTTGCGCTCGTAGATCCGCAGGGTCTGGGGGTGGACCCCGGCGAGCTCGGCGGCCACCGAGATGATGTAGAGGGCACGCTCGTTGGGCTCCATCGCACTCCCTCCTCGGTGCTCCGGACGCTCCGCGGCGGTCACCTCAGACTCCCAGGTCGACGCGGGGGTCGGCGGGCATGGTCGCGGCGAGCGCCTCGATCGCGGCCCGCTGCTCATCGGTCACCTCGGCGGGCACCTCGACGACGAACGTCACCAGCAGGTCGCCGGGATCGCCCTTCGCCGGTGCGATCCCGCGCTTGGGCACCTTCACCGTGGTGCCGCTCTGGGTGCCCGGCCTCACCTTCACGGTCACCGGGGTGTCGAGGGTCGGCACCTTCACCGCGGCGCCGAGCGCGGCCTCCGCGAACGTGACCGGCACCCTCACCGTGAGGTTCGCCCGGCCGGACCGGCCGAACACCGGATGCGTGTGCACGTGGACGACCACGTAGAGGTCGCCCGGCGGTCCGCCGAACTGACCAGGTGCGCCGCGTCCGGCGACCTTGATGCGCTGGCCGCCCTGCACGCCGGCGGGGATCTTGACCTTCACCTCGCGCGGGCGGACCTCCACGCCGCGGCCCTTGCAGTTGCGGCACTTGTCCTTGACGATCGCGCCGCGACCACCGCACTGCGGGCACACCTGCGAGAACGAGAACGGTCCCTGGTCGACGAGCACGTCGCCGGTGCCACCACACGTGGGGCACACGTCGGGCGTGGTGCCGGGCTTGGCCCCGCTGCCGTGGCACACGGAGCACACCGCCTCACCGGTGAGGTGGACCGTGGTGGTCACGCCGTGCACCGCGTCGAGGAAGTCGAGGTAGAGCTCGGCCTCGAGGTCGGCACCGGCCGTCGGACCCTGGGGCGCGCGCCGGCGCCGGCCGCGGCCACCACCCATGCCACCCGCGGCACCACCGCCGAACAGGCCGCCGAGGATGTCCCCGAGGCCCACGTCGTCGAAGTTGAAGGTCTGGCCACCACCCGGGAAGCCGCCGCCGGGGTACCCACCGCCGAACCCGCCCGGACCGCCCGGACCCGCGCCGGACGCGACCATCTCGCGGACCTGGTCGTACTCCTTGCGCTTGTCGGGGTCGCCCAGCACGTCGTTGGCCGCGGACACCTCCTTGAAGCGCTCCTCGGCCTCGGCGTTCCCCGGGTTGGCGTCGGGGTGGTACTGCTTGGCGAGCTTGCGGTAGGCGCGCGAGATGTCCTTCTCGGTCGCCGACGACTCGACGCCGAGCACCTTGTAGTAGTCCTTCTCGAACCACTCGCGCTGCGGTGCCATGGTCCTCCGGTGCTCCTTGCTGCCGGGGCGGCGTCCGCCCCCTTCCGGGCCTAACCGGCCACTTTCACCATGGCGGGACGCAGGACGCGTCCCTTGAGCCGGTATCCCGACCGCATCGTCTCCACCACCGTCGGCCCGCCGTCGCCCGGCTGGTGCATCACGGCCTCGTGGACCTCGGGGTCGAACGGGGTGCCATCGGTCTCGATGCGCTCGAGCCCGGCGCGCTCGAGCACGGCGATGAGGTCCGCGTAGACGAGCTCGACACCCTTGCGGACCTTCTCGCCGGCGTCATCGAGGCTGAGCAGCGCGAGGTCGAAGTTGTCGAGGACGGGCAGGAGCTGCTCGATGAGCAGCACCGTGCCGCGGTCCGCGGTCTCGGCCTGGTCGCGCTGGACGCGCTTCTTGTAGTTCTCGAAGTCCGCCTGGACCCGCTGCGCGAGCGCGCGCATCTCGTCGCGCTCACGCACCAGGTCCTCGTTGACGCCCGACTCCGGGACCATGGAGTCGGCGAGCGCTTCGGGATCCCAATCATGGTTCGGCTCGCTGCGCGCCGGGGTTCCCGCCTCGCGATCGCCGGGATCGGCGTGCTCGCTCGCCTCACTCATGCCGACTTCTCGTCCGGCTCGTCGACGATCTCGGCCTCGGCGACGTCGTCGTCGGACGGCGCCGACGCCCCGGCACCGGCGTCACCCGCGGCTCCCTGGGCCTGCGCCGCCGCGTAGAGCCGCTGCGAGAAGTCCTGCAGCGCGGCGGTGAGGCTCTCGTGGGCGCGGGTCACGGCGTCGACGTCGGCTCCGGCGAGCGCGTCCTTCAGCTCCTTGAGCGCACCCTCGAGGCGCTCCTTGTCGGCGGGCTCGACCTTGTCGGCCTGCTCTTTCAGGAGCTTCTCGGTCTGGAAGACGAGGGAGTCGGCGTTGTTGCGGACCTCCGCCTCCTCGCGCCGCTTGCGGTCCTCCTCGGCGTGCGCCTCGGCTTCCTTCATCATCCGGTCGATCTCGTCCTTCGACAGCGCGGTGCCACCGGTGATCGTCATCTGCTGCTCGCGGCCGGTGCCGAGGTCCTTGGCGGACACGTGCACGATGCCGTTCGCGTCGATGTCGAAGGTCACCTCGACCTGCGGGACGCCCCGAGGTGCGGGCGGGATGCCCACGAGCTGGAACGTGCCGAGGAGCTTGTTGCGGTACGCCATGTCGCTCTCGCCCTGGAGCACCTTGATCTCCACGCTCGGCTGGTTGTCGTCGGCCGTGGTGAAGATCTCCGAGCGCTTCGTGGGGATCGTGGTGTTGCGCTCGATGAGCCGGGTCATGATCTGACCCTTCGTCTCGATGCCGAGCGACAGCGGGGTGACGTCGAGGAGGAGCACGTCCTTCACGTCGCCCTTGAGCACGCCCGCCTGGATGGCGGCGCCCACAGCGACTGCTTCGTCGGGGTTCACGCCCTTGTCGGCGTCCTTGCCCCCGAGCTCGCGCACGAGCTCGGCCACGGCCGGCATGCGGGTGGAGCCGCCGACGAGGATCACGCGGTCGACCTCGCCCTTGGTCAGTCCGGCGTCGCGCACGGCCTGCTCGAACGGGCCACGGCAGGCCTCGAGCAGGTCGGCCGTCATCTCCTGGAACCTCGAGCGGCTGAGCGAGAGCTCGAGGTGGAGCGGGCCCTCCGCCGTCGCGGTGATGAACGGCAGGTTGATCGTGGTCTCCTGCAGCGACGAGAGCTCGATCTTCGCCTTCTCGGCCGCTTCCTTGAGCCGCTGGGCCGCCATCTTGTCGACGCCGAGGTCGACGCCGTGGGCGTTCTTGAACTCGGTGACCATCCAGTCGATGACGCGCTGGTCCCAGTCGTCGCCGCCGAGGTGGGTGTTGCCCGCGGTGGACTTCACCTCGAACACGCCGTCGCCGAGGTCGAGGACGGACACGTCGAACGTGCCGCCGCCGAGGTCGAAGACGAGGATGGTGAGATCCTGCTCCTTGTCGAGCCCGTACGCGAGCGCGGCCGCGGTGGGCTCGTTGATGATGCGGAGCACCTCGAGACCCGCCACCTCGCCGGCCTCCTTGGTCGCCTGGCGTTGGGCGTCGTCGAAGTAGGCCGGCACGGTGATCACGGCCTGCGTGACGGTGTCGCCGAGGTAGGCCTCCGCGTCCCGCTTGAGCTTCTGGAGCGTGCGGGCCGAGATCTCCTGCGCGGTGTAGGGCTTGGCGTCGATGTCGATCGACCAGCTGGTGCCCATGTGGCGCTTCACCGACCGGATCGTGCGGTCGGGGTTGGTGATCGCCTGGCGCTTGGCCACTTCACCGACGAGAACCTCGCCGGTCTTCGAGAACGCGACGACCGAGGGTGTGGTGCGCGCGCCCTCGGAGTTGGGGATGACCACCGGCTCGCCGGCCTCGAGGACCGAGACGACGGAGTTGGTGGTGCCGAGGTCGATGCCGACGGCCTTGGCCATGTGGATTGCCTCCGGGTTGGGGGTGAGATCGTGGTGGGTCATGGGTGTCGGGCCCGCGGCCGCGACACCTCGTGATGACTTGAGTGTGACGATATCAAGTTTGATGCGCGGCTCGGTATTCCCCCGACACGGCATCGGGCCGGCCGCCCCGGTGGCGACCGCAGGGCGAAGGTGGGCGACAGCAGGTCGGGTGCGTGGCTAAATTCCGCCCATGGCCCGACGTGACGACAACAGCGCGCTCCTCGCCCAGGTGCCCCTCTTCTCCGCGTGCTCCAAGAAGGAGCTCCAGCAGATCGCCCGCCGGGCGGAGGAACGCCGGGTCGAGGCCGGGACCGCCATCGTGCGCGAAGGGGCCGCGGGGGACGCGTTCTACGTGATCGTCTCCGGCCAGGCCGAGGTCGACCGCAGCGGCGACGTGGTCGCCACGATCGGGCCGGGCTCGTTCTTCGGCGACCTCGCCCTGCTCGACAAGGCGCCCCGCAACGCCACGGTCACCGCGAAGACCGACATGGAGCTGATCGTGCTCAACCAACACGAGTTCTCGGTGATGCTCGACGAGGCCGGCGGGTTCGCCCGCAAGCTGCTCGTGGGTCTCGCGCACCGCTTGCGCGAGATGGACGCGCAGACGCGGCATTGACGCCCGCGCCCAACGGCGCGACCGTCCGTCCGCCCAAGCCGGACTCCGGCCCGGCGCCGCAGTAGTTTTCCCGTCGTGCGCCGACCCAAGCCGCATCAAGTCGTCATCGCCGTCGGGCTGCTCGCGGCCGCGGGCACGATCTTCTCGGGCGTCGCGCCCCGGGTGACGAAGTGGGAGGACGACTCCAGCGTCGCCCGCCACGTCTTCGTCAACATCCCCGATCCGCTCTACTGGCTGTTCTACGCGACCGCCGCCACGATGCTGCTCGTGTGCGCCTGGCTCGTGGCCACCCGGGTGCGCAACTACGAGCGCGGCGCCCCCGACGACCGCCGCACCACCAAGGAGAACGCGCACCGCCGGATGAAGGACTTCCGTGCCGGCGTGTGGATGCGCACGCTGCTGCGCGACCCCGCCGCGGGCGTGATGCACTCGTTCATCTACTTCGGCTTCCTCGTGCTCCTGGCCGCCACGATCATCCTCGAGATCGACCACCAGCTCCCCGAGAGCCTGAAGTTCCTGCACGGCAAGGTGTACATGGGGTACTCCGCGATCGCGGACCTCTTCGGGCTCGTCTTCCTCGTCGGGATCCTGTGGGCGATCGCCCGCCGCTACATCCAGCGGCCGTACCGCATCCGCATCAAGACCAAGCCGGAAGACGCGGTGGTGCTGGGCACCTTCCTCGTGATCGCCGTGACCGGCTTCGTCATCGAGGGCTTCCGCATCGCGCTGCTCGGTCGTCCGGGCTTCGAGAAGTGGTCGTTCGCGGGGTACGGGCTCTCGAGCCTGTTCGACGGGTTCTCGAAGGTCGACCTCCAGAACTGGCACCGCGCGTCCTGGGGCATCCACTTCGCTGCGTTCGTCGCGTTCCTCGTACTGCTGCCCACCACGAAGCTGCGGCACATGGTCACCTCGCCGATGAACATGTACCTGAAGGACAAGGACCGTCCCAAGGGCGCGATGAAGGCGATGCCCAACCTGATGGAGACCGAGCTGGAGACGTTCGGCGCGTCGACCATCGAGGACTTCACCTGGAAGCAGCTCTTCGACACCGACGCGTGCACCGTCTGCGGCCGTTGCACGTCGGTGTGCCCCGCCCACGCCACGGGCAAGCCGCTCGACCCGCGCGAGATCGTGCTGAAGGTCGGCGAGGTCATGGCCGCCACCGGCGACCCGCGCGTGTCCCCGCCGGTCGGGGTCGACAAGGACATCACGGTGTCGGCCAACTCGGTCTTCGAGCGGATCACGTCGGAAGAGCTGTGGTCGTGCACCACCTGCAAGGCGTGTGACGAGATCTGCCCGGTGAACATCGAGATCCTCGACAAGATCCTCGACATGCGCCGGTACCTCTCCCTCATGGAGAGCGACTTCCCGGTGGAGCTCGGCAACACCTACCGGTCGATGGAGAACTCCGCCAACGTCTACGGCATGAACCAGGGCGAACGCGGCGACTGGGCCGAAACGCTCGAGGGCGTGGAGATCGTCGACCCGTCGGCGGTGCTCGAGCACGAGTACCTCTACTGGGTCGGCTGCGCGGGCAGCTTCGACGACCGCAACAAGAAGACGTCGCGCGCGGTGGCCAAGCTCCTCCAGCGCGCCGGAATCGACTTCGCCATCCTCGGCCCGAGCGAGCTCTGCACCGGCGACTCCGCGCGCCGGTCGGGCAACGAGTACCTGTTCCAGATGCTCGCCATGCAGAACATCGAGACGCTCAACGCCATGGGCGTGAAGAAGATCATCACGCAGTGTCCGCACTGCTTCAACACGCTGAAGAACGAGTACCCGCAGCTCGAGGGGCACTACGAGGTGGTCCACCACTCCCAGCTGCTCACCGAGCTGATGGACAGCGGGAGGCTCGCGCTCACCGGCGCGTCCTTCGAGGAGCGCGTCACCTACCACGACTCCTGCTACCTCGGCCGCCACAACGACGTCTACATGGCGCCGCGCAAGGTCATCGGATCGCTCGCCGGCATCGACATCGTCGAGATGCCGCGCAACGGCACGAAGGGCATGTGCTGCGGCGCCGGCGGCGCGCGGATGTGGATGGAAGAGCACGTCGGCAAGAACGTCAACGTCGACCGTGCGCAGGAGGCAATCGCCACCGGTGCGACGCGTGTCGCGGTCGCGTGCCCGTTCTGCTACGTGATGCTCGAGGACGGTGTGAAGGGCCAGGGCAACGAGGACGTCCGGGTGCAGGACATCGCGGAGATCCTCGTCGAGGCAATCGAGCGCGGCGAGCGCGCGCCGGCGCCCACCACCGCGAGCTTCGAACCCGGTCTCTAGCTGCGTGTTTGGACGTTTCGTAGGCCTATGGGCCGACGAAACGTCCAAACAGCGCTCCTACTTGTCGCGGAAGTTCAGGTAGTAGCGGCTCGGCGTGGGGCCGCGCTGGCCCTGGTACTTCGAGCCGGTGGCCGAGCTGCCGTACGGGTTCTGCGCGGGCGTGGTCATCTGCAGGAACGAGATCTGCCCGATCTTCATCTGCGGGTAGAGCGCGATCGGAAGGTTGGCGACGTTGGACAGCTCGAGGGTGAGGTGACCGTCCCAGCCCGCGTCGACGAAGCCCGCGGTGCTGTGGATCAGGAGGCCGAGACGGCCCAACGAGCTCTTCCCCTCGAGCCGGCCGACCATGTCGTCGGCGATCGCCACCCGCTCGAGCGTCGACCCGAGCACGAACTCGCCCGGGTGGAGGATGAAGGCGCCGCCGTCCTGCACCTCGACCAGCTCGGTGAGGTCCTCCTGGGGCTCCTTCGGATCGATGAAGGGCGTGGTGTCGTTGCGGAACACCCGGAAGTAGCGGTCGATGCGGAGGTCGACCGAGGACGGCTGCACTGCGCCGTCCATCATCGGCTCGATGACGATGCGGCCCGCCGCGAGCGCCTCGTGGATCGTGACATCGGACAGGATCACGGCCGGGAGACTACCGATACGGTGTCGCCATGTCCTACGAGGAGGTGCTCGACGACGTCGCCAAGGCGGTGGAGGGCGTCGGCGCGGCCATCCTCGTGCTGGGTGGGTTCAGCGTGCTCGTGCTCTACGCCCGGCGGCTCGTCGAACGGACGGCGGGCGCGTACTCGGAGCTGCGGCGCAACCTCGGCCGCGTGATCCTCCTCGGCCTCGAGGTCCTCATCATCGGCGACATCATCCGCACCATCGCGGTGGACCAGATCGGA
>JBAZYX010000072.1:0-21185 GCA_041659105.1 Acidimicrobiia bacterium
AGCGCGGCCGTCCCTCGCGGGCGCGATGAACACGATCTCGGCCTCGGCGAGCCGCACCCCGTCACAGTCGGCGGTGCCCCACACGAAGATCTTGCGGCCCTCGACCCGGTCGACCCCGGCCTCGTAGTCGATGCGCCGCAGCAGCGGCGTGGGGCGGATCATGCGCACGGTGAGCGTGCCGGTGTACCCGGCGATGCCGGACGCGGTCTGGGCCGAGCCGAGGAGGTCGTCGAACGCGGCCGCCACGAACCCGCCGTGGAGGCTGCCCACCGGGCCCTCGTACGCCGCGGTGTAGGTGGCCGAGCCTCGGGTGATTCCGTCGTCGTCGATGACCCACTGCACCGGCGCCGCGAGCGGGTTGCTCCGCCCCGCGATGCCGCTGCGCTCGAGCAGCGCGCCCTGGTGCCCCCCGCACGAGCCGAGCCCGCCCTTCGCGTGGAGGCTCGCCAGCGCGCCCATGCGGTCGGCGAGCCCGTCGATCTCCGCGGTGAGGGCCTCGACGGTGCCGTCGGGCACCTCGTCGACGTCGAGGTGCGCGCTGAGCTCGATCACGCGCTTCACCGCGCGGGTGAGCGCGTGCTTGTGCGCGAGCGGGGCGTCCTCGACGGGGTCGGTCGCGTCGTAGGTGGTGCGGGGATCGGGCGGCAGCGTGGTCACGGCCGGAATCTACGACGGCGGGCGGGTCACGAGCGCAGCCAGGTCTCCCGGGCGGTCATGCGCCAGCCCCGGGGACGGTCGATGAACCGGGCGACGTCCTCGCCCACGGTCCGTTGGCCCTCGGGTGAGTCGTAGAAGCGCTCGTGGAGGTCGTGCGCGGTGTGGAAGTACAGCTGGGCGATGCCGTCGACGTCGGGGGCGTTTGCGGTGAGCGACTCGATCACGGGGTTCTGCACGTAGCGCGCCACGCCGGGATGGTGGACGGGGACGAGCGGGGCGTGCCGGTCGTTCCAGTGCGCCGCGAACTCGGCGCGGGTGAGCGCCGGCAGCCGGCGCACGAAGGAGCACTGCTCGATCGCAGGGGTCGGCGTGCCGTCGGCCCAGTCGCGCGTCCACTCGATCTGCACGCGTTCGTCGACGAGGTACGCGGCCACCGGCGCGTCGAACCACGCGGCGGGGTCGATCGGCGCGTCGCCCGTGACCCAGGCCATCGCGACGCCGCCGATGGTGTCGGGCGGCGCGGCGGGCTCGTCGGGGTGTGGCCGGTGGACGGAGTACGCGACGAGCCCGTCCACGTCCGGCACGGCGTCGCCGAGCGGGCCGTGCACCACGGCCACGACCTTGCGCGCGCCCGCGTCGCTCACGCCGGTCGGCTGGAGCTCAGGTGCCCGGCGGCGGCATCACGCCGCTGCGGAACTCGAAGTCCTGCGCGCCCTTGCCCTTGATGATCGTGCGGACGAGGCCGGTCTCGTCGGACGCGAGCATCTCGGCCACCGCCTCGGCGACCTCGGAAGGGTCGAGGGTCGGCCGTGCGCCGGTGTCGAGGCGCTGCTGGATGAAGTCGTCGATGAGCGCCGTCTGGACGCCGCCGGGGCAGATGGCGTGCAGCCGGATCCCGGCCTCGGCCAGCTGCGGTGCCGCGCTGCGCACGAACCCGACCACCGCATGCTTCGTGGCCGCGTAGAACGGGTCGTCGTAGTAGGGGCCGACGCCGGCGAGGGACGCGGTGGCGACGATCGCGCAGCCGCGGTGGTCGCCCTGCATGACCCGCGAGATCCCGATGACGGGGAGCAGCACACCGTCGAGGTTCACGCCCATCACGCGGCGGTACTGCGCGACCGTCACGTCGAGGACCGAGTACGGATGGCGTGTGGTGACGATGCCGGCGTTGAGGTGGGCGAGGTCGATGGCGCCGTGCTCGTCGAACACGTCGAGGATGAGCCGGTCCCACGCCTCCGGGTCGGAGACGTCGAGGACCGCGGCGCTGCCCCCGATGTCGTCGGCGACCGCCCGCACCGCGGGTTCGGCGAGGTCGACGGCAACCACGTGCGCGCCGAGGGCGGCCAGGTGCCGCGCGCTCGCGGCACCGATGCCGGACGCCGCGCCGGTGACGATCGCCACCTTGCCCGAGAAGGTGGGCACGTCAGTGCCCGAGGAGTCCGTCACTCTGGTTCGCTCGCGGGGCGCCGGGACGGCTTCGCGAGCACGCTTGGCTCGCTCACTCGCTGTCGCGGGGGTCGTCGACGGCGACGACCTGCACCGCGGGCGCGTGCTCCTGGATCGCGTGCAGCATCAGCTCGCCGAGCATGGGCTGCGGGATCACGCACTCGGGGCACTCCGCGCCCTCGAGCTCGAGGCGCAGGGCGAGCCGGCCGGACGCGGCGTCCCAGTCGAGGGGCGTCACATCGGCGCCGTCGGGACCGAGGAAGACGCGCACGGCGTCGAGGCCCTGGTCGAGCCCGGTGGGGGTGTCGGTGATGCTCATGGCCGCAGACTAGATCGCGGGTGGGTCGCCCGAGGGCAGCCGCCGGTCAGAGGGCGGGCCGGTTGCGGGACAGGTGGGCGCCGTTGTCGCCGAACACCAGGGTGCCGGTCATGGCGCCTCCGAGGTCGGACGCCACGGCCACGATCACCCGGGCGAGGTCGTCGGGCTCGGTCAGCCGGCCCAGGGGATGCGCGGCGACGAGCTTGTCGACGGTCGCGTCGTCGAACACGGCCCGGACGTTGGGCGTGAGCGTGGTGCCGGGGGCGACGGCCATCACCCGGATCCCGGCCGGGCCCAGCTCCACCGCGAGGGTGGACGTCAGGCTGTTGATGCCGGCCTTGGCCGCGCCGTAGGGCGCCATGTTGAGCGAGGGCCGGGTCGACTCGCCCGAGCTCACGTTCACGATGACGCCCCGTGTGCCCGCGGCGACCATGGCCCGGGCCTCGGCCTGGCAGCAGTACATCGTGACGAACAGGTTCAGCTCGACGATGCCGCGCAGGTCGGCGTCGTCGGTGTCGAGGAACGGGGCCGGCAGCCGCCCCCCGAGCGACCCGACGTTGTTCACGGCGACGTCGAGCGGACCGAGGGTGGTCTCGACCTCGGCGACCATCGCCCGCACCCGCGCGGGGTCGCGCAGGTCGGCGGTGATCGTGTGGACGCGGGTGCCCTCGGCGGCGACCGCGGCGGCCGCGTCGGCGAGCGCCGTCCCGTCGATGTCCACGAGCGCGACGTCGCACCCGGCGCGCGCCAGCCACACCGCGGTGGCGCGCCCGATCCCGATCCCGGATCCGGTCACGAGCGCCCGCTTGCCACCCAGCCCCAGGTCGATGCTCATGCGGTCACGCCGATCACGCCGATCACGCCGATCACGCCGGCTCCAGCACGACTTTGATGGCGCCATGGGCGCGGTCGGCGGCGACCCGGAACGCCTCGGGTGCGTCGGCGAGGGGGAACCGGTGCGTGATCAGCGTCGTGGCGATCTCGGGGCGGCGGGCCAGGAGCGCCGCGGCGGTGTCGACGTCGCGGCCGCCGCCGTGGTGGGCGTAGGTGAACGCCCACTTGAACGTCGCCTCCTTCATCATCGCGGCGACGCCCGGCATCGTGACGCCCTCCCAGAACGTCGACAGGAACACCACGAGCCCGCCCGGCCGCACCAGCTCGACGGCGCGGTCGAGGGCGCTCTGCGTGCCCGCGGCCTCGAACACGACGTCGTAGCCGCCGGAGGTCGGCCCGAGCGCGCCCAGCCGCTCGCCCGCGACGCGCTGGGTGTCGTGGCGCGCCTCGAGGTCCACCGCGCAGCCCGCGGCCGCCGCGCTGGCGACCGCGGCGAGGCCGATGCTCCCGGCCCCGACCACTGCGACCCGCTCGCCGCCGGCGATCCCGCCCTGCTCGAGCCCGTGCACCGCGACCGCGAGCGGCTCGACGAGGCACGCATGCTCGACCGGCAGGCCGGCCGGCAGCCGGATCAGCGCGTCCGGCCGGACGCGGACCCGCTCGGCCATCCCGCCGTCGGCGGTGATCCCGAGGATCAGCCCGTTGTTGCACAGGTGGCGCCGCCCCGTCCGGCACTCCGGGCACTCGCCGCAGGGGTTGCTGGGGTCGACCGCCACCGGGGTGCCGTCGTCGAGCACGCCCGCGAACTCGTGACCGAGCACGCACGGGATCGGCCCGTACCCGATCATGTGGAGGTCGCTGCCGCAGAGGCTCGACGCGCGGACCTCGACCATCGCTCCGTCGCCGGCGGGATCGTCGATGTCGACGACCTCGATGCCCGCCTCCGTGCGCTTCACCGCCTGCATGTCGCCGGCCTCGTTCCCGGAAGTGCCATGATCCGCGACGCTAACGCACGAGGGAGAGGGCCATGAGCGGCATCACGGCCGAGCAGCGCACGAGCTGGGACGAGCGGGGGTTCTTCGTCGTCCCCGGCTTCGCGGACGCCGCCACGTGCGCGGCGATGCTCGATCGCGCGGTCGAGCTGTGTCGTGCGGGCGCGCGCGGCGAGGGGCTCGGAGCCACCTTCGTGGATCCGGAGCGCAACCCGTGGCCGGAGGCCTCGGAGCCCGAGGACTTCGTGTCGAAGGTGTTCATCCTCCACACGGGCGATCCGGTCTTCACCGGCTTCTCGCGCGACCCGCGGTTGGGCGAGCTGCTCGGCGGCATGCTCGGCGACGACGTCGACTGCTTCCTCTCGCAGTTCATCTTCAAGAACCCCGGTGCGCGCGGCCAGCCGTGGCACCAGGACTCCCTGTACTTCCCGTTCGAGCCCGACCACCAGGTGGGCATCTGGCTCGCCGTCACCGCGGCCACACCGGAGAACGGCCCGCTGTCGGTGATGCCCGGGTCGCACCGCGAACCCGTGCACGAGCACGTCCCCGACCAGCGGGCCGACGCGAACCTGGGGTACACGGAGATCGTCGACTACGCGTTCGACGGCGCGGTCCAGGTGCTCATGGAGGCGGGCGACCTCCTGGTGTTCGACAGTCACCTGATGCACTGCTCGACCGACAACGTGTCCGACGGCGTGCGCGCGGCGATGGTGTATCACTTCGCGTCCGCGGGGACGGTCGACCACACGTACGCCCGGCTGCGCGAGCAGGCCGACGCGATGGGGGAGATGCCCGACCACGTCCACGACGCGGCCGAGGCCGGCGAATCGAGCTCGCCCTACTTCTGGGAGCCGGTACGAAGGGGCGCACGCCCGTGGAGGTGGCGAGACCATGAGTGAGCGTCCTGCGTCACGGACAGGCAGGGAGACGAGCAGCGAGCGGGGCCCGAGCGGCCCGGCCCGCAGGGCCGAGAGCGGGCAAGCATGACCGTGCGGGCCGCGGTGTTCCTGGGCAACGGCACCCACGAGGTGCGGGAGTTCGCCGACCCCGAGCCCCCGCCCGGCGGCGCGGTGCTCCAGGTGGAGGCGGTCGGGCTGTGTGGGTCCGACCTCGCGCAGTATCACGGCGGCGTCGGCGTGCCGGGGGAGAAGTTCCCGGTGGTGCCCGGCCACGAGACCGTGGGCCGGATCGCCAGGATCACGCCCGAGGCCGCGGCGGCGTGGGGCCTCGCGGAGGGTGACCGCGTGTGCGTCGACGAGATCCTGCGCTGCGGCGAGTGCCCGGCGTGCCGGCGCGGCTCGCCCGACTGCGCGGCGATGCAGGTGTACGGCTACACGCTCGCGGCCGACGACGGCCCGGGGCTGTGGGGCGGGTACGGCGAGCAGATGACGCTGCGGTCCCGCACCAACCTGCACCGCGTCCCCGAAGGGATCGCCGCGGAGGAGCTCACCATGTTCGAGCCCCTCGCGAACGCGGTCCACTGGGTGCAGCGCGCGGGCGTGCAGCTCGGCGACACCGTCGTGATCCAGGGGCCGGGGCACCAGGGTCTCGCGTGCCTGATGGCGGCGCGCGCGGTCGGCGCGGGACAGGTGATCGTCACCGGCACGAGCGGGGACACGCTGCGGTTCGCGGCGGCGCGGGCGCTCGGGGCCGACGCGGTCGTCGACGTCGAGAACGAGGACCCGATCCAGCGGGTGGCCGAGCTCACCAACGGTGCCATGGCCGACGTCGTGATGGACGTCGCCGCGGTCGCCACGTCGACGATCCCCCTCGCGGTGATGCTCGCTCGGAACTACGGACGCGTGCTGCTCGCGGGGCTCAAGCACTTCGCGCCGGTGGAGAACTTCATCTCCGACCTGGTCGTGTTCAAGCAGCTCACGCTGGTGGGGGGCGCGGGCTACACGCCCGGTTCGATGGCCGCGGCGGTGGAGCTCCTCGCGTCCGACCGGGTCGACCGCTCCGTGCTCGTCGGCGACGTGGTGACCCTCGACGACCTCGACCGCGGCCTCGCGCTGCTCGCCCGCGCCGTGCCCGACCACGATGCCGTCCACGTCAGCCTCCGCATGGGCTAGGAGCGGGGGACCTCGCGCCAGGGGAGCTCCTTGTCGACGCGGACGTCGCCGGGGAGGCCGAGCACCCGCTCGCCGAGGATGTTGCGCATCACCTCGGACGTGCCGCCCTCGATCGAGTTGGCCCGGGCCCGCAGGAACCACTCCTGGGCGGTCTTGTAGCCGTACGCGCCGCGCGACCGGTCCATCGCGTAGCCGGTCGGGTAGAGCACGCCCTCGGGCCCGGCGAGGTTGACGCACAGCGAGAAGCAGGCCTTGTTGTGCTCGGCCGACAAGAGCTTGGCGACCGAGCCCTCGGGCCCGGGGGTGCCGACGTTCATCGCCGCGGCCGCGCGCCGGACGGTGAGCCGGAGCACCTCGGCCTGGATCCACATCTTCACCACTTCGTCGCGCTGGACGGGGTTGCCGTTCCCGTGCTCCCGGTAGAGCTCGAGGGCCCAGTCGATCGGGCCCTTGCGCGAGAAGCTCCCGCCGCCGATCGCGACGCGCTCGTTCATCAGCGTGGTGAGCGAGATCCGCCAGCCGTCGCCGACGTCGCCGATGCGGTGGGCGTCGGGGATGCGCACGTCGGTCAGGTACACCTCGTTGAACTCGGCCTGGCCCGTCATCTGGCGCAGCGGCCGCACGTCGACCCCGGGCGCGTGCATGTCGCAGATGAAGTAGGTGAGGCCACGGTGCTTGGGCACGTCGGGGTCCGTGCGGGCGACGAGCATCCCCCAGCGCGACTCGTGGGCCAGGCTCGTCCACACCTTCTGGCCGTTGACGATCCACTCGTCGCCGTCGCGCAGCGCGCTGGTGGACAGGCTGGCGACGTCGGAGCCGGCCCCCGGTTCGGAGAAGAGCTGGCACCAGACCTCCTCGCCGGAGAACAGCGGCCGCAGCCACTTCTGCTTCTGCGCGTCGGTGCCGTGGGTGGCGATCGTGGGCGCGCCCATGCCGAGGCCGATGCTCACCTTCGGGAACGGTCCGCCCGCGGCGACGACCCGCTGGGTGACGATCCGCTGGAGCCCGGGTGCCACCCCGAGCCCGCCGAAGCCCTCCGGGAACGACACGTTGGCGAGGCCGAGGTCGTACATCGCCCCGAGGAACTCGGGGGTGTCGCTGGGGGTGTGCTCGGCGAGCAGCTGGTCGATGCGTTCGTTGACGAGGGTCTCGTCGCTCATGGGGTTCCTCTCACGCGACGTGGACGGGGAGGTGACGGATCCCCGTGTGCTTGTTGGATCGGGTCCACTCGACCGGCCCGGCGAGCGTGAACGTGGCGAACCGGTCGAACAGCGCCTCGAACATCACCCGCAGCTCGAGCCGGGCGAGGTTCGCGCCGAGGCAGTGGTGGAGGCCGTGGCCGAAGGCGACGTGCGGATTCGGGTCGCGACGGACGTCGAACTCCGCCGCGGCCGCGAAGACCTGCTCGTCGCGGTTGGCCGACGCCTCCCAGAAGACCACCTTGTCGCCGGGCGCGATGGTGTGCCCGGCGAGCGTCAGCGCGCGGGTCGCGGTGCGGCGGTTGTAGGCGGCGGGGGAGGCCCAGCGCACCGTCTCCTCGAGCAGGGTCGGGAGCACGGCGCTTCCGGCCGCGCGCTCCGTGCGGGCGACCGCGAGCTGATCCGGACGCTCGATCAGCGCGAGCAGTCCGCCGGCCGCGGCGTTGCGGGTGGTGTCCGCGCCGGCGGCGAAGAGCAGCGAGAAGAACATGTGCAGCTCCTCCGGCGTGAGCTGCGGTGGGTCGACGTCGGGGAGCTCGGCGTGGATCACCAGCGAGAGCATGTCGTCGCCGGGATCGGTCCGCTTCTCGGCGATGAGGGCGGCGGCGTAGGTGTGCATGGCCACCATCGCGTCCGCGACCTCGGGCGTCGACTCGAACGCGGCGCGGTCGCGGAAGTCGAAGCTGTACTCGATCCACCGGAACAGCTGGTGGCGGTCGGACTCGGGCACGCCGAGCAGGGAGCAGATCGCCTGGAGCGGCAGCTCGCCGGTGAAGTCGACCACGAGGTCGCAGCCGCCGTCGTCGGCGATCGTCTCGACGAGCTCGGCCGCGCGCCGACGGAGCTCGGCTTCGAGCCGCGTGATCGTGCGCGGGGTGAAGCCGTGGCTCACGAGACGCCGGACGCGCGCGTGGCGCGGGTCGTCCATCATGTTGAGGGCCTTGCCCGCGGTCGGCATGTCGTTGAGCACAGTGCCGCCGTACGGGCGGTCACCGCCGCGCTCCGACGAGTACGTGGCGGGATCGTGCAGCACGGTGAGCGTCTCGGCGTGGGTCGCGACCGACCAGAACCCGTCGCCGTCGGGGGTGTGCACGGTCGGCGGGTGCCAGAGCACCGGCGCAACGGCGCGGTGACGCGCGAACACCGCGTGCGGGAAGCCGTGGACGAAGTTGTCGAGGTCGGTGAGGTCGACGCCGTCGAGCTCGGCGGGGCCGGTGCGCGCGACGGGCGCCGGGGCGCCGGCGGTCATCGCCCGGCGGGGCGCGGCGCCGAGCCGGCGTCGCCGACGGGAGCGACGAGCGCGCCGACGGCCATGTCGACGATGTTCGAGATGAACTGCTCCTCGGGCAGCCGCAACGGCGCCCCGAGGTCGATGTCGTGGGCGCGGCGCGACGTCGTGTACGTGAGGAACTCGATGGTCAGCAGCAAGCGCTCCTCCCGCATCGAGGGCTCGAGGCCGGGGAGGCACTGGTGCGCGTACCGCAGGGAGCGACGGATGCCGTTGCGACCGAACGCGTCGGGCAGCTTCCCGACGGGCAGGCCGAGCCGGCCGGTGACCTGCGGGAGGATGCGGAGGTAGTCGCGGCCCGACTCGGTGGCGAGCTCGCCGGCGAACGGTACGGCGATGGTCTCGACGATCGCGCGCAGGTCGTGCGTGCGCCCTTCTGCCTCGAGCGCGTCGAGCATCGCGATCCGGCGGTCCTCGATCGGCCCGCGGTGGCGCTCGCGGATCGCGGCGAGCAGCCCGTCGCGGGAGCCGAAGTGGTAGTGGAGCGCGGACGAGTTGCGCTGGCCGGCGAGCTGGTTGATCTCGCGCACCCGCACGCCGTCGACACCGTGCTGGGCGAACAGGCGCTCGCCCGCGCGCAGCAGCCGCTCCCGCGTGACGGTGGCGTCGCGTCCCATACGCGGCGAAGGGTATCGGGGTGCGCCAAGATGCGCAGGTGAGCGTCGATCCTCCCCCTGGCGAAGCCGTCCCGCCCGAGCCCGGGGGCACGTCCGAGCCCGGGGAGATCGAGCCCGACCCCCGGTTCTCCTACGCCAACGAGCGCACCTTCCTGGCCTGGATCCGCACCGCCTTGGGGCTCATCACCGCCGGTCTGGCGGTGACCCAGCTCTTCCCGAAGTTCGACTTCCCGGGCGGCCGGCGCCTCATCGGCCTGCCGCTGATCGCGCTGGGCGTGCTGATCGCGGGGTTCAGCTTCACGAACTGGCGCCGCAACGAGGACGCGATGCGCTTCCAGCGGCCGCTGCCCCCGTCGTTCCTGCCCCGCATCGTGGCGGTGGTGGTGTCGGTCGTCGCGGTGATCGGGCTGATCCTGGCCCTGGTGGAGACGGGGCGCTCGTGACCGCGCGCGACCCGGAGGGGATCGACCCCGGCCTCGCGTCGGAGCGCACCGACCTCGCGTGGAACCGCAGCGGGCTCTCGCTGCTGGCGTGCGGCGCCGCGGTGGCCCGGGGCCTCACCATCGGGGAGCCGGTGCCGGCCCGGACCGCGGTGGGGGTGACGATCCTCGTGCTCGGCGGCCTGACGTGGGCGCTCGGCGGCTGGCAGGCCCGGCGCCGGGCCGGCGCGGGCGCCGCCCGCCACACCGCCCGACCGGCCGACCTGCTCCCGGTCGCGATCGGCACCGCGGGGGTCGGGGTGGCCGCGTTCGTCCTGGGGCTGTTCTTCCCGTCCTGAGCGCCGCGGGGAGGAACTTGCCGGTTGGTATTGAAACGCGTTCTCGTCGCGGTCAGAATGCAGCCCTTCCCTGGGAAGATGGCCGCCGAACTCGGGGCCACCCGGGAGGAACGAGGGGGGAAGACGTGAGGCGATTCCGGTGGGTCGCGGTGTTCGCGGCCGCAGCCATGATGACCGCAGTCACTGCAGGGACGGCGGTTGCCCAGAGCAGCGGAGGCGCGAAGGAAGCGCTCACCGCCTCCGACGTCGGCATCTCGCCGACCGAGATCCGCATCGGCGTCATCGCCGACACCGGGAGCTCGCTCGCACCCGGCCTGTTCCAGGGCTCCGTCGACGGCGTCCAGGCCTGGGCCAAGTACATGAACGAGAAGGAGGGCGGGCTCGCCGGTCGGAAGATCGTCGTCGACGCCTACGACTCGGGCCTGAACCCGAACCTGACCCGCAACGCGATCATCGAGGCCTGCGGGAAGGACTTCGCGATCGTCGGCACGTCGGCCCTGTTCATGAACAACATCGACGACCTGGTCGCGTGCAAGGACATCAAGGGCGCGGCGACCGGGTTGCCCGACTACCCGTTCACCACCACCGAGGTGCTGCACCAGTGCTCGCCGGTGTCGTTCCCGATCAACCCGTCGACGCTCGACTGCACGACGAAGGACCAGAAGCCGCAGACCTACCGCGGCCCGCTCGGTGCGACGAGCTACTACCTGAAGAAGTTCGGCAAGGGCTCGCTCCACGGCCTGTTCGCCTACCCGAGCGACCTGAAGTCGGCGAAGAACTCGCAGGTGCCCGCGTTCACCGGGCAGCAGCAGGCAGGCATCAAGCAGGACGCGACGTTCGACATCTCGGCGCGTGCCCCGCAGTCCGAGTACACGCCGCTGGTCCAGTCGATCAAGGACAACCAGTCGACCTACGCCCGCCACGGCGGCAACGATGCCCAGAACATCGCGCTGATGAAGGAGGCAAAGCTCCAGGGGGTCAACACGGTGAAGGTGTGGGACTGCTCGCTGCAGTGCTACACCAAGAACGTGCTCAATGCGCCGGAGACCGAGGGTCTCTACGTGTGGACCAACTTCGTGCCGTTCGAGGAGGCGAAGACCAACAAGATGGCCCAGAGCTTCGTGAAGTACACGGGCGACAAGGCCGACGGCTACTCCGCCCAGACCTGGGCGGCCGGTGTGGCCCTGCGTGACGTCATCAACAACGTCGTCGAGAGCGGCGGCAACAACGGCGTCACCCGTGCCGCCGTGCTCAAGGAGTCGGCCAACCTCCACGACTTCGACGCCGACGGCATGATCGGCGTCCGCGACATGGGTGCCCGTGTCCCGACCAGCTGCTATGCGCTCCTGCAGGTGAAGAGCGGCAAGTTCGTCCGCGTGTTCCCGAAGAAGGCCGGGACCTTCGACTGCAACGACAAGAACGTCTACAACCTCAAGCTCGACCTCAGCTGATCCCATTGATCCACTCGGTTGGGGGAGTCGAGTGAGCACGACGATGGAGCGCCTCCGGTCTCGGCAGAACCTGCCGAACCTGATCGGGGCGCTCCTCGTCGCGCTCCTCGTGGGGTATGTGGTCGTGTCCGGGTGGCGCGACGTCCAGGGTCAGTCGTGGTCGTCGATCATCACGCTCGACACCGTGCGCAACACGCTGGTCCAGGGCCTCACGATCGGCTCGATCTACGCGATCGCGGCGTCGGGGCTCGTGGTGACCTACACCACCTCGGGGATCTTCAACTTCGCCCAGGGCGCGATGGGCATGTTCTGCGCCTACGTGTACTGGACCCTGAAGGTCGACTGGGGCGTCCAGCCGCTGCTGGCCATGCTCATCGCGGTGCTGGTGTTCGCCCCGCTCTTCGGGGCGCTGGTGGAGCGCGTGCTCATGCGCCGGCTCGCCGACGCGCCGCTGGTGGCGAAGCTCGTGGTCACCATCGGTCTGATGGTGGCGCTCATGGGCCTCGCGGTGACGATCTGGGACCCGACGGTCAGCCGGGCCATTCCCACCTTCTTCGGGACCGACGGCTTCAACATCGGCCAGACGTACGTCCCGTGGTTCCGCTTCATCACGATCGTCACCGGAATCGTGCTCGCCGTCGTGATCCGCATCGTGCTCTACCGCACGCGCCTCGGTGTGGCGATGCGTGCGGTGGTGGACCACCGTGAGCTCGCCGCGCTGAACGGCGCGCGCCCTGGCCGCACGTCGGCCTTCGCGTGGGCGCTGGGCACGTCGATGGCGGCGCTGGCCGGGATCTTCCTCGCCGAGGAGCTGAGCAACCTCAGCGTCGAGACGCTCACGCTGTTCATCGTCAACGCGTTCGCGGCCGCGATCATCGGTCGGCTCAAGAGCCTGCCCTGGACCTACGTCGGCGGCATCCTCATCGGGATCTCGATCGCGTTCCAGGCGAACTTCCTCACCTGGAAGGCGCAGTGGGGCGACGCGTCGTTCGTGATCCCGACGGTGATCCTGTTCGTCGCGCTGCTCTTCGTCCCGCAGGCCCGCATCGAGGGGCGGCAGACCACCAGCAAGGTCACCCCCCGCGTGCCGACCATGCGCCGGGCCTGGGCGGGCATGGCGATCCTGTTCGGGTTCATGCTGATCAACGCGGCCTACTGGGACCGCATCGGCATCCGCAACCTCACGCTGGTGGTGCTCTACGCGCTGCTCATGCTCTCGCTCGTCCCCCTCACGGGCTGGTCGGGGCAGATCTCGCTCGCGCAGATCACCTTCGCGGGGGTCGGCGCGTTCGCGATGTACAAGGTCGCGTCGAGCTCCGACGGGTGGGGCATCATCCCCGGTGCCAACGGGGCGGTGTGGGGGCTGGTGGTCGCGGGGGTGCTCGCGGTGCCGTTCGGGTTGCTCATCGCGCTCCCAGCGGTCCGATTGCAGGGCCTCTACCTGGCCCTGGCCACGATGGCCTTCGCGCTGATGGCCGAGCAGCTCTTCTTCGAGCAGGAGCAGGTGTTCGGGACCGGGGGCAAGCGCGTCGCGCCCATCCGGCTCTTCGGCTTCGGGCTCAACGAGCCGTTCAAGCTCCTGGGCATCTCGTTCGCCGAGGACGCCGCGATGCTGATCTTCGTCACCGGGCTGTTCTGCATCATGGGCATGGGGGTCGTCGCGCTCCGGCGCAGCGCCTACGGGCGGCGGCTCATCGCCATGCGCGACAGCCCGGCCGCGTCCGCCACGCTCGGTCTCAACCTGTTCGGGACGAAGCTCGGGGTGTTCGCGCTGTCGGCCGCGATCGCCGGCGTCGCCGGCGCGGTCAACGGCGCCTACCTCGGCTCGGCGTCCACGCCCGACTTCCAGATGCTCAAGGGCCTGCCGATCCTGCTCCTCGCGGTGGTGGGCGGCGTCTCGATCGTGAGCGGCGTCGTGTTCGGCGGCTTCGCGCTCCAGTCGTTCGCGTGGCTCGTGACCCTGTTCCCGGCCAGCAGCTACCCGACACTCAACAAGTGGCTCGTCTACTGGTCGCGAATCGGTCCCGGACTCGCCGGCATCGGCATCGGGCGCAACCCCGACGGCGCGGTCGTCGAGATCGGCGCCGCCGTCCGCGGCGAGCGCAAGAAGCCCGGCGCGAAGCCCGGCGCGTCCGCGCCGGACGGTCCGGACGGTCCGGACGGTCCGGAGCCGGAGCCCTCCGGCGAGCGGCCCACGCTCACCGTGGCCGGCGGAGGCGACTGACCCGTGGCGCTGCTCGAGGTTCACGACGTCGCGCTCCGCTTCGGCGGGGTGCAGGCGCTCAACGGGGTCGAGTTCGGAGCCGAGTCCGGTGTCGTCACCGGGCTCATCGGCCCCAACGGCGCGGGCAAGACCACGCTGTTCAACGTGGTCACCGGGCTCCAGGCGCCCGATGCCGGCACGGTGGTGTTCGACGGCACGGACATCACCTCCGTCCGTCCGCACAAGCGCGCCCGGCTCGGCATGGCGCGGACGTTCCAGCGGCTCGAGACGTTCGGGACGCTCACGGTGCGTGAGAACGTGCTGGTCGCCGCGGAGATGCGCAAGAGCTGGTCGCGCGACGGCTCGTCGCCGCGTTCGGTCACCGACGAGATCGTCGAGCTCGTCCGCCTCGGGTCCGTCCAGAACGAGCGGGTCGACACCATGCCCACGGGCACGGCCCGGCTGGTGGAGGTCGCGCGCGCGCTCGCCGCCCGTCCCCGCCTGCTGTTGCTCGACGAGCCGTCGGCCGGCCTCAACGAGATCGAGACCACCGAGCTGGGACAGCTCCTCACCCGCCTGTCCGAGACCGGGCTCGGCGTGCTCCTCGTGGAGCACGACATGCGGTTCGTGATGGGCACCTGCGCCCACATCCACGTGCTCGACTTCGGGCAGGTGATCGCCAGCGGCGATCCCGACGGGATCCAGGGCAACGCCGCGGTGCGGTCGGCCTACCTGGGCGCCGGTCCCGGCGATCCCGAGGTGGAGGCCGAGATCACCGACGCCGACGCCCTGGCCGACGTCGCGGCCCTCGCCGAAGCGGTGGGAAGCGGCGCCGGGATCCGCGTCCGCGCACCCCGGGCGGCCGCGGCCGAGGGGGTCGAGACGCCCGTCGCGCTCGAGCTCGTGGGGGTCGAGGCCGGGTACGGCACGATCGACGTGCTCTTCGGCGTCGACCTCGCGTTGCGCAAGGGCGAGGTGCACGCGCTCCTCGGGCCGAACGGCGCCGGGAAGTCCACCACCCTGAAGGTCGCGAGCGGCCAGATCCGCCCGAACTCCGGAGAGGTTCGCTTCAACGGCACCCCGATCGGCAAGGCCGGCCCCGATGCCCTCGCGCGCCAGGGCCTGTGCCTCGTGCCCGAGGGCCGGGGCGTGTTCCCCAACCTCACGATCCTCGAGAACCTGCGCATGGCCACCTACGCGGGCACCCCGTACAAAGACGTGCTCGACCGCGCGTTCACGCGGTTCCCGCGCCTCGCGGAGCGGCGCAAGCAGCTCGCGGGCACGCTCTCGGGCGGCGAGCAGCAGATGCTCGCGATGGCGCGCGCGCTGGCCACCGACCCGCAGGTGCTGCTGCTCGACGAGCTCTCGATGGGGCTCGCCCCGCTGATCGTGGAGGACCTCTACGACGTGGTGCACCGCATCGCGGCCGAGGGCCTCTCGATCGTGGTGGTGGAGCAGTTCGCGCACCAGGTGCTCGGCGTGGCCGACGTCGCGTCGATCATGCTCTCGGGCAAGGTGCAGCTCACCGGGCGTCCCGACGATGTCGCCGGTGCGCTGGAGGCCGCCTACCTCAGCGGCGCCGTCGACGGCTGACCGGGCCGAAGCGCGATCCACGCGAGCTGACCGAGCGCGAAGACGAGGCACACGATCGCGCCCAGCGCGACGACGAACGGTGCGCTCGTGTGGTCGGCCACCGTGCCCATCCAGATCGCGCCGACGGGGATCAGCCCGCCCCAGGTGACGACGAACAGCGACATGATCCGGCCCCGCTTGTCGTCGTCGGCGAGGTGCTGGAGCAGGGTGTTGAGCGCGGTCGTCATGGAGAAGTAGCAGAAGCCCACGACCACGGCGCAGCCGAGCGCCGTCGCCCACGACGGCGCGAGCGCGAACCCGAGGGACGCGAGCGCGAAGCCCACGAGCCAGCGCAGCGAGGTGCGCAGGGGCGGGACGGTCTTGCGCATGGCGTTGCCGACCGCGCCGATCACCGCGCCCACTCCGGATGCCACCACGATCGCGGTGAAGTCCTCCGTGGGCCGGTGGTGCACGTCGTTCGCGAACAGCGGGTACAGCGCGATCTGCGCGGCCCCGAAGATGGAGAACACGCTCATGGTGACCAACGCCGCGACGGCGGGCGGACGCTCGCGCGCGTGGCGGAGCCCGTCCTTCATCCGGCTCCACGCGCTGTGCTCGGAGTGGATGTCGAGATGGGAGCTCAGGCGGATCGGGAGGAGCAGCGCGGCGACGAGCGCACTCGACGCCGCGTACACCGCGAACGACCAGCCCGCGCCCCAGATCGCGAGGATCGGCGCCCCGAGCGCGGGACCGGCGATGCGGCAGAAGTTGTTGCCCGCCGACGACATCGACACCGCGCTGAGCAGGTCCGCCTGGGGAACGGTGTTGGCCACCGCGGCGGACTGGGTGGGCCCGAGGAACCCGTAGGTGGTGCCGAGGGCGAACGCCACCATCACGACGATGACGGGCGTCGCCACGTCGGCGAGGATGAGCGCGGCCATCAGGGTGCCGATGCCGGCGATCGCGACCCGGATGAGCACGAGGAGCCGCTTGCGGTCCATCCGGTCGGCCACCACACCGGCCACGGGCGCGAAGAGCAGCATGGGGATGAAGTTGGCGAAGAAGAGGATCCCGAGCCAGGTCGCCGACTTGTCGGTGATGTCGGCCATGTAGGCCTGCAACGCGACGAACGAGATCCAGTAGCCGATGTCGCCGATGCTGGACGCGGAGAAGAGGAGCGCGAACTCGCGGTGGTGCAAGGCCCGGAAGGGATGGGTCCGGACGCCGGGCTCGGGGGCGAGCTCGCCGGGCGCCGGCCCGGGGAGCGCTGCTTCGAGCTCGGGGAGCGCGATCTCGAACTCGAGCGGGCGCCGCGACATGTCGGTCACGGAGCCGCCCGCTCCCCGGCGGACGCGCCCGGCATCAGGGCTCGTACGTGCCGTCGTCGCGCCGGATCCAGCCCGACGACGCGAGCGAGCCGCCGTCGACGTGCAGCACCGTGCCCGTGACCCACTTCGACAGGCGCGACGCGAGGTACACGGCCGCGCCGGCGCAGTCGTCGGTCTCGCCCCAGTCGAGGGGCACCTTGCGCCCGTAGGCCTGGGTGTCGCCCTGGGTGACCGACTCCGCGAGGCCTTCGTCGCCCGGGGTGCGGATCGCGTCCGGCGCGATCGCGTTGACCCGGATGCCCCGGGGGGCAAGCTCGAGCGCGAGCGTCTTCGTGAGGCTGGTGACGGCGGCCTTCATCGCGGCGTACACCCCGAACCCGGGGGCGGCGCGGTGGGCCTCGATCGACGTGACGTTGATGATCGACCCGCCCGCGGGCATCACGGGCACCGCGGCCCGGATGCAGTGGGTGACGCTGACGAAGTTCTCGTCGACCATCGTCGCCTGGCCCTTGGGGCTCGTGTCGAAGAAGTGGGCGTAGAACGTGCCCGCGGCGTTGTTCACGAGCACGTCGACCTGGCCGCGGGCGTCGACGACCCGCCCCACGAAGGTCTGCACGGCGTCGGGGTCGCGCACGTCGAGCACCTCGACGAGCGGGGGGCGGCCGATCCCCTCGAGCAGGGCGACCGTCTCGGCCTGGCTCGACTCGTCGCGGTCACAGATGGCGACGTCGGCGCCGAAGCTCGCGAGGCCCAGCGCGATCGCCCGGCCGATGCCGCGGGCGGCGCCGGTGACGATCGCCGTCTTGCCGGCAAGGGACGCGTCGGCCGGCGTGATCATCGTGCTCCCCCTTCGTGACCGCCGGCTCGCCCGGGCCCGTGCGCGTTGGACGCTGCGGCTCGGGGCACCCTACCGTTCCCCCGCTCGTCACTCCGGCGACGCGCCCGACTGCGGAGGACCGCCCATGACCCGTCTCGACGACACGCCCGTCCCCGATTACGCGAACCGGCTCCGCCTCGACGGCCGCCGCTTCGTGGTGATCGGCGCGGGCCAGGGGATCGGCCGGCAGACCTCGCACGCCCTCGCGGCGAACGGCGCCCGGCTGCTCACGGTGGACGTCGACCCGGACCTCGCGGCCGACATCGCGGCCGAGGTCGGCGGGACGCCGTGGTCCGGTGACGCGACCAAGCGCGAGGACGTGGAGCGCATGTTCGCCGACGCGACGCGCGAGCTCGGGGGCGTCGACGGCTTCGTCGACATCGTGGGCATCTCGCGGTTCGTCGACCTGCTCGACCTCACCGACGACGACTGGAACTGGCACTTCGACATGAGCCTGCGCCACGCGTTCCTCGCGATGCAGTACGGCGCCAAGGCGATGGCCGACCACGGTGGCGTGATGGTGTTCGTCGCCTCGGTCTCGGGCATCACGTCGGCGCCGCGGCACGCGGCGTACGGCGCGGCCAAGGCCGGGCTGATGTCGCTGGTGCGCACGGCTGCGGTGGAGCTCGGGCCGATGGGCATCCGGGTCAATGCCGTCGCGCCGGGTGTGGTGTGGACCCCACGGGTGTCGGGGTACCTCGGCGACGAGGGTCGTGAGCGCAACAGCGAGAACTCGCCCCTGCGGCGCGTGGCCCTCCCCGAGGACATCGCGTCGGCGCTGCTGTTCTTCGCCTCGGACCTCGCGGGCTACGTCACCGGGCAGACGCTCTCGGTCGACGGCGGGGTCGGGGCGAAGTTCCCGTACCCGATGGACGGGCTGTAGACGATGGCGAACGTGGAAGTGGGACGAGGCGGCGACGTCGGCGACGGCGAGGGCCGCGCGCCGGCGGTGGAGCCGTTCGTCCGGGGCTGCGCGTGGCCGGCGGGAGCCGGGGCGTCCTATCCCCGGGCGAACCCGGCCGACTTCGCCCGGCTGCCGATCGACACGTGGGGGACCGCCCAGCTGCCGGTGGGCGTGCGGTTGGAGCTCGTGGGTGACGCCACCGCGATCGAGCTCGACTACCGCACCGAGACCGACGACTTCGGGTACCGGGGCGAAGGCGCGGGCAAGTTCTTCACCGTGGTCCGTGACGACGCCGTCGTGGACGAGCAGCCGGCCGTGCTCGGGTCCGGCACCGTGCGCCTGTCCGTGGTCGGCGGCGGCGACCGCGCGATCGTCTACCTGCCCGAGGGCATGAAGCCGACCGTCGACGCGATCCGCGCGGTCGACGGGAGCATCGAGCCCGCGCCCGGTCAGCCGCGCTGGCTCTGCTACGGCGACTCGATCGCCGAGGGCTGGATCGCGTCGGGCCCGGCGGGTGCGTGGCCGGCGGTTGCCGGGCGCGTGTTCGGCCTCGACGCCGTCAACCTCGGGTACGCGGGCTCGGCCCGGGGCGAGATCGTCTCGGCCGAGCACATCGCGGGCGTCGCGGCCGACGTGATCTCGATCTCGCACGGCACCAACTGCTGGACCCGCATCCAGCACAGCGCCGGGCAGATGCGCGAGAACACGCGTGCGTTCCTCACGCTCGTGCGGGCCGGCCACCCCGGCATCCCGATCGTGGTGTGCAGCCCGGTGATCCGCCCCGACGCGGAGGCCACGGCCAACGCGCTCGGGGCCACCCTCGCCGACCTGCGGGCGGTGATCGAGGAGGTCACCCGCGAGCAGATCGACGCGGGCGACACCCTGATGTCGCTCGTCCTCGGCGAGCCCGTGATCCAGGCCGAGCACCTGGCCGACGGCGTGCACCCCGGCGACGAGGGCCAGCGGATCATCGCCGCCACCTTCGGGGCCGCGGTGCGCGAGGCGCTCGACACCAACTCGTAGCCACTGCTCCAAGCCCCACTCGCCCCACTCGCCGCCCCACCGGGAGCCGCCGTGTTCGTGCAGGTCGACGTCAACGCGCAACCGCCGGTCGTCACGCTCGAGGAGCCCGACGACTGCGCCCGCTTCCACCTCACGGTGGTGGGCGGCAACGACCTCGCCCGGGTGTTCGGCGCGCTGGTCGACGCCGCGGCCGGTCGGCTCGAAGGCGACCACGCGCTGGTGACGATCGACGCGGTGCGGCGCATGGCCGCGGGCCGCGTCGGTGACGACTGGGACGACCGGTTCGCCGCGATGCTCGGCTTCGCGAAGAGCAAGGGCTGGATCGACGACACGGGCAACGCGATCCAGGCCCACATCGAGCACGGGGAGGGCTGACCATGGCCGGCGAGCTCGATCTCGACGAGCTGGCGGCGCGCGCCACGGCCGCGGCCCAGGACTGGGCACCCGGCACCGCGATCGTGGACGTGCAGACGCTCACCGGCGGCTCGTCGAGCCTGACCTTCACCGGGATGGTGGAGGGCGGGCCGGCCGCGGGGGAGCGCATCGTGCTGAAGGTCGCACCGCCCGGGCTGGAGCCCGTGCGCAACCGCGACGTCGCCCGGCAGGCCCGCCTCATGCGGGCGCTCGCCGGCGCGCCGGGCGTGCGCGTCCCCACCGTCTACTTCGAGGACGACGGCGATCCGCCGGAGGTCCCGCCGTTCCACGCGATGAACGTGGTGCCGGGCGAGTGCCTCGAGCCGCTGCTGGAGGCGCCGTCCCCCGAGGTGATGCCGCTCGTTCCCGACCGGGCGTTCGCCGCGGCGCGGATGCTGGCCGCGCTGCACCGGGTCGATCCCGACGTGGTGGGACTGGGCGCGGAGAAGCGCACGTCGCTCGAGGACGAGATCAAGCGGTGGACCCGCGCGTTCGAGACGGTCGACGAGCGCATGAGCGCGCGCTACCAGGAAGCCGAGGCGCTGCTGTTCGCGACGATGCCGCCGGCGCTCCCCGACGCGATCTGCCACGGCGACTACCGCCTCGGCAACATGCTCTGCGCCGGGGGCGACGTGGCCGCGCTCATCGACTGGGAGATCTGGTCGCTGTCGGACCCCCGGCTCGACCTCGCCTGGTTCCTCTTCTTCACCGAGGAGGCCGAGCACCCGATGGCGAGCAACCCGGGGCCGACCGGCATGCCCACCGCGGTGGCGTTGCTCGACGCGTACGTCGCGGAGTCGGGCGTCGAGCCCGCGAACCTCGAGTGGTTCCACGCGCTCATCCGCTACAAGGAGGCGGCCGCCACCTCGCTGCTGATCAAGCGCGCGCTGAAGAACGCGGGCGACGACGGCATCGCCGGCGGTACGTGGATGACCTCGATCCCCAAGTGCACCGCAGACTGCATCGCCCGCTTGGAGAGCTTCCAGCCGGAGGGCTGAGCCCGGCGCCGTCATTCGCGCCTTCGCGTGCGGGCTTCGTGGTCGCGTTGGTGTTGTTGGAGGTGGTGTCTTCGGCATCTGAGCTCGAGGTTGGGGAGGTTCGTCTCGCCGTGGTGGGTCCAGTGGGTCTTGTGGTGGGCGTCGCACCAGTGGGCGGGGGTGGTGCAGCCGGGTTCGACGCAGCCGCCGTCACGGAGGCCGAGCGCACGACGC